>NZ_JBHXRL010000007.1:0-408350 GCF_042717315.1 Streptomyces sp. NPDC058650
CGCCGAACGCGCCATCCCCCACATCATCCAAACCGCCCAAACACAAGGCATCAACATCACCTACGGCGCACCCACCCCCTAACACCACACACACCTCCGCAGACCCACGCGAGGAAGGAAAAAGATGTCGCACCTCCTCATCCGACCGGCCGCGCGCAGGTCACTCACCCACATCCGCCACATCCGACCCGTCCCCCCGACGGCCGCGACCGGCCTGGCCGCGGCCGTCTACGAAGAAGTCGAACGCGACTTCGGCATGCTCGCACCACCCATCGCCCTCCACGCCCCCCAACCACCCCTCCTCGCCGCAGCATGGACCCTCCTCCGCGAAACACTCCTCGCCACCGGCGAACTACCACGCGCCCACAAAGAAGCCATCGCCACCGCCGTCTCCCAGACCAACTCCTGCCCCTACTGCATCCACGTGCACACCAGCGCACTCGACACCCTCACACCCACCACCCCCGACAACGAGGCCCACCACCTCGCCGCCTGGGCCACCCAACCCCCGGACAAACGCCCCACCACACCCCCCACCCCACAGCAATTACCCGAAGCACTCGGCGTAGCCACGACCTTCCACTACCTCAACCGCATGGTGAACGTGTTCCTCGGCCCCACAGCCCTCCCCGACCGCATCCCTCCCACCGCCCGACGCACCGTTACCCGCCTCTTCACCCGCGCCCTGCGCAAAACCACCCATACCCACCACGAACCCGGCCGCTCCCTCGACCTCCTCCCGCCCGCACCACTCCCCCCCGACCTTCACTGGGCCACCAACACCCCCACGATCGCCGCCGCTTTCGCCCGTGCCACCGCAACCATCACCACCGCAGCCGAACGCACCATCCCCACCACCATCCGCACCCTCCTCGAAGCACACCTCACCGACTGGGACGAAACCCCCCAACCACTCGACCTCACCTGGCTCAACACCGCCCTCGAACCACTCCCTCCCCACGAGCGCCCCACCGCCCGCCTCGCCCTCCTCACCGCCTACGCCTCCTACCGCATCGACGACACCGTCATCACCCCCCTACGCGACAACGGCACCACCGACAACGATCTCCTCACCATCACCGCCTGGTCAGCCCTCACCGCCGCCCGCCACACCGCCACCCGCCTCGTCCCACCAACAACCAACTCATAGCGGCGCCACAACACCGTCGGGGACAGCGGCGGTCGGTCCTTGGACTACGCGCCGGGCGAAAGATCGCACCACTCGGCTGCCTTCACCTCACAGTGGTGACCATGCTGAACCGAGTAGCCGTCCTGTCCGACGTTCACGGAGTCCTGCCGGCCCTGGAGGCAGTACTCGCCGAACCAGACGTCACCGCCGCCGATCACATCGTTCTCACCGGCGACATCACCGCCGGTCCGCAACCGACCCAGGTGCTCGACCTGCTGACCAGCCTCGGCGACCGCGTCATCTGGATCAGCGGCAACGCCGACCGCGAACTCCTCGAATACCGCCGGGGACAACGCGCCACGATCCCCGACCCGATCGCCCCCTGGGCAGCCGAACAGCTCCGCGAGGACCATCTCGACCTTCTCGGCTCGCTGCCACGATCACTCTCCCTGTCCATCAATGGCCTGGGAAAGGTGCTGTTCTGCCATGCCACCCCGCGCGACGACGAGGAGGTCGTCCTGGTCGACTCCCGCCTCGACCGCTGGAAGGAAGTCTTCAGCGGACTCGATGCCGACGTCCGCACCGTGGTCTGCGGCCACACCCATATGCCGTTCGTCCGCCTCGCCCACGGCCGGCTCGTGATCAACCCCGGCAGCATCGGCATGCCCTACGGACGAACCGGAGCGCACTGGGCCCTGCTGGGCCCGGGCGTCGAACTCCGCACCACGTCCTACGACCTCCAGGCCGCAGCCACCCGACTAGGCCAGGACTCGCCCTACCCCGACATCGCCGAATGGGCCGACTACTTCCTGAACGCTCGCGCGACCGACGCCGAGGCCCTCGCAGCCTTCGCCCCACGGGACGGACGCGACCACAGGCCGTGACACGCGCACCCCCTCACGACAGCGGCGCCGAGCACCGACTACGCGATCAACGGCGCCTGCCGATCCCAGGGGCCGACATCGGCTGGGGCGCGGCCGGCGCCCCTGACTGGGACTGAACCCATGCCCCCTCCCCAGCGTTGATCCGAGCATGAACAAGATCGTCACCGCCCCCGCGGCCGTGCTCTTCGCCACCGGACTCGCCCCCGTCACCCTGCGGCAACAGCTGCGAGGCCACTGTCAAGACCGGTCCCGTCTTCTACTTCCGACGGTCATTCGGCCAACGCACCCGCCGTGACGAGTAATTGTCAAATCCTGTGGATCGGTTGAGCTCGTCATGCCGCGAGGGTCTCGGGACGCTCGATAAGCCGCGTTCGAACCGGGCGCGCCGGCGCGGACCAGGGCGACGAGGTGAGGTGCGTTCACGACCGGGATGTCGTCGAGGGAATCGACCATGGCGTACACCTCGCAGGCCGTGACGAGGTTCGGCGCCGGAGTGTCGTCGAGTTCGGCTTGCGCCGCCGCTCGAACCGCCTCGGCCTCGTTGATCACGTCGACCAGTGCTGCCGGGTCGATCCCCGCAGCGATCGCCGCTTGGAACCACCGGAGCTTGGCTTGAGCTTCGTCCCGTCGCTGCCGCGCCTGGTCAGGTCGCCGGTCTCCCGTGCACCACCCTGCGACTCGACCAGCGCCTGAACGGTCCGATCGAGATTCTCCGGCGCGAACGCCGTCCCGATCCACGTGTTCAGCGCGTCCACCAACGGGTCCGCCGACACGCGGAGAGCGCACCCGCACAGCGCCGCTGGCGACGGAGTCGATGACCCGTTGGACCGAGCCGGCGGCGATGATGTGACCGCGGCCGATCACGAGGAGCTGATCGGCGGTCTGGGACATCTCGCTCATCAGGTGCGAGGACAGGAACACGGTCCGTCCCTCGGCGGCCAGGTCGCGCACCAGCTGGCGAGCCCACTGCACGCCCTCGGGGTCGAGCCCGTTGACCGGCTCGTCGAGGATGAGCGTTCGGGGGTCACCCAGGAGTGCGGCGGCGATGCCCAGGCGTTGGCTCATGCCGAGGGAGAACCCGCCGACGCGCTTGGTCGCGGCCCCGGCCGGGCCGGTCATCTCGATGACCCCGCTGACACGGGAGGTCTTGATGTTGTGGGTGGCGGCCATAGTGCGCAGGTGCGAGCGGGCGCTGCGGCCGGGGTGCACGGCCTTGGCGTCGAGCAGGGCGCCGACCTCCCGCAGCGGGGAACGGTGCCGCCCGTAGGGCTTGCCGTTGACCGTGACGGTGCCCGAAGTCGGCCGGTCCAGTTCCATGATCAACCGCATGGTGGTGGACTAGCCGGCACCGTTGGGACCGAGGAACCCGGTGACGGTGCCGGGCGCGATGGTGAAGCTGAGGGTGTGCACGGCGGTCTTGTCGCCGTAGCGCTTGGTGAGCTGGTGTGCCTGGATCATGACCGGGGACCTACTGGGTGTTCGGTGGGGACTGGCGGACCTGATACGTCGGCTCGTCGTGGCGGGTGCCAGTTACGCGGACGACGACGTTGCCGCGCTTGGGGTCGGTGTCGACGATGCGGTGGGCCTGTGTGCGCATCCGATGACCTGACCTGCCGGTAGGGGTCTTGGAAGGCCCCTACGCGACGTCCCAGTGGTAGTTGGTGTCCCACCGCCAGGAGGCCCACACCGCGGCACCGAGGCAGATGGCTCCGAACAGGACGGGGACTGCTCTTGGGTTCACGCTTGCTGCTGGGCGCGAACGGTTTCACGGTCCGGGCTGGTCGCCATGGTCGCCGACGGCGTGGTGCGGGGCCAGGTCCAGGCGTACCGCAGGATGAGGGCGAGAACGATCACTTCCAGTGCGACGCCAAGGCCGTAGAAGTACGTCCAGGACTCGCCCACCGCGTTGAATGCCGCGAAGGGGACCTGTACCGAGGCCACGATGAGGTTCGTGATGCGGTTCGCCCGGGCGGGCAGCGTCATCGACAGCACGACCATGAGGATCGGGATCGCCATGAGCGCGAGGAAGGCGGTCATCAACGTCTGGCTGATGTCGAACTCCCAGACGACGCCGGCCTCGATGTCAGCGATGACGCCGGGCTTGAAGAAGGCGAGAATGTCCACGTAGACGTACAGGAACATGAAGCTCGTCCACGCTGCGGCGAGCTTGGCTCTCACCGGGATCCGCGGGTCTTCCAGTGCGGTGGTGGTGGGTTGACGTGTTCTCATCGTAGGCTCCGTTGTTGTGGTGAGGATCGGTAGGTCCACGATCGCTGAGCCCGGCGGCGGGCACATCGGCGTCGAGGCCGGACCCGCCTCGACCGTTGGAAGGAGCGGCGTCTCGTTCTTTCGGTCGGTCCCCGACGCCTCGGCGGTCCCTAGACTGGGTGTGTGACCACCAACGCCCTGAGCTCGCTGTGGACCGAGCCCCGCGCCACGGACGCTCCCGAACGGGTGTCGCGCGACTGGGTGCTGGTCGGGGTGTTGATGGTGACGGCACTGCTCGAGGGAGTCCTCCGGGACGACGTCGCCTGGCGGCCGTTCGCGACGATCGTGGCGGTCGGACTTGCGCCGGTGCTGCTGTGGCGGCGTACCCACCCGTTGGCCTGTGTCGTGGTGGCCTTCGGCACCGTGATGGCGTTGGGTCTGGCGAGCCTGCTGGGCGGGGCCCCGAGCGTGGGCCTCGACACGATGATCTACATCCTGGTGCTCGTCTACGCGCTGGTCCGCTGGGGCTCAGGGCGCGAGATCGTGATCGGCCTGGCGGTGGTGGCGGTCGCTGCGGGAATCGGTACGGTCGCCGACTACACCGGGCCGGCCGACGTCATCGGCGGGTTCGCCATCCTGGCGGCGGCGGCGGACGGAGCGGCGTTCCGCTACCGCGCCGAGAGCTGGCGCCGGGCGTTGGACCAGAGCCGCAGCGAGGAGCGGGTCGCCCTCGCGCGCGAGCTGCACGACATGGTCGCCCACCACGTCTCGGCGATCGCTGTGCAGGCGCAGGCGGGCCGGGCGATGGCCGGGCAGCGACCTGAAGCGGCGCTCGAGGCGCTGGCGGTCATCGAAGGGGAAGCGTCGCGGACGCTCGCGGAGATGCGGGCGATGGTCCGGGTGCTGCGCGACGGAGCGCCGGCGGAGTACGCCCCCCAGCCCGGCGTTGCCGACCTGGTGTCCCTCGCCCGACGCGCCCCGGTCCCGGTCGTCGACGTAGAGTTGCCAGATGACCTGGACGAACTTCCGCCCCAGGTCGACGCGGCGGTCTACCGGCTGGCTCAAGAGGCGCTGACCAACGCCCTGCGGCACGCCCGCAACGCCTCGCGTGTGGAGATCCAGGTCGTAGAGGGCGCGGGAAGGCTGCGACTACGCGTGACCGACGACGGACAGATCGACCCGGCACGGTCGGTGAACCACGGCTTCGGGCTGCTGGGGATGACCGAGCGCGTGCAGCTGCTCGGCGGCACGCTGCGTGCCGGGCCGGCGCCCGAGGGCGGGTGGACGGTCGACGCCGAACTGCCGACGAAGGTACGCCGATGACGGTGCGCGTGCTGGTGGCCGACGACCAAGATCTGGTGCGCACCGGCCTGTCGATGATCCTTGACGCGCAGCCCGACATCGAGGTCGTCGGCCAGGCCGCCGACGGCCACGCCGCCGTCGAGCTGGCGCATCGGCTCCGCCCCGACGTCTGCCTGGTCGACATCCAGATGCCCGGGCTCGACGGCATCGAGGTGACCGAGCTCCTCGCAGGGCGGGGCGTCCCGGACCCGATCGCGGTAGTGGTGATCACGACCTTCGACCTCGACGAGTACGTCCAGGGCGCGCTCCGGGCCGGCGCCCGAGGCTTTCTGCTCAAGGACGCCGGGCCGGAGCTGCTCGTCCAGGCCGTCCATGCCGCCGCCGTCGGCGATGCCCTGATCGCGCCGAACATCACCCGGCGGCTGCTAGCCACCCTCGCCGCCAGGGAACCGTCGAGCCGACGGACCCAACCGATCGAGCCGCTCACCGAACGCGAGGAGGAGGTGCTGACGCTGGTCGCCCGTGGCCGCACGAACGCCGAGATCGCCGCCGAGCTATACATCGGCTTGACGACCGCCAAGACCCACGTCGCCAGCCTGCTGACCAAAATCGGCGCCCGAAACAGGGTCGAGATCGCGATGTGGGCGTACGACACCGGCCGGGTGGGGAACTGAACCGAACCTGACGAGCATGCACGACGACTGGTTCCCGGCCGGGTGGCTGCAGGGCGGCGGCCTGCGCTTGACAGTCGTCCTTGGTGTCGGCAGTGAGCTCAGGCGACGCACCTAAAGTCGACCAGCCACTGATCTGCTGATCGGCGTTCCGCCGAAAAAGGGGTGCTTGGGTGTTCAATCGGCTTGCGGTCAATGTGTTGCCACCAGGCCCCCGATGGGCTGCCCAGCTGTCTCCGGATCGATGGCGAGGAAGTGGTGGCAGCGGCGATCGGAGAGGGAGGCCGCGGCCCGTTCGCGGAGGAGGCATTGCCGGCTGTTGGCCAGGGTCCTCTCTGGGCGACCGACGAGGGGCGACGTGTAGTGCTGGGTGAGCCCGAGTGCACGGGTGGATGCTGTGGCTACCTGTCCGTGTTCGTGCAGCGTCACGGCGGGATCGTGGAGTGGTCCGACTGGCAGGTGCCGGTTGATGAGGCGCGCCCCCCGGCCTTTTACTTCGACGCTGATCAGTACGACGCCGAACTGACCCGAGCGCTGACTACGTTTGCCTCGTGACTTCCGCCGTGTGGGTGGTCCCCTGCGCGGTGGGCCAGGCCAGAATGATCACGTGGCTGGATGTGTCACAGCACCATCGCCTCGGCCGTTTCGGTCCGCCTCTCGTAGTCGCGGGCCAGGCGGCGTGAGCGCATCAGCCCCCCGAACGTGTGAACTCGCATGACGCGGGCGCGATGCAGCTCAGCAAGCGCCGACATCAACGGCCGAGGCCACGGCCCCCGAGAAGCCGCTCGGCAACGTCATCGCCGACGCCCAGCTCGAAGGTCTCGCCCCGGCCGACAAGGGCGGAGCGGAAGTCACGTTCATGAACCCGGGCGGCATCCGCGCGGACCTGGTGCACAAGGCGTCCGGCAGTGAGGGCGTGGCTTTGTTCACGAGATCTCATGGACAGAGCCAAGGGCGACAGGGTCGTCACCTACGGCGAGGCGTTCACCGTGCAGCCGTTCACCAACATGATGAACGTCGTCGACCTGACCGGCGCCCAACTGGTCACCGCGCTCCAGCAGCAGGTCAGCAGCTCCAACGGGGCCAGCCCGAAGATCCTCCAGGCCTCCGAGGGCCTCACCTACACCCTCGACCTGACGAAGAGCGGCGCGGACCGCGTGGTCGCCGACATCATCAAGCTGAACGGCGAGGCGATCGACCCGGCGCGCACCTACCGCGTCGCGATGAACGAGTTCCTCGCGGGCGGCGGCGGCGGCTTCGCGGCCCTCGGCCAGGGCACGAACAAGCTGGTCGGCGCCTTCGACCGGGACCTGTTCAACGCCTACCTGGCGGCCCACTCCACGGCCGCCGCACCGCTGGCCCCGCCGGCGACGGACCGGATCACGATCATCCAGTAACTCCCCCTGGACGAAGGGGCGGTGGGCCTGCGGGCCTGCCGCCCCTTTCTCGTCGGCTCCCGCACGGGCCGGCCGACCCGATCCGGCCGACCGACCGACCGGATCCAGCCCATAGAGTAGGCAGCTGATAGCTGGACGCACCCCCTTAGCAGCCCTTGAGGAGCCCGCCGGGTGAGCAACGTACTGAGTATGAACAGCGTCCGGGGAAGGGTCCAGGACCCGGGGACGGTCAGGGATTCGATCGACTTCACCGACGGTTCGGGACCGGCCCGCGTGGTCGCGTACCCGGAGCGCGAGCTGCCGCCGGGCGGCATACCCGCCTATCTCGCGGCCCGCAAGAGCGGCGCCCGCGCCTTCGTGCTGTGGGCCGACGAACACCGCCGGGAGCGGGTGGCCACGGTGGTGACCCAGTCCGCCGCCGACGGTGTCGCCACCTTCCAGGTCCTCGGCGCGCACGGCGAGCACATCGGCACGATCGTGCGCGAGAAGGTGTTCCGAGGCAGGGGCCTTCGCACGCGCTGGACCGTGACCCCGCCCGGCGGCCCCGATGCGGTGGGCTACAAGGGCCGGATCGTGTGGTGGTTCGTGTGGTGGCTGTGTCTGCCCCTGATGGTGCTGATCGTCCTCGTCTCCGTCGTCGACAGCTCCCCGAGCGTGGGCGGTGCCGCGCGCGGCCCCCGGCGCATCCGATGGCGTGCGGGCGGCAGGATGCCCCTGGAGTTCAGGTCCGGCGGCGACAAGCTGCACCTGCACGAACCGGACCTGGACTGGCGGCTCGGGGCCGCGCTGGTCGCCCTGGTGCGCAGCTTCAGCTCCATCAGGTGGGACGCCATGAAGAAGTGAAGGGTGGTGTTCCGGGGCCGCGCACAGTAGAACTGGTCCCATGTCCGACCAGCAGCCTCCCTCCCACTGGCCCCGGCCGCCCGGTGCGCCCGGCGTGTACGCGCCACCGCAGGCCCGTGAGGTCACCGCTTCCTACCGGCGGTGGGCGGGCGTTCTCACCTGGACCGCCGTCGTCGTCGCCGCCCTCATGGCGGTCGCGCTCGTGGTGAGCATCGTCTTCCTCGTATGGGCGGACCAGGACACGCGGAACGCCGCCTACGGCTACCTAGCGCTCGTTCTCTGGGTCGGGATCGCCGCGGGGGTCCCGGTCCTGATCGGGGTCGCGGTCCCCGCCGGGGTCATGAGGCGGCGGGTGCGGCAGCAGAGCCGGGCGGGGAACGCGCCTTCGTAGGACGCCGCCGGGTGTGCAGGCCGGGGCCGGTGCTCCCGGACCTCCCGGTCAGGCGGCGGTTCGCGTGTCCTCGGTTCGGCGCGTGCGGTCCAAGGCGAAGCGTCTGGCCGCGCGGGGCTGGCTTGCCGAGGACACCCCGGGCTCCTTCAGCGTCGCTGTTTCGCGAGGCGGCGGCTCATGACCATGGTCATTGACCACAGCACCATCGCCTCGGACGTGTCGGTCCGCCTTTCGTAGTCGCGTGCCAGCCGGCGCGAGCGCATCAGCCCCCCGAACGTCCGCTCCACCACCCACCTGCGGGGCAGCACCACGAAGCCCGACAGGTCCGCATCGCGTTTGACGACCGTGAGTGCGAGACGCAGTGCCTTCGCGGCGAAGTCGACCGGGGGACCGGTGTAGCCGCCGTCGGCCCAGACCGGCCTGAGCACAGGAAGAACCTCATGGTCAGCCGGGTGAGTAGAACCTGGGCCGCCTCCCGGTCGGTCACGTTCGCCGCGGTGACCATGACCGCCAGCAGCAGCCCTGTCGTGTCGACCACGATGTGCCGCTTGCGGCCGTTGATCTTCTTCCCGCCGTCGAAGCCGCGGGAGGAGGCGGGCACGGACGCGGCGGCCTTGACCGACTGGGAGTCGATGATGCCTGCGGTCGGCTCCGGCTCCCGGCCGGCCGCGGCACGGGTCTTCCCCCGCAGCCGGTCATGGAACTCTTTGACCAGGCCCTTGTCCCGCCAGCGGCGGAAGAACACGTAGACCCGGTGCCAGGCGGGAAAGTCCACTGGCATCGCCCGCCACTTGATTCCGTTGTCCACGAGGAAGCGAATCGCGTCGATCATCTGCCGGTGGCAATAGCTTTCCGGCTGCCCGCCACGGCCCTCCAGCCAGCCGGGCACCGGCATCGCGGCGCGGACCTGGACCCACTCCCGGTCCGTCATGTCCGAGGAGTAATGACGCCTTCGCACACCGTGGTCGGCCGCATTCTCGTACACATGGGCGAGACAGACACACGACGGGATATCAGGGTTGGACTCCACGGACACCGGCACGGAAGACTGAGGCACAGAGCCTCCTGACGCTCGAATGGACTTCAACACCCATGAGCTGTGCGGGAGGCCCTGCTTTCATTCACCGGCCACGAGCCGATCACCAACCGAGCACCCAAGTTCGACCCGCAACCGAACCTCTCGGTACGACAACGGCTTCTCAGCCTGATGCCCCACCCGGGCCGGCAGTGGGCCGAACGGGGCGGTAAGCACAAGGACCCCGACCGTGAGCCCCGCCGACGGCGCCTGGCGACCTACAACCGCTACGGCGGGGTCCGGCACCTGTTCGCCGCCCCTGGACCTGGCCAAGGACAAGCTCTACGGCCACATCAAGCCGGTCAAGAGACGGACTCAGTTCCTGGAGTTCTGCCGCTACCTCCGCAGCCTCTACCCGCCCCAGATCCGGATCGCGATCGTCAGTGACGACTTCTTCCCGCACCTGGCCGCGAAGAAGTGCCAGCGCGTCGGCACCTGGGCAGCGGCGAACAACGTCGAGATGGCCTACACCCCGACCAACAGCTCCTGGCTCAACCGCATTGAGGCCCAGTTCACGGCCCTGCGCTACTTCACCCTCGACGGCACCGACCACGCCGACCACGCCGACCACAAGGAACAGGGCAGCATGATCCGCCGCTACATCCTCTGGCGAAACCGCCACGCCGACGACCAGCGCCTACGCGCCGTCGTCGACAGGGCAAACGTTGCCTGATGCGGCACTAGCGGGGGCGGTTGCGCCAATCGCGTGGACCCGCCCACGTGCCCGTCGACGGCCTCCGGGAGCTCTTCTGCCCGCCCGTCGGCTGTCCGACGACCTGAAGAGGCGTCGCCGGCCCCGGTTTCGAAGGGCAAGCCGGCCTCTTGTTTACCTTACGGGTCGACCCGTAAGGTAAATGCCATGAGTTCTCCTCTGCCCTCCAGGGGGCGCCCCCGGGATCCCCGTTCGCACGAGGCGATCATCGGCGCGACGGCCGAACTGGTGGTCGAGGTCGGCTACGCCGCGACATCGATCGGGGCGGTGGCCGCGCGGGCCGGTGTCGGCAAGGACACGATCTACCGGCGGTGGCCGGGCAAGCCGGAGTTGGTGTTCGAGGCCGTCTTCACGACCACCGATGACGCTCCGCCCCCGGACACCGGAACGCTGGCCGGGGATCTGACCGTGCTTCTGCAGGGTTTGGTCGACGAGTTCAGCGCGCCTGCCGCCGCGGCGGCACTTCCGGGGCTGCTCGCTGACTTCGCCGCCGATCCGGAACTAAAGGCGCGCATCCGCGCCGACTTCCTCGCCCCGTCGAAGGATCGGCTGCTGACTGTCTTCGAGCGCGCCGTGGCGCGCGGGGAGATCGCGGCCGAAACGCCTGTGGACCTGGTCCTGGACACGCTGGCAGGAGCTGTGTTCTTCCACGTAGGGCTGATCGGGGAGCACCCTGACCGGCGGCTGGCCGCACGGCTGGCCACTGTCGTGGCCAAGGGAATCGAGGTCCGATGAACAGCTGGCTTCTCACGGCCGGTATCACCGCTGTCGGCGTGGCCGCAGTGCACATCGTCGGTGGGCGCCGCGATGTGGTGCGCCCGCTGCTGGCCAGTGGGCTCGCGGACGAACCCAAGCGTGTCCTGCACGCCGTGTGGCACATGGTGAGCGTCGACTTGGTGCTTTCCGGACTCGCTCTGCTCTACCTCTCCCTGACGGCCGGTACGCCAGGGACCGGCCTGGTGGCGTGGTTCGTGGCCGCGCACTTCATCGCGTACGCGGCGGCCTTCCTGGTCGTCACGCTGTCCGTCGGATGGTCCAGACCACTACTCCGACTGCCGCAGTGGATTCTTCTCCTGCCTGTCGCGGTACTGGCAGCGGCGGGTGCCGCGTAGCCCCTCCCCCGCGAGCTCCCGCGGCCGCCGCTGTCCGCCACGGAGTCCGCGGCCTCGAACCCGTCCGCCCCAGCCATGGAGCAAACCGGGACCGGAGAGCGGCTGCCGGGTCGGACGAACCTGGTCGGATACGCCTCCGTGGACACTGCGGTGTCCGTTGCCGAACGTGGTCAGGACGACTCGCGCTTCGTGGGCGACGCCTACCGTCCGAGAGGCTGGCTGGAGCCGGCTCTTGGAGCCTGGCGCGGTGGAGAAGGCCAGATTGCAGTGCCGTCCGAACGACAGCCCGGCACCGCCCAGCCTTGTCAGCGGCGGCTCGTAGCGTCGTTGACAGGCGGCAGGCCTACGCCGAACTCGCCGTCCCCGCCGCGGCTGGCCGGTCGCGGAGATCGTGCCACCGCTCCGCGCTACCGCCGATGGCGCGTTCCTCCGTGTCACCGGCGGTGATGATCCTGCTGCACTGTCGGCGCACTGGCCCCGTACGCTGCCAGGCGCGGCCCTCGTCGCCCATCGGCCGAGGACACCGGGCCAGGGCCGCAGCGGCATCGACGTGTTTCACCAGGGCCAGAACCTGTCGTGTGCCCGGCCATGGGCCACGCTCTCGCCGTTTCGCCGAGGGTGAAGACCGGCCCGACCGGGCTCGATCGTCACTACAGTCCGGCTCATGACGACGATCACCACACGCACGGTCGAGTACCCGGCCGACGGCCTGACGATGGTCGGGCACCTCGCGCTCCCCTCCGGTGTCGACCGCCGACCCGCGGTCCTGATCGGGCCCGAAGGGCCGGGTCTGAACGACTTCCAGCGACGCCGGGCCGATGCCCTCGCCGAACTGGGTTACGTAGCGCTGGCCTTCGACATCAACGGGGGGCGGTGGTTCACCGACCCCGAAGAAATGCTGGCGCGCACGACCCCGTTACTCGCCGATCCCGACCGGATGCGTGGCATTGGCCACGCCGCGCTCGACGTGCTGCGCGCCGAACAACGGACCGACCCCGACCGCATCGCCGGCATCGGCTACGGCACCGGGGGCGCGATCGTGTTGGAACTCGGACGTGACGGCGTCGAACTGCGCGCGATCGGGACAGTCAACGCACTCTTGACCGGCCGGCCGGGCGAGGCAGCCCGCATCCGCTGCCCCGTCTGGGCCGGGGTCGGATCAGAAGACCCCATCATGCCGCCCGCGCAACGAGAAGCGTTCGCCGCCGAGATGCAGGCGGCCGGCGTCGACTGGCGCCTCACGGTCTACGGCGGAGCACTGCACGCCTTCCACCACCCGCCCGTCGACCAGGCGGTAGTCCCCGGCATCGGCTACCACCCGCAACACGCACACCGAGCGTGGCGCGACGTCGTCGACCTTCTTACCGAATGCGTTCCCCTAACGGAATGAGCCGGATTGAAACGAACTATGTGCGGCCCCTGAAAGCGCGCATGGCCGGCCGGCAAACGCGGTTACCTCCTTCGTGGGGGCGAACCGACTACCGAAGCCCGCAGCCGTCGCGGCCGCCACCGCCCCACCACCAGCGCAGGCGAGCTCCATGGGCTGCGCGGGCACGGCGCCGGCTGCGCTGTGGCGTGACTCCATCGAGCGAAGTGACCGAGCGCTCTCGGCGTCTGTTGGCTCGATCATGAACAAGATCCTCACAGCCCTGCTCAGTACCGGCATCCTCGCCGCCGGCCTTGCTCCCGCCGCATCCGCTGTAGGCCTCGCCGAGTCGACCGGGGAGGCGCACGTCCTGCTCACCGCCACCCGGATGCTGGGCGAGACCGAGGCCATCAGGTTCGTCTGCCTCGACTGCCCCGGCTCCGAAGGCCGTAACCAACCGTTCGCACGCGAGGCCTGCCGAGACCTCCGCACGGCCGATGGCGACTTCGACCGTCTGCCGGGGCAAAGCACCGCCTTCTGCTCCAACGACTCCACAGCGGTCACGGTGACCGCGCACGGCACTTTCCGAGGCCGCGAAGTCCAGTGGGAGCGCACGTACGAGAACGACTGCGCACTCATGCTCGCGACCGGGCCCGTCTTCGAGTTCTGACTCCATGTGCGCGCCCGCTGATGAGCCGTCCGGTCCGTGCAGCGGAATAACGCGCTCCTCCTTACGCCAGGCCGGGGGAATGGGCTACGCGAGCCCACTCCCCCGCCCCGCACACCGAGCCTCCCGCTCACCCTTGTGCTGGAGGCTCGCGGCCGTGGGGCTCGACCTCACGGCACGACCACTACCTGTACGTCATCCTCGTAGATGATCCGGCCTGGAGCCGAAGACTCGACCCGCTCGCACTCGACGCCGTGCGCGGCGAGAAGTTCCAGGTATCCAGCCACCCTGTCGATGAGATGTACGGCTGTGGTCTTGAACCAGGCGACAGCGCCGGGGTGCAGCTCGTGGTCATAGACGTGCGGGTCGGTGTCGGAGGGGTTGGGATAGTTGGCGTCGTACCAGTCGTTGTTCGCCCGCCAGAACCGGTACTCCTCCTCAGAGAGCCGGCCTTCGCGCGCCAGACCGTTGGCCAACGCGAAGACGCCCGGGAAGATCCCCCGTGGACTGCGGGTCCTTCCCTGGTACCTCACGAACAATGCCTCGTCCACGAGGGCTACCTCCATCCGTTGTCGCCGCTACCCCCGCAAACCCAACGCCAGGCGGAACAGGAGCACAAGCCCGGTCCAGGTCCGGGCTCGTGAGAGCGTCCTCGCCATCGGGGCGAGGATGGAGGTGTCGTCAGCACTTGTCCTTGGGACTTCCTCTCGCCGGAGTTCCCTACGCCTCGGGGGCAGGAACTACTGTCGTGCGCATGGTCGAACACGATGCCTTCAATTCCGCCCGCGAGGCCTACGACACTGCTGCCCCTCTCTATGCGCAGTTGTTTCGCGACACGTTGCGTGACAGTCCCCTGGACCGCGCGATCTTGGGTGCCTTCGCCGAGGTCGTCAGCGCGAGGGGGGACGGCCAGGTCGCGGACCTGGGGTGTGGGCCCGGCCATATCACCGCTCATCTGGCCGAGCTGGGGCTGAAGGCGTTTGGTGTCGACGCCTCTCCCGCAATGATCGAGCTGGCTCGACAGGCCCATCCGGCACTGCGGTTCGACGTGGGCTCCATGGCGGAGTTGGACATCGCTGACGGCGTGCTGGGCGGCGTACTCTCCCGTTGGTCCATCATCCACACGCCGCCGCCGGAGCTCCCGGTCATCTTGGCGGAATTCCACCGTGTGCTGGCGCCTGGCGGCCACCTATTGATCGGCTTTTCGGCAAGCGAGGACTCTTCTCACCCGACACAGGTCTTCGATCACACAGTCGCTCCGGCCTATCGGTGGTGGCCTGATCACCTTGCCGCGATGCTGCGCACATCCGGGTTGGGCGAGGTGGCCCGGATGGTTCGCGAGCCTCAACCCACGGACCGACGGCAGTTCCAGGAGATCCAGCTACTCGCCCGCAAGGACTGATCCTTGTCCGGCGCGCCGTCTGGAAGCGCCACAGGTGATCGTGCCTGAGCTCCCCCGGAGGGGCTCAGGAACGGCCCGTATGGGCTGAGGCTGGTCACCCCGGACGTCTCCGAAGGCGTCAGTCGGGAGAAGGGCGGGGCACGCACGTCCTCTGGGGGTGGGCGCGCTTCTGTGTGGGTGGCGGTCACTGGGTTGCGGGAATGGCGGGTACGGGTCGTACTTCCCCGGGAGTAGTCGGCTTGGGGTGCCGACCCTCGCAGTAGTCCTCAACTCGACCTTCGGTGCGACGAATCCTCCTTCTGAGCGCGGGAATCTGGGATCGACCTGTTGGGGATCTGTGGAGGGAGGCCCGATGGAAGGGCGCAAGAGGATCGTCGGCTGGGGGGTGTTGGCGTTGTGGGTGATCGTGATCGCTCTCGCCGCGCCCCTCGCGGGCAAGCTCGGTGATGTACAGCGTGACAGGGCCGTCGACTATCTGCCCGCGAGTGCCGACTCGACTCAGGTCGCGAAGATCACCGAGCAGATGCCGGGCGGGGAGTCCACCGACCTCGTCCTCGTCTATCACCGCGAGGGTGGGCTCACCGATGCCGACCGGGCGAGTGCCGCTCGGGAAGTGGCGGCGGTCGCTGCCGAGCACCCGCTCAGCTCGGTTCCGCGTCCGGTTCCTTCCGAGGACGGGACGACCCTTCTGTACGCGGTGTCCAGTACCGAGCCCGGGACGGACGAGGTGGCCAGGGATGTCTTCGTCCACGACGTTCGCGAGAGAGTGAGCGGTGAGGTCGGCGGGCCCGGTGCCCTGGCCACGGACGCGAGCGAGGTGTACGGCTCTCTCGACGGGCCGTTGCTCTACACGACCGTAGCCGTCGTCGCGATCCTGCTGATCGTCATCTATCGCAGTCCGTTCCTCTGGCTCGTGCCGCTGACCGTCGCCGGGGTCGCCGACTACCTGTCGATGGCCGTCACCTACGCCCTGCACCAGGGCTTCGACATCAGCGTCTCCGGTCAGAGCACCGGTGTCATGACGATCCTCGTCTTCGGTGCGGGAACCGACTACGCGCTGCTGCTCGTGTCCCGGTACCGCGAGGAACTGCGCCGGATTCCCCGTCCGTACGACGCCATGGTCGCCGCCCTGCGCGGCTGTGGTCCCGCCGTCCTCGCGTCGTCGGGGACCGTGGCGCTGGGCATGCTGTGCCTGCTGGCTGCCGACATGAACAGCAGCCGGGGCATGGGGCCCACGGCGGCCGTCGGTGTGCTGTGCGCGCTGGTGGCGATGCTGACGCTGCTTCCGGCCTTGCTCGTCGTACTCGGGCGGCGCGTGTTCTGGCCGCTGATCCCCGCGTACGGGAGTGCGCCGAAGGCCGCGCGCCGTTCTCTGTTCGCCGCCATGGGCTCCTCCGCCGGCCGGCGTCCCCTCGCCGTCCTGCTCACCGGTGCCGCCGCGCTGGCGGCCCTGGCGCTCGGGGTGCTGAACCTGCCCGGGGCCATCAAGCAGGAGGACTCCTTCAGTTCCACCCCGGAGGCCGTCACGGCGATGAAGACGCTGGCCGCCGCGTATCCGCAGATGGGCACCCAGCCCATCACGGTCGTCGCTCCCGAGGCGGTTTCCGCCGGCGTGCTGGAGCGTGTCCGCGCGGCCGAGGGGGTCGCGCGGGTCGACATCGCGCGCAGCGGCGGCGGCTGGAGCGAGATCTCCGTCGTCGCGTCGCATGCGCCGCAGTCCGCGGGCGAGACCGCCACCATCAGGGAGCTGCGCTCGGTCCTCGGCGAGGGGGTGTACGTCGGCGGGCCCAGCGCTGAGCAGCTCGACATGGCCGATACCAGTACCAGCGACCAAAGGATCGTCGTACCTCTCGTCCTTGTCGTGGTGCTGATCGTGCTCGTCGTGCTGCTGCGCAGTCTTGTCGCGCCGCTGATCCTGGTCGCCGCGGTCGTCGCGGTCTGGGGCGCGGCTCTCGGCATCGGCGGTCTCGTCTTCGAGGGGCTCTTCGGCTTCGAGGGCACGGATCCGGGTTTGGCGCTGCTCTCCTTCGTCTTCCTCGTCGCCCTCGGCGTCGACTACGGCATCTTCCTGATGCATCGGATGCGCGAGGAGTGCCTCGACGGGGTGGAGCCGGGGCCCGCGGCCTTGGCCGCGCTGCGCAGTACGGGCGGGGTGATCGCCTCGGCGGGGCTCGTGCTCGCCGCCACCTTCGCGGTTCTCATCAACATGCCGATGGTGCAACTGGCCGAGCTCGGCTTCGTCATCGCCGTCGGCGTCCTCCTCGACACCTTCCTGGTCCGTACGTATCTCGTGACCAGTGCGAGCGTGCTCCTCGGCCGTAGGGTGTGGTGGCCGGGTCCGTTGGCCAAGAAGTCTGCGTCAACGGCCGGTTCGGGGTCCGAGCGGCTGCCCGTACGGGTCTGATCAGGGGCGGGTGGGGGCTCCCCCGGACTGTCAGGAGCCCCGCCCGCTGGGAGGATGAACACCATGGACTTCGCAGCGGCTTTCACTCGTGACCCGCAGGCCGCACCGTATCCGGTGCGGTGTGACGCGACGGCCGCCGCGGTCTTCGCGGTGCTCGCCGGAGTGCTCGCGCTCACGGTCGACGACGGTCGTCGGCCGGACCTCCTCGGCTGGGCGCTGCTGCTCGCCGCGCACGTCCCGCTGGCCTGGCGGCGCAAGGCACCCCTGCCGGTGCTCCTTGTCGTGGTGGCCTGCGTCGCCCCGTACCACGCGTTCGACTACATGCACTTGGCGCCGATACCGGCCTCCATGACCGCCTTGTACACGGTCGCGGCGACCGGCCGGCCCCAGCGGACGGTGCTCGTGGGACTCATCGTCACCTCCGTCACGCTCACCATCCAGCTCGTCGTCAACCCGCACGAAATGGTGGAGCTGCTCAGAGTCTCGGGCTGGGTGATCGCGATGCTCGTCTTCGGTGCGAGCATCCGGCTCTACCGGCAGCTGGTGGCCGGTGTGATGGAGCGGGCCGAGCGGGAAGCGGAGCGGAAGGTCGTCGAGGAACGGCTTCGGATAGCCAGAGACCTCCACGACCTCCTCGCCCACTCCATCACCCTCATCGGAGTGCAGACGTCCGTCGCCGCGCATGTGCTGGTGGCCACACCGGACCGGCTCGACCGGGAGGCGCTCGTCCGGGCGCTCGACGAGATCGCCGAGACCTGCCGGGACGCCCGCGCCGAAGTGCGGACGACCCTGGACGTCCTGCGGGCCGCGCCGGAGGGCCCGTTGCCGGATCTGGCCTCACTGCCCGATCTCGTACGAACCTCGGGCGCCGATCTGACGGTACGGACGGGGACGGCGAAGGTTCCCGCGGCGGTCGGCGCGGCGGCGTACCGGATCGTGCAGGAGTCACTGACCAACGTCGTACGGCACGCGGGCCGGGGAGCGAGCGTGCGGGTCGATGTCGGGCTGGTGGATGAGGAGTTGACCGTGAGAGTGACCAATGGGGATGCCGACGGAGGGGGCGCGGCCGGCGGCTTGGATGCCCTCGGTGAGCCTGATGGTGATGGCGGGGTGGACGGCCTTGGTGGTTTGGGTGGTGCGCATGGTTCCGGTCGAGTGGAGGTGGCGGGGTACGGGATCGTCGGGATGCGGGAGCGGGCCAGGAGCGTGGGCGGCACCCTGAGTGCGGGCCCGCGCGAGGGCGGGGGTTTCGAGGTGGCGGCGCGGCTGCCGCTCACGGTGGGGAAGGTGGCGGTGTGATCCGGGTGCTGCTCGCGGACGACCAGAACCTCGTACGGGCGTCGTTCGCGATGCTCGTCGAGTCGGCTCCGGACATGGAGGTCGTGGGACAGGCGGCCAACGGCAAGGAGGCGGTGGAGCTGGCCCGTTCGGCGCGGGCCGACGTGGTGGTGATGGACGTCCGGATGCCCGAGCTCGACGGCATCAGCGCGACCCGGTTGATCGCCGCCGACGAGGACCTGGCCGGGGTGAGGGTGCTGGTCCTGACGACGTACGACACGGACGAGCACGTCATGGACGCGCTGCGGGCGGGCGCGTCGGGCTTCGCGGTCAAGGACATCCGCCCGGCCGAACTCCTCTCCGCGATCCGTACGGTGGCGGTCGGCGAGGCTCTGTTGTCGCCGGGTCCGACGTCGCGGCTGATAGCCCGGGCCCTGGCGCTCCCCCAAGCCCCAGCGATGGGTGGTCCGGAAGGGCTGACGGACCGTGAACGCGAGGTCCTGACACTGGTGGGTCGGGGCCTGAACAATACGGAGATCGCTGAAGCACTGGGGCTCTCACCCCTGACGGCGAAGACCCATGTGAGCCGGATCATGGGCAAGCTGGCGGCGCGGGACCGGGCCCAACTGGTCATCGTCGCCTACGAGTCGGGGCTGGTGAGCCCTGGTCGCTGAGCGCGGGCGGCGATCGTTCCGCCTTCGCGCCGTGTCGCGCGGTCTTCTCCGGAGCCCTCGCGGCGGCGCCGGGCAGCGGAGCGTCCGGGGCGTCTCTCGGGTGGTGCGCCTTAAGGCCCTCACAATAAACCGCGCATGTGGTTTGATTTGCATGGCTCGCCGCGGGCTCCTCCCCCGGCGCGGTGTTCCTTCGGCGCGCCATGGGCGCAACCGGGTGTCGGTGAGTCCCGCGGCCCCCGCCGAACCGCCTGGGCCGTTCGCCCTGAAGGAGAGTGCGCCGTGCGATTCAACCTCATCGGACCGTTTCAGATCGTCGGCGGCGACGGCGGGATCCTTCCGGCGGGAAGCCCCAAGGTCTCCCAGGTCCTGGCCGTGCTCCTCGCCCATTCCAACACCCCCGTCACACCGGACACCCTCATCCGGGAACTGTGGCAGCACGGCCCGCCGCGCTCGGCCCTCAACACCGTGCAGACCTATGTGCACCACGCACGCCGGGTGCTCGCCTTACCGGAAGCCCGCCCGGACGGCGGCCGCCCCGTGCTGAGCACGCAGTTCGGCGGGTACACGCTGCACGTCGACGAGGCGGACGTCGACATCAAGGTCTTCGAGCAGCTGATCGCCCGCGGGAAGGAGGAGTTCCTGGCGGGCCGGTACGAGGCGGCGGCCGGCGCGGTCGGCGCCGCGCTCGGCCTGTGGCGCGGCCCGGTGCTCTCCAACGTGCCGACGGGCAGCGTCCTCGCCGGCCGGATCGTCCATCTGGAGGAGCTGAGAATCAGGGCGCTGGAACTGCGGATCGAGGCCGCTCACCTGCTCGGGACGCTGCGTGAACTCATCCCCGAGCTGCGCACCCTCGTCCACGACTACCCGCTCAACGAGTGGTTCCACGGCCGGCTGATCGCCGCCCTGCATCAGGCCGGGCGGCGCGCCGAGGCGCTGGACGCCTACCGGAGCGTCCGGCGCCTCCTGCGGGACGAGCTGGGGCTCGAACCGTCGCCCGATGTCCAGCGGTTGCACGAGAGGGTGCTCAGCCCCCTCCGGATCCCGTTGGAGCGCGGCGTCGTCGCGGCGCCCCTGACGGTGCCCGCTCGACCGGGGATCAGTGGGTGATGCCGACGGCGGACCCGGCCGTCTCGGCACGCCAGGCCGGCATGTCGTCGTAGAGGTGGGCGGCACGGGCGGCCGAGACGTCCAGACGGGGCAGGACGGTGGGGGTCGCGACGCCCGCCAGGACGAGCCGGAGGAGCAGGGAGATCTCGTCTGGCAGGTCGTACGTGCCGGGGAGGCCTTCGGTCACCACCCGGACCCCGGTCCAGGTGGACACCATCATGCGGGCGATCTCTTCCTCGTCGACGTGCGCGAGAAGCTCCCCCCGCGTCTTGGCGTCCCTGAGGAATCCGGCCAGCAGCTCGGTCCAGTCGGGCCAGGCGGTGCCGAACTGACGGCGCGACTGGGGGTCGACCGCCATCCGCAGGGCCGCGCTGAGCATCGGCTCACGCGGCAGCCGATAGGCCAGCAGCAGGAGGGTGTCGACCATCTCCTGCAGCTTGAGGGCGTGCGGGCGGACGCCGTCGGTGGTCACTGCCGCGGCCAGGACCCCGCGCGCCAGGTCACCCTTGGACGGGAAGTGGAAGTACAGGGCCCCCTTGGTGACTTCGGCCCGCTCCAGAACCTCGGCGATGGTCGTCGCCTCGTAGCCGCGCTCGTCGAAGATCGCCGCGGCGGCCTCCAGGATGATCTTCCGGGTACGGATCGCCCGCTCCTGCTGCGCCACAGCCACCCCTCACTCTCTCGCGTCTTCATCATGGGTCGAAAGAGACCGCTTGCGCGGTATCTTAACTTGCGGTGGTAGTCCGGCCCCCTCGCTCCCGGCCCGATCCCGCGGCTCAGCGGCGCCGGTGTCGTCCTGGGGAGGGGGCCGTTCAGCCATCCACGCCGGGGAGTCAGCGGCGGTCGCCGTCGGTCCAGATGCGGCTCTTCAGGTCCGAGCCGCGAAGCACCTGCACCCGCCAGGGATCGATGCGCAGGACGTGGTAGCCGGGGTCCTCGGGGCCGCCGCGCCAGAAGCCGATCGGGTCGTAGCCGACGCCCGCGGGGCTTCCCTTGCGGTAAAGGTCCCAGGCGTACTGCCGGGATTCCGGATCCGTGGCCCAGGTGGAGACGCTGTCGATGAACACCGCGTTCTGGCGGGGGTTCCAGTACGAGTACGTCGTATGCGGGTTGTGCGCTAGGTGGGCAGCCTTGACGGGGGTCTTGTAGGCGGCCAGCCAACCGACCGGCTTTCCGTCGACCATTTCCCAGACGGGCAGCAGCACCCGGGCCCTGGGACGGGATTTCCTGTCCACTGTGATCATGGTGCAGTAGACGATGTCCTGGATGTAGGCGAAGAATTTGTCCTCGATTTCCGAGAAGGATTCCACGGTGGCAGCAGGCATTTCGATTCCTCTCGGCAGGTGATCCGTGACGCCAGGGGGCCGGCTGTTCGCGCGCCGGGCGGGAGCTACCTCGCCGCCTCGACGGGGACGGCCTTGTCGGGGGCCGGGGTGGGTACGGGGCCGGTGTCGCCGTACCCTGCCCCGGCCCCGGATCGGGTGCGCAGGCCGAAGGCGCTGATGACGGCGGCGACGAGGGCGGCGACCAGCGGCACGACCAGGGCTGCGCGGTAGCCGTCGAGGAGAGCCGCCGGGGACGTGCCGTCCGTCGCGGCGATGTTCACGGTGGCGACGAAGGACAGGCCGAGCGCGGCGCCGAACTGGAAGGACGTGTACAGCAGGCCGCCCGCGACGCCCTGCTCCTCCTCCGCGACACCGTCGGTGGCCAGAATGGTGAGCGGCCCGTAGGCCAAGGAGAAGGCGAGGCCCAGGATGATCAGGCTCGGGAACATCGCCAGGTACGTCCAGTCGGCGCCGACCGGCAGGAACAGGGCGTAGGACAGGGCCGCGAGGAGCAGGCCGCCGAAGATCACTCGGGCGTTGCCGAACCTCGCCACGAGCCGTGGAGTCAGAGTCGGGGACAGGATCGCGTCCACGCCGATGACGATGAGGGCGAAACTGGTCTGCAGGGTCGACCAGCCACGCAGTTCCTGCAGGTAGAGCACGGCGATGAACTGGAATCCGAAGAAGCCCGCGGCGAAGAGCATGCCGGCCAGGTTCGCGCGGACCAGCGAGCCGCTGCGGAAGATCCCCAGGCGTACCAGCGGCGAGGCCGCTCTGCGCTCGATCGCGATGAACACGCCGAACAGGACCAGGCCCGCCCCGATCGTGGCCGCCGTCACGGCCGCGGAGGCGTGCGCGGCACGCTCGACGCCGAAGACGAGCAGCAGGATCGCGCCGGTGACGCTCAGCGCGCCGGCCAGGTCGACACCCTGACCCTCGCGGTCCGGGCGAGGCGACTTCGGGATGAGGACGAGCGCCGCGACGAGGATGACGAGCGTGAGGATGACCGGGGCGAAGAACACCCAGCGCCAGTTCACGGCGGCCAGCAGGCCGCCGACCACCAGGCCGATGGAGAAGCCGCCGGCGGCGGTGCCGGAGTAGACCAGGAGGGCCTTGTTGCGCTGCGGGCCCTCCTCGAAGCCCGTGGTGATGATGGACAGGCCCGCAGGCGTCATGAAAGCGGCCGCGACACCCGTCACGAAGCGGGCGACGATGAGCATCCAGCCTTCCGTGGCGAAACCGCCCAGACCGGAGAAGAGCAGGAAGACCACCAGCCAGAACACGAACATCCGGCGGCGCCCGAACAGGTCGGCGGCCCGGCCGCCCAGCAGCATGAACCCGCCGTAGCCGAGCACGTAGGCACTCATCACCCACTGGAGCATGCCCGTGGACATCTCCAGGTCCTCGCGGATCGACGGCAATGCCACATTGAGCATGGCCACGTCGATGCCTTCGAGGAAAATGGCGCCGCAGAGCACGAACAGCACGCCCCACGCGCGCCCGCTCATGCGGCCGGTGCCGCTGTCCGACGGTGATTGCAGTGTGGACACAGAAATCTCTCCTTGTCAGTGCGGGAATATCCCGAGGGAACCGTCCGCATTCTGGCCGCGGGCGATTGGAGTTCCCTTGACGTGCGCGTGAGAACGGGAGGGAAGGAGACGGAGGCAGCGGTCGAACAATGAGGCCGTTCCGGGTCCCTCTTGCCGCCACCGGAATCATGCTGCGGTGGCGGCAGGGACGGAAGAACGCACTTTGAAGTCACCAAGGCACCCCACGGGTACCGGTCGCGAGCCCCGTGCGGGGACGAGGGGACGAGAGGACGAGGGGACGTACCGAAGAAAGTTCGGCCGGCGATGTCGAGAAGCCGTGGCCTGCTCCGTCCCCATAGTGAACGGGGCCAGAATGGCCCGCACCAGACCGAGGAGAGACACCATGGCGAAGTACCTGCTGCTCAAGCACTACCGCGGCGCCCCGGCCGCCTCCAACGACGTGCCCATGGACCAGTGGGCACCGCAGGAGATCTCGGCCCACATGCAGTACATGCACGACTTCGCGGCCCGGCTGGAGAAGACCGGCGAGTTCGTCGACGGCCAGGCGCTCGCGCCCGAAGGGACCTGGGTCCGCTACGACGGCGAAGGCCGCCCGCCCGTCACCGACGGCCCGTTCGCCGAGACCAAGGACCTGATCGCCGGCTGGATGGTGATCGACGTCGACGGCTACGAGCGCGCCGTCGAACTGGCCGGGGAACTCTCGGCCGCCCCCGGAGCGGGCGGTAAGCCGATCCACGAATGGCTGGAAGTACGCCCGTTCCTGACCGCGCCGCCCACCATCACCGAGTGACCTCACCCATGAACGACGCCCTGCTGCGCACCCTCACGCCGAGCGTCCTCACCGTCCTCGTCCGCCGCGGAGCCGACTTCGCGGCGGCCGAGGACGCCGTGCAGGACGCCCTCGTCGAAGCCGTCCGCCTCTGGCCTGACGGCCCGCCGCGCGACCCCAAGGGGTGGCTGGTCACCGTGGCCTGGCGCAAGTTCCTGGACTCGGCCCGGGCCGACACCGCCCGGCGCCGGCGCGAGGACCGCCTCGACCAGGAACCGTCGCCCGGGCCCACGGCCCCGGCGGACGACACGCTCCAGCTCTACTTCCTGTGCGCGCATCCCTCCCTGACGCCCTCGTCCGCGGTCGCGCTCACCCTGCGCGCCGTCGGCGGGCTCACCACCCGCCAGATCGCCCAGGCCTACCTCGTCCCCGAAGCGACCATGGCGCAACGCATCAGCCGGGCCAAACGCACCGTCTCCGACGTCCGCTTCGACCAGCCCGGCGATGTCGCCACCGTGCTGCGCGTCCTCTACCTGGTCTTCAACGAGGGGTACTCCGGCGACGTCGACCTCGCCGCCGAAGCCATCCGGCTCACCCGGCAGCTCACCGCCGTGATCGACCACCCCGAAGCCGCGGGGCTGCTCGCCCTCATGCTCCTCCACCACGCCCGGCGCGCCACCCGGATCACGCCCGACGGCACCCTGGTCCCGCTCGCCGAGCAGGACCGCGGCAGGTGGGACACGGCCGCGATCACCGAGGGCGTCTCGATCCTCCAGGCGGCGCTCGCCCGCGACCGGCTGGGCGAGTTCCAGGCCCAGGCCGCCATCGCGGCACTGCACGCCGACGCGCCCAGCGCCGGGGAGACGGACTGGGTACAGATCGTCGAGTGGTACGACGAACTCGTCCGGCTCACCGACAGCCCCGTCGCCCGTCTCAACCGCGCGGTGGCGATCGGCGAGGCCGACGGACCGCGAGCCGGCCTGGCCGCGCTCGCCGCCCTCGACGACACGGTCCCCCGCCACACCGCCGTAGCGGCCTACCTCCACGAACGCGACGGCGACCTGACGACCGCGGCGCGGCTCTATGCCGCAGCCGCCCAGAAGGCGCCCCATCTCGCCGAACGCGACCACCTCACGCGCCAAGCCGCCCGACTCAACACGTACCGGCATCCGCACGTGACCTGAACACGAACACGAACCCGGACACGAACCCGAAACGGAACGCGCGCGACGAGGTCTTGTCCCGCTGATGGACGCCATGGCCTGGTCAGACGTAGTCGACGCTGTCGATGTCCTCCTGCTCAGGCAGGGCCAGTCCACCCTGCCTGAGCAGCTGCTCGCGCGCTGGGGGTGCGGCAGCCGACGATCGCCGGGGCCTCCCGGACGAGTGTGTCGTCGGTGAGCGCTTCCACCATGAACAGCGCGAAGTCCACCCGGCGCGTCAGGTTGCTCGCCAGTACCGGGTCGCCCACGTGCCGGCTCCAGACGGGCAGGCCTTGGCTCTCGCCCTCTTCCAGGGTGCTGCCGCGCACCACGGTCCAGCGGGTGGCGCTGGCGAACACCCGTCGGCACGCCTCCACCTGGTCGTCGAGCTCGACCGCGCGGACGAGCTTGGCCAGCACGGCGGCGACCTTGACGCCCGTGGTGAACAGCCGCGAGTACTTGTCCTTGCCGTCGCGCGAGATGTGCCAGCCGCAGGAGAAGATCAGGCGTGCGCCCGGTCGTGCGTGGTCGAGGACCGCCTGTGCCGTGCCCGAGGAGTACTGGCGGACGCCCCAGGGTGCCAGCACCGTCAGCACCCCGTCGCAGCCCGCGACCGCCCGTGCGATCACCTCCGGGTCGTTCGTCGACCCCGGGATCACCGTCATCCGGCCGTCGAACGCGGCCAGTTTCGGCACGCTGCTCTCCCGGCACACGCCGACCACCTCGTAGCCGCGCTCCAACGCGTGGCGGACCATGTACTGCCCTAGCTTCCCCGAAGCCCCGACGATGCAGACCTTCATGGTGCAGCCCCTTCCACGGAATGCTGACCTTATGCTGTAAGGCACGCTAGCCTTATGGCGTAAGGCGGTCAAGGGAGCCGGAAGGAGACGTGAATGGGCGAGCGGGCCGGTGGCACGGGACGAGGCGGGGCCGGGCGTACGCCTCTCAGCCGTGAGCGCGTGATCCGTACGGCGGTGGCGCTCGCGGACGAGAAGGGCTCGGCCGCACTCAGCATGCGGGCGATCGCCGGACCGCTGGGCGTCGAGGCGATGTCGCTCTACCACCACGTCGCGGGGCGGGACGACATCCTCGACGGCATGGTGGACGCGGTGTTCGGCGAGATCGACCTGCCGCCTGGCGGCACGGACTGGAAGAGCGCCATGCGCCACCGCGCGCTCTCCGCCCGCGCCGCCCTGCTGCGCCATCCGTGGGCCATCGGCCTGATGGACTCCCGCTCCCGGCCCGGCCCGGCGACGCTGCGCCATCACGACGCCGTCATCGGGGCGCTGCGCACCGCCGGGTTCTCCGTGCCGATGACCGCGCACGCGGTCTCGCTGATCGACAGCTACCTGTACGGCTTCGTCCTGCAGGAACTCAGCCTGCCGTTCAACGGCCCGGTGGAACGCGACGAGGTCGCGGGCGCCATCCTGCACGACATGCCCGCCGACACCTACCCCCACCTCACCGAGCTGGCGACTCAGCACGTTCTCACGCCCGGCTACGACTACGCCGACGAGTTCGCCTTCGGCCTCGCCCTCGTCCTCGACGCCCTCCACCCGGACCAGCGCACGCGGCCGTAGCCGCATGGCGGTTCGGGGGGGAACAGAGGGGCCGTCCGTTCGGTGAGCAATCCCGACAAGCTCGGCCACCTCGGACCCGTCGCCGATGCCTGGGGCTCAGCGACGAGGTGAAGCGGGCCCGCCGCCGTCGCACCCCCTGACCAAAGGGGGCGTGGGCCGGATGGCCGGTTACTTGGCGAGCTTGCCGTCGGCCGTCACGGCGAACCAGGTACCGCCCACGCCCTGGCCGTCGGTAGCGCCGGGAGTCTTGTCACCGGTGAACCAGTACAGCGGCCAGCAGTCGATCGTGAGCTGCTTCGTGCCGTCCGGGCGGGTGTAGGTGATCAGCTTCTTCGGGTCGATGCCCTCGACCTTGTCGAGGTCGACCAGCTTGGCGGGCCGCCACTTCTCCAGGCACGCCCCCTCGCAGTTCGACTTCATCGGCCAGGCGGTGTCCTTGGTGAAGCGGTACAGGGTCCTGCCCTTGCCATCCCGGATGATCTTGCCCAGCTTGTCGTCGTCGGCCAGCGAGAGCGCCGGCAGCGCCGCCCCGCCCGTCTCGCCGGAGCCCGGCGCGGTCGAGCCCGGCGCGGCGGTGCCCGGCGCGGCGGTGCCCGGCTGCGGAGCGCCCGCCTTCTTGCCGTCCGGGGTGACCGCGAACCAGGTACCGCCGACGCCCTGGCCGTTGGTCTGGCCCGGCGCGGTGTCCTTCGCGAACCGGTACACCGGCCAGCCCGCGATCGTCAGCTGCCGCACACCGTCGGCCCGCTGGAACGAACCGACGCGGGAGCCGTCCACCCCGCCGGGCTGGGTGCTGCCCGCGGGGACCGGTGGCCAGGTCTTGGCGCAGTCTCCGGCGCAGGCCGAGGTGGAAGGGCCGGCCGTGTCGTTGTCGAACCGGTAGAGGGTGAAGCCCTTGCCGTCGGCGACCACCGGACCGAGCGTGGCGTCGTCACGGACCGCCAGCGGCCCGGAGGCCGTCGTCCCGCCAGTCGAGGCCGCCGCGGAGGCCCCGGCCGTGCCACCGCCGTAGGCGTCGCCGCCCGCGGCGGTCGCAGCGGACGGCGCGGCGGCGGGACCACTCGCGCCCGTCCCCTGCGTTCCACAGGCCGTCACCCCGAACAGCAACGCGGCCCCGGCCGTGGCGACGGTGAGCTTATGCATGTTCTTCATGACAACTCCTCTTATCCAGTGCTTCGTTGTGCTGTGTCGGCACCGGAAACACGCGGCCCGCCCAAGCCGGGTTCAACGGATCCGAAGAAACTTTTCGCGGGCACACGAACGCCGGCCGGGCACAGGGCCCGGCCGGCGTTCTCCGGTGCTGCGACGGGTGTTCTACACGGGCACGGGCACGGTGACGAATCGCTTGCCCGCCTCGTTCTCGACCACGAGCGCGGCCACGTCGGCCGGGGCGACCGCGGCCGAGCCGTCGAGCGAGGCGCCCTTGCCCTCCCCTTCGCGGGCTCCGGCGCCCACCACCCAGCTGCCGGCTGTCATCCGGCTCCCGTCCCGGCCCACCACGACCAGCGTGCACCGCTCCCCCTCGGGCAGACCGGTCACGGCCGCGTGGACACGGACCCAACCGGCCGCCGGAGTCACGCGGACGGTCATCCGGGCACCGGAGGAAGCGTCCGTCGCCGACGCGACCCGCGTACCCGGTACCGGCACCGAGGGAGACGCGGGAGCCGTCGGCACCGGCGAGGGCGGCAGAGCGACGGGCGCACCGGCGTCCGGCAGAGCCGTCCCTGCCCAGAACACAACGGCCAGTACGGCCGCCGCCACCAGGCCCGTCACCGCCCCTCGGCGGCGGCGCCCGGCGGCGCGCTCGCCGCGCATCTGCCGCAGGGTGCGCTGGAGCAGCAGATCGCCACCCTCGGGCGGCCCGTCGACGAACGCCTCCGGCGGCACCTCGCCCAGCGCCGCCTCCATCTCACGCAACGCGTCCGCCTCCCCGCGGCACGACTCGCATCCCGACACATGCGCCTCGACCCGCTCCGTGTCGGCGCTGTCGAGGACCCCGAGCACGTACGGGCCGAGCAGAACCTCCTCCTCATGCCGCCGCCCGTTCACGCGACCACCTCCCTGAACCCGCCGGGCCGCCCCGGCGCACTTGCCTCGTCACCCTCACCGAACAACCCCCGCAGCGCCTTCAGCGCGTAATGCGACCGGGACTTCACCGTGCCCGCCGGGACGCCCAGGCTCTCCGCCGCCTCCGCGACGCTCCGCCCGCGGAAGTACAACTCCGTCAGCACGTCCCGGTGCTCCGGCGTCAGCCGGTCGAGGGCCCCCAGCACCGCCATGGTGTCGACGACCCCGTCGGCGTGATCCTCCTCGATCGGTGGCGTCGTGGGAGACTCCGCGACCTCGGCCGGTCGTGCGGCCCTGGCCCGGTAGCGGTCGGTGATGATGTTGCGGGCCACCGTCAACAGCCAGCCCCGTACGGATCCCTTGCCGTTGACCAGCACGTCCGAGTTCCGCCACGCGCGGATCAAGGTCTCCTGCACCACGTCCTCGGCCATGGCCCGGTCTCCGGTCAGCCGGGCTGCGTAGGCGAGCAGCGCACCCCCGTGCTCCTCGTACACCGACTTGATCAACACCTCGTCACCCGAGCCGCGCCCGCCCCGCGGCCACAGTGGTCCGGCCATCACACCCACTCCGCTCTCCGTTGCCTGCGTCGTGCCCAACACGCAATCCCGGCACCATCAGTTCAGGTGACCCGCATCACACCTACTGGCGGCAGTGGCGGCCTGTGTTGAGGCAGTCGGCTACGGCCGACATCCGGGCGTCCGTCATCACGTTGACGAACATGGCGTGGTCGGTCTTCGGGCTGTGGCGTTGTTCCGGGAAGGCGTCCAGCGCGATCGGCACGTCCGGCCCGGGCACGTCGTAGGCCAGACGGATGGTCAGTTCGGGAACGGCGAACGTGTCCGCCGGGCAGACGCCGTTCGCCGCGCGGAAGGCCAGGTGCGTGCGCTCCGGTCCTGCCGTGTCCAGGCCGTTCCAGCAGCTGGGGAAGGTGAGGGTACGGGTCAGCCGGTCGCCCGCCGGGCAGCGGGGATATCGGGTCGTGTACCGGTCGGGGAAGCTCGCGCAGCCCCAGCGTGCCCTGACGTTCTCGTCGCCGGGGGCGGTCAGCGCCACCGCGTCGCCCGTGACCGCGCGCAGGAAGCGGGGCATCGGGACGACCTCGCCGACCGGATTGCCGCCGAACTCCAGGCGTACCTCGGCGGGTTGGAGGATCTCTCCGGCGTTGCCGTGCCCGGCCGCCTTCTCGTACGCGTGCTGGGCAGGCCGGTCCGTACGGCGCAGCACCGGCCAGTAGTACGTGGAGCGATCGCCCCCGCGGCAGGTGGTGGGCGCGGCCGCCAGGCTCGCGTCGGTGGAGCGGGCGTCGGTGGACAGGTTGCCGACGTAGGCGTGGGTGTGGTGGGCGCCGCCTCGCAGGCCCGGCGAGACGACCAGGTTGTCCTCGTTGTAGTGGGCCTCCTCGTTGCGGCCGCAGTCGATCGTGACCGTGCCGGTCGAGGCGTCCGGCCCCCGCGGCGGCGGCTCGCCTTTGGTTGGTGGCACGTCGCGGATGTCGACGAAGTCCCCCGGCGCCGCGGTGGCGGAGGCCGTTCCGTGCGATGCCCCGTCACGGGACACACCGAGGATGGCCACGGTCAGCGCACCGCCTATGACCAAGCAGACCAGCACGGCGAACCAGCGACGTTCTCTCCCCATGCCCGCCACGGTCTCCGTCGTGCACCGCCCGCGTCAACTACGGGCCTTGGCCGACCCCCGCGTCCCGGCCACGGCCCCGCGACCCTGGCGCCCGCCATGGCGGGAGCCGGCGCCGTGGGGACGGCGACGGCTCCCGCGGTGACGAACCACGGGTGGATCAGGGGCAGCTGATGCGGGCGTCGCCCGGGTCGGTGGTGCAGGTGTCGGTGCCGAGGCCGCCGTTGGCGGTGTCGTTGGCGAGGACCGCGTCGGTGGTCGTGAGGCGGTCGTTGCCGTAGGAGCCCGTCAGGGTGTCGTTGCCTGGGCCGCCGTTCATCGTGTCGTCGCCGAAGGAGCCGTCGAGGTTGTCGTTGCCGTAGCCGCCGTGGACGGTGTCGTTGCCGTAGCTCGCGCGGACGATGTCGTTGCCGCCGAGGCCGCAGATCACGTCGTTGGCGTAGCCGCCGTTCAGGGTCTCCGGGCCGCTGGTGCCGATGATGGTGCAGCCTCGGGCGTTGTTCACCGACGTGGTCGCGCCGGCCGTGTTGTCGGAGGTGTTGGGGTCCGCGGGAGTGCCCGCGACGGTTGCCGTGTGCGTGAGGGTGCCGGTGGAACGGGGCTCCGCCGTGAGCGTGACGGTCGTGCTCGTGCCCGGGGCGAGCGAGCCGAGGGAGCAGGTCGCCCGGGTCGCGGTCGTCGTGCACGTGCCCTGTGCGGGGGTGGCGGAGGTGAGGGTCACTCCGGCGCCGGCGAGGGTGTCCGTCAGGGTGATGCCGGTCGCGGTGGCGGTGGAGGTCGCCCGGTTGGAGACGGTGAGCGTGTACGAGACGCGGTCGCCGATGCTCACCGCGGCCGTGGTGCTCGTCGTCACCGACAGGTCCGCGTGCGGCGGCGGTGGTGTCGTCGCGTCGCCTCCCTGGTAGCGCGCGAGTGCGAAGGCGAAGCCCGCCCCGTATCCGGCGGCGACGATCTTGCCGTCCGGCTGGACGAGTACCGAGCGGGCCTCGTCGAAGTCTCCGAAGCCGGTGACCACGAACCCGTCGCCGCCGAAGCCGGTGTCCACGGTGCCGTTGGTGTGGAAGCGGGCCAGGCCGAAGTCGTTGGCCTCGGAGCTGTTCGGGTCGTCGGCCCGGCCGGCGAGGACGATCTTCCCGTTCTGTTGCAGGGCCATCGCGTACGCGGTCCCGCCGCCGCCGGGGAAGGCCACCGAGGTGCGACCGCCGGTGCCGAAGCCCGCGTCGGGGCTGCCGTCGGCGTGGTAGCGGAGGAGGGCGAAACCGGCGCCGCCGGAACCCGCGGCGAGGATCCTGCCGTCGGGCTGCACCGCGACCGCGTTGCCGAACTCGGTGCCGCCGAAGTCGGCGCTGACCATGCCGTCGCCGCTGAAGCCGGTGTCGAGGCTGCCGTCGGGCAGGTAGCGGACCACGCCGATGTCGAACGCGGTATTGCCCACGTAGCCGACGGAGACGACCCGGCCGTCGAGCTGGAGGGCCATGCTCCGGGCGATGCCGCCGGCTTCCTGGGGCGAGGAGGGGGTGAATCCGGCGACGACCGCGCCGTCACCGCCCAGGCTGGGGTCCAGGTTGCCGTCCGTGTCGAGGCGGACCAGCGCGAACCCGCCACCGCCGCCCTTGCCCGCGGCGACGATCCGGCCGTCGCTCCGCACCGCCACGTCCGCGCCGTCCGCGGAGCCGCCGAACTCCTCGATCCGTACGAGGCCGCCGTCACCGAAGTCCGGGTCCAGGGTGCCGTCGGGCAGGTAGCGGGCCACGGAGAAGAAGCAGCAGCCACCGCCCTCCTCCGCGATCACCTCGGTGGTTCCGGCCACGACGATCTTTCCGTCGGCGGGCTGGATCGCGACGGCGTTCGCCGTATGGGCACCGCCACCGAAGGCACTGGTCACGCGGCCGCCGGTGCCGAAGCCGGGGTCGAGGCCGCCGTCGGGCAGGTAGCGGGCGAGCGCGAATCCGCCCTCGCTCAGACCCGCCACGACCAGCTTGCCGTCCGCCTGGCGCGCGATGTCATGGCCCTCGGCGTACCCCGGGAAGGCCGTGGTCACCCGGCCGTCCGGACCGAACGTCGGATCCAGGTCCCCGGGCGCGGCCACCGCCACTCCGGGCAGCGCGAGCACGAGCGCCGTGGCGAGCGCGGCCGAGGCCGCGGCCCTCCCCCGCGTCCTTCGGCGATCCCGCGCGGGTCTCGGATGTGTCTGGGTCATGGGCGTACAGCCTCCGAACGTGGAGAGGGGTGCGGACAGCAGCGGCGCACAGCTTCGTGACCGAAACCCGCCCGCGGGCCGCGGGCGCCGCCTCACTGCGCCCACTGGCCCCCTCGAACCACCCCGGCGAGGGAGCGCACACGGCACCGCCGACCGCCCGCCGGACGGGCGAACGCTCCGCGGTGCGGCGGCACGGGTGCGGACCCTCCCCCGTACCGGCGTCCCGTCTCCCGCCGGGTCAGGCGGGGCCGCACGTCGGGTCGGCGATCGCGCTCACCGTGTACGGGGGCAGGCCCGGCGGATCGTCGAGCTGGCTGTTGACCACGTACAGCCGGCAACCGTGCCACGCGAGCGTGGTCGGCAGGTCGAAGGGGCCGTCGGTGAGGCGATGGGTCACCGTGCCCGACCGCAGCTCCTCGTCCAGGCGGGCGATGTACACACCGTGCGGGGCGCCGTAGTTGAGTACGGCGTACAGGGTCCGGCCGCGCAGCACCATGCCGTCGGGGCCGAAGGACTCCTCGCCCAGGTCGAGCCGGCTGACGTCCCGGTCGGCCGTGCCGATCCGCCAGACCGCCTCGGTGCCGTTGGACGCGACCAGCAGGGCGGTGCCCGACGCGTTGGCCACGATGCCGTTCAACAGCCAGTACCTCGCGGGGAACTGCGGGAACGCGGGGCGGATGTCGAGCCAGGGTTCGAGCGGGCCGAGGACTCCCCCCCGGATCTTCGCCCGGAGGATGACGGGGTTGGCCCAGTCGGTCACGTACACCGCGTCGTCCGTCACGGCCAGGTCGTTCAGGTCGGGCGTGCCGAGGGGTCCGCCGGGCGCTGTACGGGTGGCCAGCAGGCGTCCGTGCCGGTCGTGGACGGTCAGCGTCGCCCCGCCCACCGAGAGGATGCGGCCGCGCCGGTCGGTGTGGACGCCCAGGGCGCTGGGGCGGTCGTCGAGTCCGCGGGCCGGGAAGGGCTTCATGTCGGGGGTGCCGACGCGGCCGCGGTAGAGCGCGCCCGTACCGTCCGACGACACGTACATGGTGCCGTCCGGGGTGATCGCGATCCCCTCCGGGAGCACGCCGGGTGCCCGGGAGACGACGTAGGAGCCGGGCAGGTCCCGGGCGGTGGCCGCCGGGCCGGGCAGAGCCGCGAGCGCCGTGAGGAGGACCGTGGCGGCGGTGAGGCGGACGAGGGAGCGGGCCGTGGGGACGCGGGCGGGGAATCGGGCGCGAGATCGGTCGTGGGTCGGGGCGGGCGTCCGGCTGGGGGCGGGGGCCGCGGTGCGGGCGGCACTGCCTGCGGTACTCCGGGTGGTTTCCCGGGCGTTGCTCCGGGCTGGGATGCGGCGCATCGTACGGCCTCCGGTCAGGGGTCGACGTCGTGGACACCCGGAGCGTGCACCGGCGTCGGCCGTGACGCATCGCCTTTCACCCCTGGGTAAAAGGGTCCGCCGCACCGATAATCGGCTCGCATGATCCGCCTTCACTTCACGGCCGCCGATCTCCGTCAGATCACCCTCGCCCCGGCGGCGAACGCGCTGTCCGAGACCGCCCTGAGTCTGCGGCTCAGCCTGCGCCTGCGGGCGGGCGGTGGGCGCGCGAACGGCGTCGGCGGGGGCAGCGGTGGTCCGGGGTACGGGCGGTGGGACCGGCCGCGTCCCGCCGCCCGCCAGTGGCACCAGGCGCTGCGCGGGACCGCGAGCGCCCGGGCCGGCGTCCTGGCCGAACTCGTCACCGAGGACGGGTTCCTGCCGGACTTCCTGCTCCAGCCGTCCCTGCACGACTTCGCCGACGCGCTGGAGGCGGCCGCCGCGACACCGGCGGAGCAGCTCGCGCTCGACCTCGGGATCCCCCGGGCCGCGGGCCGGAACGGCCATCTGACGCGCCCCGGACCCTGGGTCCGGGAACTCGCCCAGGGCTCCCCCAGAGCGACCCGCACGCTGGTCGCCGACACCCGGCGGTACTTCCACACGTCGGTCGAACCGCTCTGGCCCCGGATCCGCGGCGGCGCCCTCGCCGATCGCGCTCTGCGCTCCGAGATGCTGCTGCGCGGAGGCGTCGACGCCCTGTTGACCACCCTGGCGACGACCTGGAAGTGGCAGCCGCCGACGCTCCACCTGCCGTCCGCCTCGGCGTACGACATCCCGTTGTGCGGTCGCGGCCTGCTCCTCGTTCCGTCCTGGTTCGCGACGGGCCCGCTGGTGATGTACCGCCCCAGGGCGTCGACCGTGCTGGTCTACCCCCTGCGGGACGACTCCGACGCCTCGGCGGGCGGACCCGGTGGCAGGCCGGAAGCGCTCGCCGCGCTCCTCGGCCGCACCCGCGCGCACGTGCTCGCTCTCCTCCGCACGCCCGCCACGACCACGGCCCTGGCCGAGCGCGCCGCCCTCTCCCTTCCGGCGGCGAGCCGGCACACACGGGTCCTGCGCGAGGCCGGGCTCGTCGACACGACGCGGACCGGCGTCGCCGTCCTCCACACCCTCACGCCCCTCGGGCACAGCCTCCTCGCCGGGATCTGACCGGCGGCGCGCACGCTCGGGCGCCCGCTCACGGGGCCCGGGGGCCGCGGGGAATCGCCAGCCGGGTCAGGAGAGCTCCGCCCGGGCGGAGGTCCGGCCAACTGCCCTGCCAGGTCAGGATGGCCGTCGCGGAGGTCGGGAACTTGGTCCGTACGCGGTCCAGGGCGTCCCCGACACCCCTGGCCGCGAGCAGCAGGACCAGGTCTTCGAGGCCCGGGTTGTGTCCGACCAGGAGCAGGGTGCCGGCCTCGTCGGGTGCGCCGTGGAGGACGTCCAGGAGCTCCCCGGCGTCCGCCCCGTAGAGGCGTGGGTCGTGTCGGGTCGGTGGAGGCCCGTCCAGTTCCGCGGCGGCGAGTTCCCAGGTGTGGCGGGCGCGCCGGGCCGGGGAGCACAGGACGAGGTCGGGCAACACCCCGGTCTCCGCCAGGAAGCGACCGGCTGCCGGGGCGTCGCGCAGACCGCGTGGGCCCAGGGGCCGGTCCTGGTCGGGGACGCCTTCCGGCCAGGCGCTCTTGGCGTGGCGGAGGACGACGAGTCGGCGCGGTCGGCCGTGGGCGGACTCGGTGCGCTCGGGTGTTCCGGTGGAGGCTGGCACATGTCCGAGCGTAGGGGGCGGGTCCGCGGGCGGCCATGGAGGCTACGGGTAGGTGCGCACGTCGTCCTGGTAGTCGCGGGCCCGCTCCCGTACGAGCTCGGGCAGGGTTCCGGCCGCCAGGTCGGCGAGGGTCGTGCTCTCCAGGACCTGGCGCAGGCTCGTCCGCACGGCACGCCACACGTCCGGCATGGGCGCCGCCGCGCCGTGGTATTCCAGGCCCGTCAGTTTCAGGTCGCGGACGCTGACCAGCGGTCCGTCCATCGCGCGGATGATGTCGGCGAGGGTGATCTCCGCGGGCGGCCGGGTGAGGGTGTACCCGCCGTCGGGACCGCGGACGCTCCGTACCAGTCGCGCCTGCCGCAGGTCGCTGAGCACGACGAAGAGGAAGCGGACGGGGATGCCCTGGCGTCCCGCGATGTCCTCGGCCTTGAGGGGGCGGTCCGGGGAGCAGGCCAGTTCGGCCATGGCCCGGATGGCGTAGTCCGTTCGTGCTGAGATCCTCACGCACTCAATGTCTCACGAGTGGCGGGTTCCTGACCTGGGCGGCTCAGGACGGGCTCGTCAACGGCTTGCGGGCGCCGCGTTGTTGTCCGGAAGCGGCGTTGTGACTCCACTTTGTTCATCGACATAGTGAACATTGGTCGTGCAGTGCCCGCCCCTTGGTTCGGAGGTCTCCGTGGTGTCCGTGGTACCTGTCGTGTCGTCGTCACCCGAGTCACCCGAGTCACCCGAGTCACCCGAGTCACCCGAGTCGGCCCGCGTCGTGGAACCCGCCGAGTCCGGGCGGTCGTCGCGGCCCACGGTGGCCGTCGTCGGCGCGGGCGCGGCCGGCGCGCTCGTCGCCGTCCAGCTGTGCGAGGCGGCGGCCCGGCGGCGTATCGCGCTCGACCTGGTCCTCGTCGACCCCGCGCCGGAGGCGGGCCGGGGCGTCGCGTACGCCACCGAGGTCCCCGAGCACCGGCTCAATGTGCCCGTCGGCGGCATGAGCTGCTACCCGGACGACCCGGGGCACTTCCGGCGCTGGCTCTGCCGACACGGCGAATCCACCGTCACGGCGGCGGACTTCGCCTCCCGGTACCGCTACGGCTCGTATCTCGCCGACACGCTCGGGCGCGCCGTCATCGCCGCGCACGGCACGGTCTCCGTACGGCGGTTGCGCACCCGGGCGACGGGGTGCGCCGACGCGGCCGGGGGGCGGCTGGAGCTCCGGCTGGCCGACGGCGGCACGGTGACGGCGGACAGTGTGGTCCTCGCCACCGGGCCGGCGGCGGGCAGGGCGGGCTGGGCCCCGGCCGAGCTCGTCGCCTCCGACCGCTTCGTCCCGCGCCCCTGGGCTCCCGGCGCGCTCGACGCCGTCGGCGAGTCGGACGACGTCCTGCTCGTCGGGACCGGTCTCACCGCCGTCGATCTGGCGCTCGTCCTCGACCGCCCCGGCCGTACGGTGCACGCCGTGTCCCGGAGCGGACTGCTCCCCCAGCCGCACGCGGTCGCCCCGCTGCCCGCCGTACCGCCGCCGCCGGGTCTCGCCGGGCTTCCCTTCCACCGCCTCCGCCGGGAGCTGACGCGGCACTTCGCCGCCACACGGCGGGTCCACGGCGACTGGCGACCCGCGCTCGACGGGCTGCGGCCCGAGATCGTACGGCTCTGGCAGGGTCTCACCGATGACGAGCGGGCGGAGTTCCTCGGCCGCGACGCCACCCGGTGGAACGTGCACCGGCACCGTATGGCGCCGTCCACGGCCGAGACGGTCGCCCGGGCCCGTGCCGCCCGCAGGCTCCGGGTCCACGCCGGCCGGGTCGCCTCCGCGGCACCGGGGCAGGACGGCGGCCTCGTCGTCTCCCTCGCCGACGGCCGCGAGATGCGCGTGGCCTGGGTGGTGGACTGTACGGGTCCGGGGCTGCGGGCCGACGCCGGTGGCGACCCGCTGTGGTGCGGTCTGCTGGCCGACGGCTTCGCCGTACCCGGGCCGCTCGGCATCGGTGTGTCCACCGACCGCGGCCGGCTGCTCGACTCCGGCGGGCACCCGGTGCGGTCGCTGTTCACCCTGGGGGCGGCCCGCCGGGGCGAGTTGTGGGAGACGACCGCGATCCCCGAGATCCGCGCGCAGGCGAAGGAGGTCGCCGAGGCCGTGCTCGCCCCGCTGACGCGCGCTCCCCGGTCGGTACGCCGCCGGCCCACCGACCAGTTCGGGCTGCCGCTGTCCACGCACGCGGCGGCCGCGGCGGCCTTCCGGGGCGGACTCGGCCGGGTGGTGACCGTACGGGCGAAGGCGGCCGAGGCCTTCACGCGCGCCACCGAGCTGGATCCCGGGTTCGCGCTCGGGCACGCCGCGCTCGCGCTGCTCGGGCACGAGTGCGGAGCGGACGTCGATGTCGCCCGGGAGCTCGCGGACGCCCAGCGCAGCGTGCGGGAGCGCGGGGACGAGCGGGAACGGTCGTTCGTCGACGTCGTCACGCGCCGCATCACGGCGCACACAGCCCAGGGAGGCGGCGCGGGCAAGTTGGCGGGCGACGGCGACACGGCGCTCGTCGACCACCTCGGCCGCTACCCCGACGACGCGTTCGCGCTCGGCATCGCGGTCCCGACCATCGCCTTCTCCGGCGTCGCGGACCTCGACGGGACCCTGGCCCTGGGACTGGTGGAGCGGACCGCGCCCGCCTACGCGGGGCACTGGTTCCACACCTCGCTCCTCTCGTTCGTCCGGCAGGAGCAGGGGCGGATCGACGAGGCCGGGGAGCTCGCCCGGGCGGCCCTCGCCGAGGAACCCGCCTCCGGCCATGCCGTGCACGCCCTCGCCCATGTCCACTACGAGTCAGGTGACCACCATGTCGGCCGGGACTGGCTCGACGGCTGGATCGGCGGCCACGGACGGGGCGCGGTGCACCGGGCGCACTTCTCCTGGCACGTGGCGCTCCACGAACTGGCCCTCGACGACTCCGCGGCCGTGCGCCGCCGGTGGTTCGCCCAGCTGGCCCCGGGGCAGGTGAACGGGGTGCGGGCGCTCGTCGACTCCGGGTCGCTGTTGTGGCGGGCCCGGATGTCCCGGAACTGGACCGGCCGCGTGCCCGTCGACGGGGTGCTCGGCGCGGTCGCCCGCGAACTCGTCGAGCGTCCCTCGACCGCGTTCACGGCGCTGCACAGCGCCGTGGCGCTCACCGCCGCGGGCGACGTCCCGGCGCTCCGCCGGCTGAGCACGCACGCGGCCGGCGCGGACCCGGTCCAGCGGGAGGTCATCGTCCCTCTGTGCGGCGCGCTGGAAGCGGTCCTGGAGGAGGAGTGGGCGACGGCGGTACGGGCACTGCGCGGGCTGCTGCCCTCGCTGCGCCGGGTGGGAGGCAGCGCGGCGCAGCGCGAGGTCATCGAGGAGACGCTGCTGTACGCGCTGGTGGAGGCGGGGCACCGTGACACCGCCCGCGACCTCCTCGAACGGCGCCTGGACCGGCGGGCGTCCCCGCTCGACCGGCGCCGGCTGGCCGGGCTGAGCGCCTGACGGGCAGCCATCGGCGCCGAGACGACCGAGGCGGGGCAGGGGCGCAGGCCCCTGCCCCGCCTTCGTGTTGCACCTGTACCCCCAGATGTAGTACTTCTTATACATGAGCGAGCAGGTACACAACAGGCTGGCGGTTGTACGGGCCGAGCGGAAGGTGTCGCGACAGGCACTGGCCGAGGCAGTGGGTGTCCACTACCAGACCATCGGCTACATCGAGCGCGGTCAGTACAACCCCAGCCTGGACCTGGCCCTGAAGGTGGCCCGGTTCTTCCGGCTGCCCGTGGAGGCGCTGTTCTCCCTGGAGCCGTTCCAGCCGCTCACCGACGAGGTCTACGGGAGGAAGCAGTGATGACCACGACGCGCTACGACCGGCGGATGTACGCCGTGATGAACGATCGCCGGGCAGCGGCGGTGTACGCCACGGCGGGGCGCCGACGGCTGCTGGTGGGGACCCACTTCGCCCTCACCACCGTCGGGGTGGGCTCCTATATCGGCGCGGTCTTCGGCTCCGGGTTCGGCTCGGTCACCGCGGTCGCCATCGTGCTGCTGCCGTGGGTGCTGCTCACGGGCATGCTGAACGGCGCCACGCGCGGCCTGCTCGAACTGCGCGGTCGGATGCTGGACGAGCGGCAGCTCGTGGAGCGCGACCGGGTGCGGGCCCTGGCCCACCGATTCACCCTGTGGCTGCTCGTGGCCGCCGCGTTCGGCGCGGGCACCTACAGCGTCCTGACGGACGCGCCGCTCCAGGCGGCCGTGACCCCGGTCCTCATCGGCGTGCTCGCCGCGCACTGGATGATGCCGCTGTGGGTGGCCGGCCTGCGGGTCCAGGACGATCTCGGGGAGCTGGACGACGAGTTCGGCGCCGCGTCCTGACGAGTCCTGACGAGTCCTGACGAGTCCTGAGGCCCCGCTGAGGACACTCCCTCAGCGGGGCGTCAGCACGGAGAATTCGTTGCCGTCGGGATCGGTCATCGTCACCCGCCCGGTCCCGCCCTCGTCCGTGTCGACGAGCGTCGCTCCGAGGGAGACGAGGCGGTCGATCTCGGCCCGCTGATCCGTCTGGGCCGGCGGAGTCAGCTCGAAGCGGAGTCGGGTCCGCCCGTCCCTCGGGTTCAGCGGCGGACCGCCCCAGGTGACCTTCGGTCCGCCGTGCGGCGAGCGGATCGCGGTCTCCTCGTCCTGGTCCCAGATCAGGGGCCAGCCCAGCGCCTCGCTCCAGAAGTACCCGACGGCCTGCGTACCGTCGCACGCGAGCGCCCCGATGAATCCGCAGTCGGCCAGAAAGTTGTTGCCCGGCTCGATCACGCAGAACTCGTTGCCTTCGGGGTCGGCGAGGACCACGTGCCCGTCGTCCGGGGTCTGGCCGACGTCGATGTGGCGTGCGCCGAGCGCGAGCGCCCTCGCCACGACCTCCCGCTGGTCGTCGAGGGACGTGCTCGTCAGGTCGAAGTGCAGCGGGTTCTGGAGCGTCTTCTTCTCCTGACCGGGGAGGAAACGGAGCCGGAACCCGGTGTCGTCACTCGGGAGCAGCACGATGCCGCCGTCGGGGTCGCCTTCGGATGCGCCGTTCACCTCCCAGCCCAGGACTCCGGCCCAGAAGCGGGCGAGAAGGGACGGGTCGTTCGCGTCGAAGCTGAGCGCGTGGAGATGGGACGTCATCTCCCGGACCCTGCCCGAAGGGCGCCGACCGATCAACTCGTTTTCTCGGCTCGCGGTCGCACGCTCGCGAGGAGGTCGTCGAGGGGTGCCGGGACCTGTCCGGGGCCCAGGGCCTCGACGAGGAGGGTGCCGTAGCGGATCTTGCGGCCCTTCTTCGTGCCGAGGAAGCGCCGCAGTTGCTGATGGCGAGGCCGGCCGTGCTGCGCGGGCTGGTGCAGGAACGTCTGCCAGGGGCGGAGGTCGCCCTCGGTCCGGACGATCTCCTCGACCCTCTCCGTGCCCAGTGCGCGAATGAGTTCGTCCTCCAGGTCCGCCGCACAGACGAAGACGTCCCGCGTCGATGCCCGTGCCCGCGTCAGGCCCCGGTCGTAGAAGGGCTGCTCACGCTCGTCGCACAGTCCCGCCAGGCGCAGGCCGAGGCCGGGCGGGCCGAGGAGGGCGGCGTAGCGGGCGATGTTCATCGCCCCGCCCATCGAGACCACGCACACGCCCTCCGCGGCGAGGTCCCGGCCACGGCGCGCGGCCAGGGCTTCGACGGCGGCGAGGTCGCTCAGCCCTTCCAGCAGCACCGCCGTCCGTACCCCGAGTCGCACGGCCAGCTCACTCGCGGGTTCGCCGGGGCCGCCGCTCGCCCAGTCACCGACCGCTTCCCGGAACTCGCCCATCTCTTGCATGGAGCGAGTCTGCACCGTCCCCCGACGGCACGGCACGGGATTTCCGCCGACCGTGGCGATCAACAGGTGGCACTGCGGCGGTCATGACGGGAGGGGGGACACCCGACATCCGGCCTCCGCCCTCGTGTCTCCAGGGCCGACAGCGGAGCGCCGGACGGGAGATCCTTCGGCAGCTTCCCGGTGAGCGGGAACTGGCTCCTGCGCCGGGCCGCCTCTCCCTGCCAGGCTCCGGACCGCTGTGGTTCCGGGCCCGCGACCCCCACGAGGGGCCGGGCGGCAGGGAGGACGTGACGGATCATGACAGGCGCGCAGACGGTCGCCCGGCTCGCGGACCGGGCCGCTGAGAGGTACGGGGACGAGGAGGCCCTCGTCTTCGGCGCGGACCGCTGGACGTTCGCGGAGCTGCGGGACCGGGTCGACCGGGTGGCACGCGCGGTGATCGCCCAGGGGGTGCGGCCCGGCGACTCCGTCGCCGTGTGGGCGCCCAACAGCGCCCGCTGGGTGGTGGCCGCGCTCGGCGCGGTGGCCGCGGGCGGGGTGCTCGTCCCGGTGAACACCCGCTACAAGGCGGCCGAGGCCGCCGACATCCTGCGGCGCTCCCGCACCCGACTCCTCTTCACCGAGCACGACTTCCTCGGTACGGACTACCGGGCCATGCTCAGGGCGTCGGGTGAGGAACTCCCGCTGCTCGAACGGACCGTGGCCCTGCACTGCGGTGAATGGGACCGGTTCCTGTCGGGCGCGGACCGCGTCACCGGGGAGGGGCGGCTGGCCCGGAGCGCCGCCGTCCGCCCCGAGGACACCGCCGACATCCTCTTCACGTCCGGGACCACCGGCCGGCCCAAGGGCGTCCCCACCACCCACGCGCAGAACCTGCGCGTGTACGACGCGTGGGCCCGCGCGGTGACCCTCCGGCGCGGCGACCGCCATCTCCTCGTGAACCCGTTCTTCCACACCTTCGGCTACAAGGCGGGCGTCCTCGCCTGTCTGCTGCACGGGGCCACGATCGTCCCCGAGCGGGTCTTCGACGCGGAGACCGTCCTCGGCCGCATGCGGGACGAGCGGATCTCCGTCCTGACCGGCGCGCCCACCGTCTTCACGTCGCTCGTCCACCACCCCCGGCGCGCGGCGTACGACCTGTCGTCGATGCGAATGGCCGTCACGGGTGCGGCGAACATCCCCACCGCGCTCATCGAACAGATCAGGACGGACATCGGCGCGCGGAACGTCAGCACCGCGTACGGACTGACCGAGTCGACGGGCGTGGTCGCGATCTGCCGGCCGCACGAGTCCCCCGAGACCCTGGCCGGCACCTCCGGAACGGCCCTGGAGGGCACGGAGCTGCGCGTCGACGCACCACCCGGCGAGCCCGGCGAGATCCTCACCCGCGGCCACCACGTCATGCACGGCTACCTGGACGACCCCGAGGCCACCGCCGAGGCCGTCGACGCCGACGGCTGGCTGCACACCGGGGACGTCGGCGTCCTCGACGAGCGCGGGTTCCTGCGGATCACCGACCGTCTCAAGGACATGTTCGTCGTCGGCGGGTTCAACGTGTACCCGGCCGAGGTGGAACACGTGCTGCGCGGCCATCCGGCGGTCCTGGACGCGGCGGTCGTGGGCGCCCCGGACGAACGTCTCGGGGAGGTCGGCGTCGCCTACTGCGTACCGGCCGCGGGGGCCCGGATCGACGCGGCGGACCTGGCCGCCTACACGCGCGAGCGACTGGCCAACTTCAAGGCCCCGCGGGCCTTCCACTCCGTGCCGGCGCTCCCCCACAACGCCGCCGGAAAGGTCGACAAGGCCGCCCTGCGCCGGCGGACCACCACCCTTCGCGCGACATCCACCGGATGAGCCGGATGAACCGGATGAGGAGTGTACGAACGTGAACGACAGCATCACCGACTCCGTCGACGTCGTGGTCGTCGGAGCAGGCGTCACCGGCCTGTACGCCGTCCACAAGCTGCGTGGTCTCGGCTACCGCGTGCGCGGTTTCGAGCGCGGGGACGACGTGGGCGGTGTCTGGTACTGGAACCGGTACCCGGGCGCGCGCTGCGACGTCGAGTCCGTGGACTACTCGTACTCCTTCGACGAGGACCTCCAACAGGAGTGGGACTGGAGCGAGAAGTACGCCACCCAGCCGGAGATCATGCGCTATCTGCGCCATGTCGCCGACCGCTTCGACCTCCGCCGCAGCTACACCTTCGCCACCTCGGTGACCTCGGCCGAGCTGGACGAGAGGACGCTGCGCTGGACGGTGCGCACGGACGGCGGCGAGGCGGTCTCGGCCCGCTTCTGCGTGTACGCCGTCGGCTGCCTGTCCAGCACGCACGTGCCGGACATCCCGGGGGTCACGGAGTTCGGCGGCGCCACGTACCACACCGGCGCCTGGCCGCACGAGGGCGCGGACTTCACCGGCCTGCGCGTCGGTGTCATCGGCACGGGCTCCTCCGGCATCCAGGCCATCCCCCTGATCGCCGAGCAGGCGGCCCACCTGACCGTCTTCCAGCGCAGTGCCAACTACAGCATCCCGGCCGGCAACGCGCCGCTGGACGAGGAGACGCGCGTACGGCAGAAGGCCGGCTACGCCGAGCGGCGGCGTCTTTCCCGGCTCAGCGGTGGCGGCTCACCCCATGCGGCGCACCCGTCCGGGACGTTCGAGGTGTCCGAGGACGAGCGGCGGGCGGCGTTCGAGAAGCGCTGGGAGCTGGGCGGCGTCCTGTACTCCAAGACGTTCCCGGACCAGTTGACCGACCGGGCGGCGAACGAGGCGGCGCGCGCGTTCTGGGAGGAGAAGGTCCGCGCCCTCGTCGACGACGAGGACTCCGCCGATCTCCTGGTCCCCACCGACCATCCGATCGGCACGAAGCGGATCGTCACCGACTCGCACTACTACGAGACGTTCAACCGCGACGACGTGCGCCTCGTGAGCCTGCGCGAGAACGCCATCGCGCGGGTCGACGGCAGCGGGATCGTCCTGGCCGACGGCACCCGGGTGGAGCTGGACGCGATCGTGTTCGCGACGGGGTTCGACGCGATGACCGGCGCGATCGACCGGATCGACATCCGGGGGCGCGGCGGGCGAAGGCTGAAGGACGTCTGGAGCGAGGGCCCCCGCACCTATCTGGGCCTCGGGATCGACGGCTTCCCGAACCTCTTCAACCTCACCGGTGCCGGCAGCCCGTCCGTCATGGCCAACGTGGTCCTGTGCGCCGAGCAGCACGGGGACTGGCTGAGCGACTGTCTGCGCCACCTCGACGCGTACGGCTACCGGGGCATCGAGGCGAGTGCGGAGGCCGTGGAGGAGTGGGTCGCGCAGTGCCGCGACCGGGCGGCCGCCACGCTGTTCCCGGCGGCGAACTCCTGGTACCTGGGGGCCAACATCCCGGGGAAGCCACGGGTGTTCATGCCGTTCATCGGGGGGTTCGGGGTGTACGGGGAGATCATCGCGGACGTGGCGGACTCGGGGTACAAGGGGTTCGACCTGATCAGCGTCTGACACGCGCGACGCGGTGGTGCGCCCCCGCCCCCATCGGATCCGGTGGGGGCGGGGGCGTACGCGTGCGGGACCGTCGTGCGGTGGTCAGTGCGGGTAGAGCGCGGCGCGCAGGAAGCCGAACGCGGTCGCGCGGGCCTCGGCCTGGTCGGGCAGGCCGTCGGCGGCCATGGTGAGGAAGCCGTGGAACATCCCCGCGTAGTGGTGGGCCTCCACGGCGACGCCGGCGGCGGTGAGCGCCGCCGCGTACGCCAGGCCCTCGTCCCGCAGCGGGTCGAAACCGGCGGTCACGACGTGCGCGGGCGGGAGCCCGGACAGGTCGGCGGCGGCCAGTGGGGCGGCGCGGTGGTCGGTCCGGTCCGCGGGCTCTCTCAGGTACCTGTCCCAGTACCAGCGCAGGTGGTCGGAGGTGAGGAAGTAGCCCTGGCCGTGCTCGCGGTGCGAGGGCCGGGAGCGGGTGGGGTCGAGCATCGGGTAGTAGAGCGCCTGGCAGGCGATGCGGGGGCCGCCCCGGTCACGGGCGAGCAGGGTGAGGACGGTGGCGAGGTTGGCGCCCGCGCTGTCCCCCGCGACGGCGATACGGCGGTCGGGGAACGTCCTCGCCGCCCAGAGCAGCGCCGTGTACGCGTCCTCGGGGGCGGCGGGGAAGGGGTGCTCGGGGGCGCGGCGGTAGTCCACCGCGACGACGGTCGCGCCCGTGGCCAGGGCCAGCGCGCGGCAGAAGCCGTCGTGGCTTTCGAGGTCGCAGAGGACGAAGCCGCCCCCGTGGCAGTACAGGATCACGGGCGCGTTCTCGTGGACGCCCGGGTCGTAGACGCGTACGGGTACGCCGGCGGCGTCCTCGTCCGTGACGCGGGCCACGGGGAGCGGGGTGACCGGGGGTCTCGGCCGGGCGGCGAAGAAGGCCCGTACCTCGGCGATGTCCGTCATCTCCGTTCCCAGCGGCGGGAAGTGGGCGGTGGCCAGGTCGATGACCGCCTGGACCTCGGGGGCGGGCCGGGTCACGCGTCCTCTCCCTTCGGGGGCAGCGCCGGCATCCGGCCGGCCGACGCCCCGCCGTCCACGGCGAGTTCGGCGCCGGAGAGGTACGAGGCGTCGTCGGAGGCGAGGAAGGCGACGAGGCGGGCGACCTCGTCGGGCTCCCCCACGCGGCCCAGCGGCGCGGCCGGGTGCACTGTGGTGCCGAGGTGGGCGGTCATCGCGGTGGCGATGGCCCCGGGGTGGACGGAGTTGACGCGGATGCCGTCCGGGCCGAGTTCGAGGGCGGCGGTCTTGGTCAGGCCGCGCAGCCCCCATTTCGCGGCTCCGTAGGCGCCGTGCCCCCAGATGCCCTGGAGGCCCGCCTGCGAGGAGATGTTCACGATGGACCCGCCGCCGCTCGCGCGCATCGCCCCGGCCGCTGCCCGGATGCCGAGGAACGGGCCGATCAGGTTGACCCGCAGGAGCGCCTCCAGGCGGGCCGGGTCCTCGTCGACGATGGGCGAGGTGGAGTAGATCGCGGCGTTGTTGACGAGGACGTCGAGCCGGCCGAAGGTGTCGACGGCGGCGGCCACGGCGGCGGCCCAGGAGCGCTCGTCGGTCACGTCGTGCCTTACGAAGCGGGCGGCGGGGCCGAGGGACGCGGCCGTCGCCTCGCCCTCGGCCTCGCGGACGTCGGTGAGGACGACCCGCGCCCCGAGGGCGACGAGGAGACGGGCCTCGGCCTCGCCCATGCCGCGGGCCGCGCCGGTGACGAGGGCGACCTTTCCGGTGAGGTCGGCGGGCATCAGCGGCTCCCCTGGTCGGCGCGGGTGCGGGCGATGTCGTTGACGGCGAGCCAGCTGAAGGTCATGGCGGGGCCGATGGTCGCGCCGGGCCCCGGGTAGGTCTCGCCCATGACCGCCGCCGAGACGTTGCCGGAGGCGTACAGGCCGACGATGGGTGTGCCGTCCTCGCGCAGTACGCGGGCCGTCGCGTCGGTGACCAGGCCGCCCTTGGTGCCGATGTCGCCCGGATGGACGGGGATCGCGTGGAAGGGCCCCTTTTCCAGTGGCGCCAGGTTGGGGTTGGGGAGCGTCGGGTCGCCGTAGTAGCGGTCGTAGACGCTGTCGCCGCGGTGGAAGTCCTCGTCGCGTCCGGCGCGCGCGAAGCCGTTGAAGCGGTCGACCGTGGCGCGCAGTCGCACCGGGGCGACGCCGATCCGTACGGCCAGGTCCTCCAGGGTGGCGGCCTTCTTGACGAATCCGCTCTCCAGCCACGGCTTGGGGAAGGACTGGCCGGGGAGCAGGCCCATGAAGAGGTAGCGGGACTTGGCCACGGCGTCCAGGATCAGCCAGGACGGGACGGTCGTCGCCCCGGGCTTGTCGTTGGCGTACATGGCGTCCACGAACTCGTGGTACGGCGCTGCTTCGTTGGCGTACCGGTCCCCCGCCCCGTCGACGATCACCATGCCGGGGACGCCACGGTCGGCGACGAGGAAGAACGGCTTGCCCTCGGGCAGCACGACCGACGGCGCGCCCCACACCTTGTCCATGAGGTCGGTCCCGGCGCCGAGCGCCGTGGCCGGCTCCAGGGCGTCGCCGGTCTGTCCGTCGGCGGCGGCGCTCCACTCGCCGGAGGTGGGCGCCGGGAGGTACTTCTCCCGCAGGCGCTGGTCGTGCGAGAAGCCGCCGGAGGCGAGGACGACACCGCCGGTCGCCCGGATCGTGAGGTCCCGGCCGTCGCGGAGGACGCGGATCCCGGTGACCCGGCCGTCCTCCTCCACCAGACCGGTCAACGGCGCGGACAGCCACAGGTCGCCGCCGAGGGTGTCCAGCGAGTACCGCATGCGGGCGATCAGCGCCTCCCCGAGGGAGAGCAGTCGCTGTCCGGAAAGCAGGGCCTTGACCGCCCGGCCGCCGACCCTGGCGGCGGTCCGGCGGCCGGCCCAGGTGCGCCCGACCATGTTGAGCAGGCGGAAGTCCTTGGAGGTGATGGTGAGGCCGTAGGTGGGCAGTCCGGCCCGGCGCATGGTGCCGCGCTGTTCCGGGCCCAGCTTCTTGAAGTCGAAGATGCGGGGTTCGATGGAGCGGCCCTGCGGGTAGCCGCCGAGCCGCTCGGGGTAGTAGTCGGGGTAGCCGGGGGTGTAGACGAACCTCACGGCGGTGCGGTCGTGGAACTCCCGCACCATCCGGGGCCCGTGCGCGAGATAGGCGTCCTTGCGCTCGGCGGGTACCCGGTCGCCGACGGTGGCGTCCAGGTAGGCGCGGGCCTTCTCGGGGGTGTCGCCGAGCCCGGCGGCGTCCAGGTGGAAGTTGTTCGGCACCCAGATGGCGCCGCCTGACAGGGCGGTCGAGCCGCCGTACACGTCGGTCTTCTCCACCACCAGGACGGTCAGCCCGCGGAGCCGGGCGGTGAGGGCGGCGGCCATCCCGGCGGAGCCGGAGCCGACCACCACCACGTCGTACGTGTGGTCCCAGGTGTCGTTCATCGGGTTCTCCCTCGTCATCGGGTTCTCCCTGGTCAGCGGGGGGGGTGATCAGGGCGTCGGTGAGGACCGGCGCGTCGTCGCGTTCCGCTGCGGTGGCCGTCAGCCGGTAGCCGTCGGCCGTGTCCCGGACGCGCGGAGTCGCACGTCGCGCGCGTCCCACACCGCCTCGGTGCGTACGGGCGGGGTGGACGTCTCCTTGTCGACGTCGAGGGGCATCAGAAGGCCCCGACGGCGTAGCGGCTGCGGAAGAACAGCAGCGGCCGGCCGTCCTCGCGGGCGTCGAGCGCGACCACCTGGGCGGTGACCAGGGAGTGGTCACCGGCCTCGTGGACGGAGTGCAGCGCGCACTCGACGAAGGCGAGGGCTCCGTCGATCCGTACGGTCCCGTGCTCGCCGGCGCTCCAGGGCACGTCCGCGAACTTGTCGGCTCCGCCGCGGCCGAGCGCGGCGCACGTGTCGCGTTGCTCCTCGGCGAGGATGTTGACGCAGAACCGGCCCGCCCGCTCGATCCTCGGCCAACTCCTTGAGGACTTGCCGACGGCGAGCATGACCAGCGGGGGGTCGAGGGAGAGCGAGGCGAAGGACTGGCAGGCGAAGCCGACGGGTTCGCCGCCGTCGAGCGCCGCCACGACGGTGATGCCGCTGGCGAAGCGGCCGAGGACGTCGCGGAAGTCGGCGGGGTCGATCAGCCGTTCCACTGGTGTCCCCAGAAGCTGTCGGCGGTGATCTCCTTGGCGACCCAGGTGGCGGGGTCGACGACCAGGCCGTCCCAGCCGTACTCGACCTGGAAGCCGCCGGGCGCCTGGGCGTAGAACGACACCATCCGGTCGTTGGTGTGGCGGCCGAGACTGGAGGCGATGGGGATGCCCGCGGCCTGGGTGCGGTCCAGGCCGCGGCCCACGTCGTCCAGGGTCTCCAGCTCCACCATGAAGTGCACGATGCCGGGCGGCAGGGCGCCGGGGTAGAGGCCCAGGCTGTGGTGGCGGCGGTTGGGGCTCAGGAAGTGCATCCAGTGGAAGTCCCGCTGCTCCGCGGCGGTCGGGACGGCCTGCGGCGGGAGCTTCATGGAGTCGCGGAGCTGGAAGCCGAGCAGGTTCGCGTAGAAGTCGAGTGCGGCCTCGACGTCCGGGACGGGGAGCACGACGTGGCCGAGGCCGAGGTCGCCGGTGACGAAGCGGTTGCCGTACGGGGTGCCGAGCGCGGAGTGGTCCTGTGCCTGGCCCCAGTAGATCTCCAGCGGGTTGCCGCAGGGGTCCGTGACGTGGATGAGGCCCCGGACCCGGCGCTCGGCGAGTTCGGTGTCGTCGGCGGCCTTGACGGCGACGCCCGCCGCCTCCAGCTCGGCGGCGGCCGTGGCGAGCGCGGCGGCGTCGGCCACCTCCCAGCCGGCGGCGAGCAGCCGGTCGCTCTCGCCCGCCTGGATGGCGATGCGGTAGGCGCGGTCGTCGACGCGCAGGAGGAGGGTGTCGTCGGTGGTGCCGGTCGCCTGCACCATGCCGAGGACGTCGAGCGCGTAGCGGCGCCACGCGTCGAGGTCGGTGGTCTCCAGCCGCAGGTATCCGAGAGCACGGATGTCCATGGTGATGCCCCTTTTCCGTTCGTGGTGTCAGTGGGAGAGGAAGTCGAGGGCGAGGCGGTTGAACTCGTCGGCCTGCTCGACCTGGGCCCAGTGGCCGCAGTGCGGGAAGACGTGCAGGCGGGCGTCGGGGATGGCCTTGAGCGCGACGAGCGCGCCGTCGAGGGGGTTGACGCGGTCCTCGCGTCCCCAGGTGAGGAGCACCGGCTGGGTGATCCGGTGGGCTTCGCGCCAGAGCATGACGTCCTCGGCCCAGGCGGGGTCGGCGAACGAGGCTCCCATCCGGGCGTTGCCGAGCCTGGTGTCGGGGTCGTTCGCCGAGGCCCAGCGCTCGTCGACGAGTTCGTCGGTGACGATCGACTGGTCGTACGCCATGACGCCGAGGAACGTGCGGAGTTGCTCCTTGGTCGGCTGCGGGGCGGCGCTGAACTCGAAGAGCCGCTTGATGCCCTCGGTCGGGTCCGGGGCGAAGAGGTTGACGGAGACGCCGCCGGGGCCCATCAGGAGGAGCTTGGCGACCTTCTCCGGGTGGTTCAGGGCCACGCGGACGGCGGTACCGCCGCCGAGCGAGTTGCCGATGAAGTGCGCCTGCTCGATGCCCAGTTCGTCCATCAGCGCGGCCACGGCGTCCGCGCTGTAGCTGAAGTAGTCCTTGTCGAGCTCCGGCTTGTCCGAGCGGCCGTAGCAGGGCTGGTCGACGAGGAGCGTACGGAAGTGCTCGGCGAAGACGGGAAGGTTGCGGCCGAAGTTGCTCCAGCCGGAGGCGCCGGGGCCGCCGCCGTGCAGCATGATCACCACGGGTGCCCGGTCCCGGCCCGCGGGTCCGGCCTCGTGGTAGTGGAGGGTGAGTCCCGCCGCCTTGGCGGTGCGGGACGTCGACGCGGGGGTGAGCTCTGCCTCTGCCATCGGGGGCACCTCTCAGGCCATGGTGTCGTGGATGTCGATGCCGAGCGCGCACTGCCCGTACATGACGAGGGCCCGCTCGGGGTCGTTGGCGGCGTGGCCGCGGCCGGTGTGGGCGTCACGCCAGGCGCGCTGGACGGGGCTGGGCCCGGTGCGCATGGCGTTGCCGCCGGCGTTCTCCATCAGGAGGTCGACGGCCGCGACGCAGCGTTCGGTGGCGAGCACCTGGTCCCGGCGGGTGCGGGTGCGGAGCTCCATGGGGAGGTCCTCGCCGCGCTGCGCGTGCGCGTACATCTCGCCGATGTTGCGGGTGATCTGGAGCCAGCTCGCGTCGATGTCACTGGCGGCGCGGGCGATGCGGACCTGTGCGAAGGGGTCCTCGGCGACCTTCTGGCCGTAGGAGACCCGGAACCGCTGCCTGGTGGCCTCGGTGTAGGAGTCGTAGGCGCCCTCGGCGATGCCGACGATCGGGGTGGTGATGGTGGTGGTGAACACGCCGGCGTACGGCAGCCGGTACAGCGGTTCCTGGTTGAGTGCGTGGCCGGGCACCTTCAGGGCGGTGACCGGTCCGAAGCTCAGGGCGCGGTGGTCGGGGACGAAGACGTCCTCGACGACGACGTCATTGCTGCCGCTGCCGCGCAGGCCGACGGTGTCCCACACGTCGTCCACGCGGTAGTCGGAGCGGGGGATCAGGAAGGTGCGCATGTCCACCGGGTTGCCCTCGGCGTCGGGGACGAGGCAGCCGAGCAGGGCCCACTGGACGTGGTCGCAGCCGGAGGAGAAGTGCCAGCGGCCGGACAGCCGGAAGCCGTCGTCGACGGCGGTCGCCTTGCCGGTGGGGGCGTACGAGGAGGCGATACGGGTCTTGGGGTCCTCGCCCCACACCTCCTGCTGGGCGCGCGGGTCGAACAGGGCGACGTGCCAGGGGTGGACGCCGACCACGGAGGCGACCCAGCCGGTCGAGCCGCACGCCTTGGCGATCTCCTTGACCGCCGTGTAGAAGTCCAGCGGGTCCGCCGCCCGGCCGCCGAAGGCCTGGGGCTGGAGCAGCTGGAAGAAGCCGGTGTCCTCGATCTCCTTGATGGACGCGTCGGGTACGCGGCGCAGGGCCTCGGCCTCGGCCGCGCGCTCGCGCAGGCCGGGGGCGAGATCGCGGATCGCTGCCAGGACGTCGTCGGCCATGGGGCATCCCCTTTCGGGTCGTGGTGGGGGAAGTGCCAGGACCGTACGACGCGGCGACACGCGGCGAAATGCGCTGCTCCCACTGAGCGGGAAGGAGAGCCGGGCGCGGGCGCTGAGGGGCGGTCGCATATGGCCGTGCCGCCGAGGACCGTGCGGCCGACGCCCGTGCCGCCGTAGGCCGTGCTCCCGAAGGCCGTGCCGCCGTAGGCCGTGCTCCCGAAGGCCGTGCCGCCGACGCCCGTGCCGCCGTAGGCCGTGCTCCCGAAGGCCGTGCCGCGGTCGACCGTGCCGGTCAGAGCATCGGGTCGTGGACGGCGATGCCCAGGGCGTCCTGGCCGAAGAGGAGCAGGGCCCGCTCCACGTCGTTGGCCGCCTGTCCGCGGCCGGTGTGGAGGTCCCGCCAGGCGCGCTGGAGGACGTCGGCACCGCCGCGCATGGGGCTGCCCGCGGCGTTCTGCATCAGCAGGTCCACGGCCGCGATCGCGCGTTCGCCGGCGAGCGCCTGGTCGCGGCGGGCTCGTGCGCGCAGGGACGTCGACGGTTCCCGTCCGTCGCGGGCCACGGCGTACAGATCGGCTGTGTTACGGGTCAACTGCAGCCGGCTCGCGTCGATGTCGCCGGCCGCGCGGGCGACGCGCACCTGCGCGAAGGGGTCCTCGGCGACCCGCTGTCCGTAGGCGGTGCTCAGTCGCTCGCGGGCGGCCGCGACGTACTCCTCGTACGCCCCTTCGGCGATGCCGACCATGACGGTCGAGATCGCGGTGGTGAAGACGGCGGCGTACGGAAGCCGGTACAGCGGCTCGGGGTTGGCCTCGTGTCCCGGGCAGCGCAGTGCGGTCACCGGGCCGAAGCCGAGGGTCCGGTGGCCGGGGACGAAGGCGTCCTCGACCACGATGTCGTTGCTGCCGCTGCCGCGCAGACCGACCGGGTCCCAGACGTCGTCGACGCGGTAGTCGGCGCACGGCACCAGGAAGGTCCGCATGTCGACGGGCCGTCCCTCGGCGTCGGTGACGACACCGCCCAGGAGGGCCCATCGGGCGTGGTCGCAGCCTGCCGAGAGGTGCCACCGGCCGGACAGCCGGAAGCCGCCGTCGACCGTGGCGACCTCCCCGGTGGGGGCGTGGGAGGAGCAGATGCGGGCGGCTCCGTCCGTGCCCCAGACGTCGTTCTGGGCCCGTGGGTCGAAGAGGGCCAGGTGCCAGGGGTGGACGCCCAGGACGGCCGCGGCCCAGCCTGTCGAGCCGCACGCCTTGGCGATCTCCCGCAGCGCGGCGTAGAAGACGTCCGGGGCGGCGGCGAGTCCGCCGTACGACCTGGGCCGGAGGAGCCGGAAGAAGCCGGCCTCTTCGAGCTCCGCGACGGTGGAGTCGGGCACGCGGCGCAGCGTCTCGGTGTCGGCCGCGCGCTCGCGCAGGGCGGGGGCGAGCGCGCGGACCGCGGCGAGAACGTCCTCTTCGCGCATGGGCGCCCCTCCCGGATCCCGGGCCCGTCCGCCGAGCTCGTCTGCTGAGCTCGGCGTGCCGTGGCCGAATGACGTGAGGAAAACTACGCGTTACTGTTCCGAGACGGAACACCCTCTTCCCAGCCGCCGGGACACTCTGACAATCTCCACGCGATACCGGAGATTGCGGACGCGGCCAAGGCGGTCCGCCGGCCGTGTGGGAGGTGCCGATGGCGACGCCAACTGTCGAGGCCGGATGTCCGCCGCTGTCCCTGCTGGAGAAGGCGGCGAAGGTGCTGAGCGCCTTCCAGAGCGCGGGGCCCCGACTCACTCTGACCGAGGTCGTGCAGCGCTCCGGCATCCGCCGGTCCTCCGCGCACCGCATCCTCGATCAGCTGGTGCAACTGCGCTGGCTGGAGCGCGAGGGCCGGGACTACCGGCTCGGCATGGGCATGCTGGAGCTCGGGGCGATGGCCTCGCACCACAACCGGCTGCGCCGGGCGGCGCTGCCCCATCTGCACGCCCTTCACGAGTCCACGGGCCACCTGGTCCACCTCACCGTGCTCGACGGCGCCGAGGTGGTCTACCTGGAGCGGATCGGCGGGTCGGACGACTCCGGCGTGCCCTCGCGGACGGGCGGGCGCCAGCCGGCGTACTGCACGGCGTCGGGCAAGGCGATCCTGGCCTTCAGCGACCCTTCCGTGACGGAGCAGGTGATCGCGCAGGGACTGCGGCCGCGGACACCGCGGACCATCACCCGCCCCGAGTCCTTCCGGGGCGAGCTGGCGATGGCGCGGGAGCGGGGGGTCGCGTTCGACCACGAGGAGGGGTTCCGAGGCGTCTTCTGCGTGGCCGCGCCGCTGCGTGGCGCGGGCCGGGCGATCGCCGCGATCTCGGTGTCCGGCAACGGCGTCCACCGCGACCTTGAGCGGATCGCGCCCACCGTGCGCGGCTGCGCGCGCTCCGTCTGGCAGGCGATGTTCGGTCCGGGGCGGTACACGGAGAAGCAGGCGCGGCCGGCCGGGGCGATGGCCGAGACCGGGCTCGCGCAGCCGTCGATGGACGACATGATGACCTGGCTGCGCTTCAGCGAGTGGATGTGAAGACTCCGTCCCCGACGGACACACGGTGGTGTCCGCCGGGGACGGAGTCGGCGGAGCCGGGTCAGTCGGTCGTACGTCCCGGGGCGCCCGGGAAGCGACGCCGTCGTGGGGGGCGCGTACGACGAGCGTCGCCACGTAGTTGCCAGGAGTGTCCGGAGTATCAGGAGTAGGTGATCGCGACCCTGTCGGTGAGCGGCAGGGCCTGACAGGCCAGGACGTAGCCCTCGGCGATGTCCTCGTCGTCCAGGACGTCGTTGCGGAGCATCTTCACGTCGCCCGCCACGACCCGGCAGGTGCAGGCGCTGCAGGCGCCCTCCCGGCAGGAGTACGGGGCGTCCATGCCGGCGGCCAGGAGCGCGTCGAGCAGCGGGGTGGACCGTGGCCAGGCGAGGGTGCGGGTCTCGCCGTCGAGCTCCACCTCCGCCGTACTGACGCTGTCCCCTGTACTGTCGCCGACCGTCTGGGCGGGGATGTCGAAGACGTGTCCGCCGAGGGAGAAGAACCGCTCCCGGTGGATGCGGTGGCCCGGCGTGCCGACCGCGCGCAGCGCCTGCTCGACGGCGTCCATGAGCGGTTCCGGTCCGCAGACGAAGGCCTCACGGTCGGCGTACGGCGCGAGTGCCGCGGCCAGCCGTTCCGCGCGGGGCAGGCCCTGGAGCGATTCCAGCCAGTGGAGCACGAGGAGCCGGTCCGGGTGGTGCGTGGCCAGCTCCCGCAGTTCGTCGCGGAAGATGACCGAGGTCTCGTCACGGTTGGCGTACAGGAGGACGACCCGGCCCTGTCCCCCGGCAAGGGCCGACTTGGCGATCGAGAGCACCGGCGTGATGCCGCTCCCACCGGCGACGAGGAGCAGGTCGTGGTCGAGGGAGTCGGGGGTGAAGGTGCCGGCCGGGGGCAGCACCTCCAGCTCGTCGCCCGCCGCCAGGTGGTCGCACACCCAGTTGGAGCCGTGCCCGCCGGCCACCCGTTTGACGGTGACCTTCAGGGGTTCGCCGGTGTGGGGTGAGCTGGCGAGGGAGTAGCAGCGGGCGGCCGGCTTCCCGTCCGCGCCCGGCAGCTTGAGGGTGAGGAACTGCCCGGGGCGGTACGCGAAGCGGTCCGTGCTCTCCGGCGGCGCCTGGAGCACCAGGGAATGCGCGTCGGCCGTCTCGGCGATCACCTGGACGACGCGCAGCCGGTGGGTGCGCGCCCCGGGCCCCTGTTCGGACATCGGCTCAGGCATCGACGACCTCCAGGGTGCCGTCCTCCACCGCGCGGTCGATGCTCGACCGCAGGGCCCGGCAGGTCCGTATCCGGGCGCTGGTCGCGCCCTCGTTCACCCGGTCGCGGAACTCGGCGCAGACGACGGCCGCGTCGGCGGTCCACTGCACGGAGGTGTGAGCCGGGCTGAACTTCTCGCACAGGACCTGGTTGCCGCAGGTCGCGCATTCCACCGGTCGCATGTCAGGCTCCGGTCTCCGGCGCCGCCGCGCGGCGGGCGAGGTTCTCCTCGACCTCCGCGTGCCAGGCCTTGTTGGCGCGCTGGGTGTCGATCTCGAACTCGAAGCGGCGGGTCATCTCGTCCTTGACGTCGGCCACGTCGACGTAGAACTGCTCGTACCAGCGGCGGAGTTGGTAGACCGGGCCGTCTTCCTCGGTGAGCAGCGGGTTGTCGATCCGGGTCTTGTTCTTCCAGATCTCCACGTCCTGCTCGAAGCCGACGGTCGTTCCCTCGGCGGTGAGCCGCGCGGCCTCGTCGGCCTGTTCCTCGGTCATCCCGGGGAGCCGCTTGACGATCGCCCCGTACTGGAGCAGGAAGCTGTTCTCGTCGATGGGGTAGTGGCAGTTGATCAGGACGACCTCCATCTCCATGCCGCCGCCGACGTCGCTGTAGAGGTGGTCGATCATGTAGGAGGGGCCGTAGTAGGAGGCGTCGGAGCGCAGGCGGCCGGCGCTGAGGGTGCCCAGTTCCATGTCGCCTCGGGGGCTGCTCTCCATGTACTGGGTGGCGACGTGCCCTTCGAAGACGTTCTTGAAGTACTCCGGGAAGGCGTAGTGAACGTAGTAGAAGTGCGCCATGTCCACGACGTTGTCGACGATCTCGCGGCAGTTGGAGCCCTCGACCCGCAGGGTCTTCCAGGTCCAGTCGCTCCATTGGCCCGCTTCGGGTCCGTGGATGCCGGCGATCTCGGGGACGGTGACCTCGGGCGGCGGGGGGTTGCCCTCCGGGTCGTGCCAGACGAAGAGCTGCTTGTTCCGCTCCAGCGTGAGCCAGGAGCGGGTCCTGGCGCGCGGCGGGACCCGGCGGGCGTACGGGATGCCGGCGCAGCGGCCGTTGCCCGCCCAGCGCCAGTCGTGGAAGGGGCAGGCGACGGCGTCGCCCTTGACGGTGCCGTGGGCGAGGTTGCCGCCCATGTGGGGGCAGAAGGCGTTGAGGACGTGCAGCTGCCCGTCGTCCGCGCCCTGGAACACCACCAGCTTGGTGCCGAAGGCCTCGATCTCGTGCGGGTTCCCGTCCTTGAGGTCGTCGGCGAGGCCGAGGCAGTGCCAGCCCCGGGCGAAGCGCGCCGGCGGCCTGCCCGCCTCGATGACCCGGACCTCGTCGTGGAGCGCCGTCATCTCGTTGTCCCTTCGTGTGTGGAGGTTCGGTTCCGCGCGGCGAGTTCCACGGCGATGTCGATCAGCTGGTCCTCCTGGCCGCCGACGAGGCGGCGTTCGCCCGCGCGCAGGAGGATCTCGGCACCGGATACGCCGTAGCGCCCGGCCTGCCGGTAGGCGTGCTTGAGGAAGCTGGAGTAGACCCCGGCGTGGCCCATGAGCAGGGCGAGCCGGTCGAGTCGGCATTCCTCGTCCATGACCGGGCGGACCACGTCCTCCGCCGCGTCGATGATCTTCAGGACGTCGATGCCGGTGCGGATGCCCATCTTGGCGCAGACGGCGACGAGTGCCTCGACCGGGGTGTTTCCGGCGCCCGCGCCGAGTCGGCGGGTGGAGCCGTCGATCTGGAGCGCGCCGGCCTTGACGGCGGCGATGGAGTTCCCCATGCCGAGGGCCAGGTTCTCGTGTCCGTGGAAGCCGACCTGGGCGTCGTCGCCGAGTTCGGCGACCAGGGCCTCGACCCGGGCGGTGACGTCGTCCATGACCATGGCGCCGGCGGAGTCGACGACGTACACGCACTGGCAGCCGGCGTCGGCCATGATCCGGGCCTGCCGCGCCAGGTTCTCGGGCGTCGTCGAGTGGGCCATCATCAGGAAGCCGACGGTCTCCAGGCCCCGCTCGCGGGCGAGTCCGAAGTGCTGGACGGCGATGTCGGCCTCGGTGCAGTGGGTGGCGACGCGGCAGATGCTCGCGCCGTTGTCGTGCGCGGCCAGGATGTCGTCCTTGACGCCGAGTCCGGGGAGCATGAGGAAGGCGATCCTCGCCTGCCGGGCGGTGTCCACCGCGATCTTGATCAGTTCCTGTTCGGGCGTCTTGGAGAAGCCGTAGTTGAACGAGGATCCGCCGAGTCCGTCGCCGTGGGTCACCTCGATCACCGGGACGCCGGCGTCGTCGAGGGCGGCGACGACGGACCGTACGTCCTCGCCGGTGAACTGGTGCCGTTTGGCGTGCGAGCCGTCGCGCAGCGAGGAGTCGGTGATCCGGATGTCGAGGGTGTCCGAGTAGGGGGTGTCGGAGTAGGCGGTGTCCGAGTGGGGCATGCGGTGGGCTCCTTACGCGCGAGGCGCGAGGAGCGCCTTGGCGAACTCCTCGCCGACCCTGGTGGCGGCGGCGGTCATGATGTCGAGGTTTCCGGCGTAGGGCGGCAGGTAGTCGCCCGCGCCCTCGACCTCCAGGAAGATCGCGACGCGGGCCATCCCGCCGTTCTCGAGCCGAGAGCTCGGGGAAGGGTCGTCGAACTGCGGCTCGGTGCGCAGGCGGTAGCCGGGGACGTAGGCGGCGACCTGTTCGGCGATCTCCTTGACGGAGACGGCGATGGCTTCCCGGTCGGCGTCCTCGGGGATCGCGCAGAAGACGGTGTCCCGCATGATGACGGGGGGCTCGGCGGGGTTGAGGATGATGATCGCCTTGCCGCGCGCGGCGCCGCCGATGGTCTCGATGCCGCGTGAGGTGGTACGGGTGAACTCGTCGATGTTCGCGCGGGTTCCGGGCCCGGCGGAGACGGAGGCCACCGAGGCGACGATCTCCGCGTACGGGACGGGGACGACGCGGGAGACGGCGTACACCATGGGGATGGTGGCCTGTCCGCCGCAGGTGATCATGTTGACGTTGGGCTTGTCGAGGTGCTCGCGGAGATTGGCGGGCGGTACGACGGCGGGGCCGACGGCCGCCGGGGTCAGGTCGACCGCCTTGATGCCGAGCTCGGCGTAGCGCGGGGCGTTGGCCCGGTGGACGTAGGCGCTGGTGGCCTCGAAGACGATGTCGGGCTTCTCGTCCTGGGCGAGCAGCCAGTCGACGCCCGCGTGGCTGGCCTCCAGGCCCATGCGGCGGGCGCGGGCGAGGCCCTCGCTGTCGGGGTCGACGCCGATCATCCAGCGGGGTTCGACGTGTGGGGAGCGGAGCAGCTTGTAGAGCAGGTCGGTGCCGATGTTGCCGGATCCGACGATGGCGGCTGTCGCCTTGGTCCTGGTGTTGATGGTCATCACCTCAGATGAAGGGCAGGGAGACCGAGCCCAGCCCGGTGAACTCGGCGGTGAAGGTGGCTCCGGGCGCCACGTCGACGGCCCGGGTGCAGGAGCCGGGCAGCACCACGTGCCCCTTCTTCAGGGCCACTCCGAAGCGGGCCACGGTGCGGGCCAGCCAGGCGACGGAGAGCGTCGGGTCGCCGAGCACGGCGTCGCTGCGCCCCTCGGCGAGCAGTTCGCCGTCGCTGGTGAGCCGTGCGTCGATCGTCCTCAGGTCGAGCTCGCGGGGGTCGCGGCCCTCGCCGATGACGTAGCCGGCGGAGGAGGCGTTGTCCGCGATGGTGTCGGCGATGGTGATCCGCCAGTCGCGGATCCTGCTGTCGATCAGTTCCAGCGCGGGCACGACGCGTTCGGTCGCGGCGAGCACGTCGGCAGCGGTGCAGGTCTCGCCCGGGAGGTCGTCGCCGAGGACGAAGCCGACCTCGACCTCGACGCGCGGGTGGCAGTAGCGGGAGACGGGGACCTGGACGTCGGGCCGCAGCTCCATGTCGTGGAGCAGGTGGCCGTAGTCGGGTTCGTCGACGCCCATCATCCGCTGCATGACGGGTGACGAGAGGCCGACCTTGTGGCCGCGCACCTCGGCTCCCGCCGCGAGGCGGTGCCGGATGTTGACGAGCTGGATCTCGTACGCGTCCTCGGTGTCGATGCCGGGGAAGGCCGAGGTCAGGGGGGCGATCGGCGTGACGCCGTGTTCGGCGGAGCGCAGCAGCTCGGCCGCCTCGTGTCTCTGGCGGTCCGTGAGCATGGCGGGTCCCTCCTGCGGGCGGTTGGGGCTGTCCGGCGAGGCTAGGCCGGTAGCGATGACCGCAGGGAGCGCCAGTTCCCGGTGAGCGGGAAAGGCCCCCGGAGGGGTGCGGAACGCGCTGCGGGGCGGGCTCGTGGCGTTCCCGTCACGAGCCCGCCCCCGCGGGGTGGAAGGCCGGTCAGTGCGCCCCGTACACGGGCTGTGGGGGCTCCGCGTCCGCGAGGAGCTTCAGTGCCGTGTCGCCCGCCTCGGCCGGGGTCCAGCGGGCGCCCTTGTCGGCAGTCGGGCCCGGCCGCCAGCCCTCCATGACGGTGATCCGGCCCGCCTCGGCCTCGAAGACGCGTCCCGTCACGCCGGCCGAGGCGGCGGAGCCCAGCCAGACGACGAGGGGGGAGACGTTCTCCGGGGCCATCGCGTCGAAGGCGTCGCCCTCGGGGGCGGCCATCGTCTCGGCGAAGGTCGCCTCGGTCATCCGGGTGCGGGCGGCGGGAGCGATCGCGTTGACCTGGACGCCGTAGCGTCCCGTCTCGGCGGCGGCGACGAGGGTGAGGCCGATGATCCCGGCCTTGGCGGCGGCGTAGTTGCCCTGGCCGACGCTGCCGAGGAGACCGGCTCCGGAGCTGGTGTTGATCACCCGCGCCTCCGGCTTCCGGCCGGCCTTGGCCTCGGCGCGCCAGTGCGCGGTGGCGTACTTGAGCGGCAGGAAGTGCCCCTTGAGGTGGACGCGCATGACGGCGTCCCACTCGTCCTCGTCGAGGTTGACGAGCATGCGGTCGCGCAGGAACCCGGCGTTGTTGACGAGGGTGTCGAGGCGGCCGAAGGCCTCCAGGGCGGTGGCGATCAGCGAGGCCGCGCCGTCGGCGGTGGCGATGTCACCGCCGTGGGCGACGGCTTCTCCGCCCGCCGCCGTGATCTCGTCGACGACCTGCTGGGCCGGGCCCGCGCCCCCGCCGCTGCCGTCCGGGGCGACGCCGAGGTCGTTGACGACGACCTTGGCGCCCTCGGCGGCGAAGGCGAGGGCGTGCGCGCGGCCGAGGCCGCGGCCCGCTCCGGTGACGATGACGACGCGTCCGCCGCACAGTCCTGTCATGGTGTGGTCCTTTCACTCAAGCTGGGTGGGGCCGTCAGTGGTTGACGGTGGCGGCGTCGAGGAAGCCGGGGCGTTCCCCGCCGCCGTGGACGTGCAGGCTGGCGCCGCTGATGTACGCGGCGCGGTCGGAGGCGAGGAAGACGCAGGCGTCGCCGATGTCGGCGGGTTCGGCGAGTCTGCCGAGGGGCACGGTGCGGCCGACGGCGGCGACGCCTTCCTCGTCCCCGTAGTGCAGATGGGAGAGTTCGGTGCGCACCATGCCGAGGACGACCGTGTTGACCCGCACCCGGGGCGCCCATTCCACGGCCATGGAGCGGGCGAGGTTGTCCAGGCCCGCCTTCGCGGCTCCGTAGGCCGCGGTGCCCGGGGACGGGCGGGTGCCGCTGACGCTGCCGATCATGATGATCGACCCTCCCCCGTCCTGGTGGCGCATCACCTCGTACGCGGCGAGGGAGGCGGTCAGCGGGGCGACGAGGTTCAGTTCGACGACCCGGGCCTGTCGCTCGGCCCCGCCGTCGCCGAGCATCCGGAACGGGGTCCCTCCGGCGTTGTTGACGAGGGTGTCGAGCCGTCCGTGGTCGTCGCGTACCCGGTCGAAGAATCCGCCGACCGCCGCCGGGTCGCGGAGGTCGACGGGGAGGAAGCGGGCCGTGCGCCCCGCCGCCTCGATGGGCTCGTCGGGGGGCCGCCGCGCGCAGGTCACGACCTCCGCGCCGGCTTCCAGCAGGGCACGGGTGATTCCCGCGCCGACGCCCCGTGTACCGCCGGTGACGACGGCGACGGATCCCGACAGATCGATGATCGCTGCCAATGGGCACCTCCCGCAGCGCGCGAACCGCTGCTATCTTCCACCTAACAAACGTTAGGTGGAAAGGTAGCTGATCTGCTCATGGGTGTCTCCACCTCCGCCCCGGAAGAGGGCATCGCCGTCGTCACCGTGGACTTCCCCCCGGTCAACGCCCTGCCCGTGCAGGGCTGGTACGACCTGGCCGCGGCGGTGCGCGCCGCCGGCGCCGACCCCAAGGTGCGCTGCCTGGTGCTCACCGCCGGGGGCCGCGGTTTCAACGCCGGCGTCGACATCAAGGAAATCCAGCGCACGACCGGGCATGACGCCCTCCTCGGCGCCAACCGCGGCTGTTACGAGGCGTTCGCCGCGGTCTACGACTGCGAGGTGCCGGTGGTCGCCGCCGTGCACGGCTTCTGTCTGGGCGGCGGGATCGGGCTCGTCGGAAACGCCGACGTGGTCGTCGCCTCCGACGACGCGACCTTCGGCCTGCCCGAGCTGGACCGGGGCGCGCTGGGCGCGGCCACCCATCTCTCCCGGCTGGTCCCGCAGCACCTGATGCGGGCCCTGTACTACACCTCGCGCACCATCACCGCCCAGGAGCTGCTGGGGCACGGCTCGGTGTGGCGGGTCGTCCCGCGCGAAGGACTCCGGGAGGCGGCCCTTGAGCTGGCCCGGGAGATCGCGGCCAAGGACGGACAGCTGATCCGGCTCGCCAAGGCCGCGATCAACGGCATCGATCCGGTGGACGTCCACCGGAGCTACCGCTTCGAACAGGGCTTCACCTTCGAGGCCAACCTGAGCGGTGTCGCCGACCGGGTCCGCGACACCTTCGGCACCGAGAGGACGGACACCGTGAACGAGACGGTCAGGGAGGAGCAGTCGTGAGCAGGGACAAGACGATGACCGCCGAGGAGGTCGTCGGCCGCCTGGAGAGCGGGATGACGATCGGGATCGGCGGTTGGGGCTCGCGGCGCAAGCCGATGGCACTGGTCCGGGCGCTGCTGCGTTCGGACCTCACCGATCTGACCGTCGTCTCGTACGGCGGCCCGGACGTCGGGCTGCTCGCCGCCGCCGGGAAGGTCCGCAAGCTGGTCGCGGCCTTCGCCACCCTCGATTCCGTCCCCCTGGAGCCGCACTTCGGCGCGGCCCGGCAGAGCGGCTCCCTGGAGATGGTGGAGCTGGACGAGGCCATGGTCATGTGGGGGCTGACCGCCGCCGCGCAGCGGCTGCCCTTCATGCCCGTGCGGGCCGGGCTCGGCTCGGACCTGATGAGCGTGAACCCGTCGCTGCGGACGGTCACGTCCCCGTACGACGACCGTGAGGAGTTCGTCGCCGTCCCCGCCCTGCGTCTGGACGCCGCGCTGGTCCACCTCAACCGCGCCGACGCACACGGCAACGGCCAGTATCTGGGCCCCGACCCGTACTTCGACGACCTCTTCTGCGAGGCCGCGGACGCCGCGTACCTCTCGTGCGAGCGGATCGTGGAGACCTCCGAGCTGCTCAAGGACTCCGGGCCGCAGTCGCTGCTCGTCAAGCGCGCGTTCGTCAACGGCGTCGTGGAGACCCCGAACGGCGCGCACTTCACCTCCTGCGCCCCCGACTACGACCGCGACGAGACGTTCCAGCGCGCGTACGTCACGGCCGCGCGCGATCCGGAGGCCTGGCGCGCCTTCACCGAGCGGTTCCTGTCCGGCGACGAGGACGCGTACCAGGCCGCGGTGGCGGCGTTCCACGAGGAGGAAGCATGAGCGGCAGCCGCACGACGACGGATACGACGACGGCGACGCGGGCCGAGTACTGCGTGGTGGCGTGCGCCGAGGCGTGGCGGGGCGCGGGCGAGATCCTGGCCAGTCCGATGGGCACGATCCCGATGATCGGGGCCCGGCTCGCACGGCTCACCTTCTCCCCCGACCTGCTCCTGACCGACGGCGAGGCGCTGCTCATCGCCGATGTGCCGGCGGTCGGCGCCCCGCCCCGGGTGGTGGAGGGCTGGTTGCCGTACCGCCAGCACCTGGCCCTCGTCACCACCGGGCGGCGGCACGTGATGATGGGCGCGAGCCAGATCGACCGGTACGGCAACCAGAACATCAGCTGCATCGGCGACTGGGCGCGGCCCAAGCGCCAGCTCCTCGGCGTCCGCGGGGCTCCCGTCAACACCCTCAACAACCCGACGAGTTACTGGGTCCCCAAGCACTCGGCCCGGGTCTTCGTCGAGCGGGTCGACATGGTCTCCGGGGTCGGCTACGACCGCGCCGCCGCGGCCGGACCTTCCGCCGCCCGCTACCACCGCATCCCCGAAGTCGTCAGCGACCTGGGGGTCTTCGACTTCGAGACCCCGGACCGCACCATGCGGCTGCGATCGCTGCACCCCGGTGTCACCGTCGAACAGGTCACGGCGGCCACCGGGTTCGCGCTCACCGTCCCCGACGAGGTGCCGTACACCCGTGAGCCCACCGCGGAGGAACTGCGGCTGATCCGCGAGGAGATCGACCCGAAGGGACTGCGGGACCGCGAGGTCCCCGCATGAGCGACGTCACGATCGCCACCCCCCTCACCGAACTGGTCGGCGTGCGGCACCCCCTCGTGCAGACCGGCATGGGGTGGGTGGCGGGTCCCCGACTGGTCTCGGCCACCGCCGCCGCGGGCGCGCTCGGGATCCTCGCGTCGGCGACCATGACCGTCGACCAGCTCCGCTCGGCGGTACGCGAGGTCACGTCCCGCACGGACGCGCCCTTCGGCGTGAACCTGCGCGCGGACGCCGGGGACGCGGCCGAGCGCGTGCAGATCATCATCGACGAGGGCGTACGGGTCGCCTCGTTCGCGCTCGCCCCGTCCCGCGAGCTCATCGCGCGGCTCAAGGACGCGGGGGTCGTCGTCATTCCCTCCATCGGGGCCAAGCGGCACGCCGAGAAGGTCGCCGCGTGGGGCGCCGACGCGGTGCTGGTGCAGGGCGGGGAGGGCGGCGGTCACACGGGGAGCGTCGCCACCACCGTCCTGCTTCCGCAGATCGTGGACGCCGTCGACATCCCCGTCATCGCGGCCGGCGGCTTCCGCGACGGGCGCGGCCTGGTCGCGGCCCTCGCCCACGGCGCGGCCGGCGTCGCCATGGGCACCCGGTTCCTGCTCACCTCGGACTCGACCGTGCCGGACGCGGTCAAGGCCCGTTATCTGGCGGCCACGGTCCAGGACGTGACCGTCACCACGGCCGTCGACGGCCTGCCGCACCGCATGCTGCGCACCGAGCTCGTCGACGCGCTGGAGCGTTCGGGCCGGGCCGCCTCGCTGCTGCGGGCGGTGCGGCACGCCGCTGCCTTCCGCCGTGAGACGGACATGAGCTGGGCGCGGATGGTCCGTGACGGTCTGGCGATGAAGCACGGCAAGGACATGACGTGGAGCCAGATCCTGCTGGCGGCGAACACCCCGATGCTGCTCAAGGCGTCGATGGTGGAGGGCCGGACGGATCTCGGTGTGATGGCCGCCGGGCAGGTCGCGGGACTCATCGACGATCTGCCGTCGTGTGCCGAGCTGGTCGACCGGATCATGGCGGAGGCGCGGGCCACGCTCCGGTCGCTGCCGCGCACCGACTGAGCGGCCGCGGCTGAGCGGCCGCGGCTGAGCGGCGGAGCTCATGAACAGGCCCGCCGGGGTGTCGTAACCCGGCGGGCCTGTCGCATACGGAGGCCGTCGTTCAGAGGCGCTCGATGATGGTGACGTTGGCCTGACCGCCGCCCTCGCACATCGTCTGCAGGCCGTAGCGGCCGCCGGTGCGCTCCAGCTCGTGCAGGAGGGTGGTCGTCAGCTTGGTGCCGGTCGCGCCGAGCGGGTGGCCGAGGGCGATGGCCCCACCGTTGACATTGACCTTGTCGGGGTCGGCCCCGGTCTCCTTCAGCCAGGCGAGGACGACCGAGGCGAAGGCCTCGTTGATCTCCACCAGGTCGATGTCGTCGAGCGTCATCCCGGCCTTCTTCAGCGCGTACGCCGTCGCCGGGATCGGCGCGGACAGCATGCGGATCGGGTCCTCGCCCCGTACGGACAGGTGGTGGACGCGGGCGCGCGGCGTCAGGCCGTGCTCCCGTACGGCCCGCTCCGAGGCGATCAGCATCGCCGAGGCTCCGTCGGAGACCTGGGAGGAGACCGCGGCGGTCAGCCGGCCGCCCTCGACCACCGGCTTCAGGCCCGCCATCTTCTCCAGTGTGGTGTCGCGGCGCGGGCCCTCGTCGGTGGTCACGTCGCCGTACGCCACGATCTCCCGGTCGAAGCGGCCCTCGTCGATGGCGCGGGCGGCCCGCTGGTGCGAGCGCAGGGCGAACTCCTCCATGTCCCGGCGGGAGATGCCCCACTTCGTGGCGATGAGCTCGGCGCCGTGGAACTGGTTGACCGGCTGGTCGCCGTACCGGGCCCGCCAGCCCTCGGAGCCGGCGTACGGACCGTCGGTCAGCCCGAGCGGCGCGGCGGCCTGGCGGCTGGCGAAGGCGATGGGGACCAGGGACATGTTCTGGACGCCGCCCGCGACCACCAGGTCCTGGGTGCCGGACAGGACTCCCTGCGCGGCGAAGTGCAGGGCCTGCTGGGAGGATCCGCACTGCCGGTCGACGGTCACGCCGGGCACCTCCTCGGGCAGGCCGGCGGCCAGCCAGGCGGTACGGGCGATGTCACCGGCCTGCGGGCCGACGGTGTCGAGGCAGCCGAAGACGACGTCCTCGACGGCGGCGGGGTCGGCGCCCGCGCGCTCCATCAGTGCCTTCAGGACGTGGGCGCCGAGGTCGGCGGGGTGGACGGCGGCGAGCCCGCCGTTCCGCCTGCCGACGGGGGTGCGCACCGCTTCGATGATGTATGCCTCGGCCATGGCCGCTCCTCTTTCCTGTCTCACGCGTTCGGGTCATGGATGTCGGGTACGGAGTGCGACGCCCTCCAGCACCATGGACAGGTACTGGCGGGCGATCTCCTCCGGGCTGTGCTGCCCGCCGGGCCGGTACCAGGACGCGGCGACCCAGACGGTGTCGCGCACGAACCGGTAGGTGAGGCGGACGTCGAGGTCGGCGCGGAACACCCCGGCGGTCACGCCGCGCTCCAGGGTGCCGAGCCAGGCCTTCTCGAACCTCTGCTGCGAGTCGTCGAGATAGCCGAAGCGCGGCTGCTCCCGCAGGTGCCGGGACTCCTTCTGGTAGATGGCGACGGCGGCCCGGTGCCGGTCGATCTCCCGGAAGGACTCGGTGACGAGGGCCTCGATGGTCTCCCTGGGGCCGAGTCCGGCGGCGAGTACGGCGTCGTACCTGCCCCACAGCTCGTTCAGGAAGCCGGAGAGGATCTCGTCGAGCATCGACTCCTTGGAGTCGAAGTGGTAGTAGAGGCTGCCGGCGAGGATGCCCGCCGCGTCGGCGATCTTGCGGACGGTGGTGGCGTTGTAGCCCTGGGCGGCGAACACCTCGGCGGCGGTGGCGAGGAGTTCGTGGCGCCGCTCGGGCGCCGCGCTCACCACGCTCTTCCTCCTGCTCTCCGACGGCCGGTCACGGTCGGCTCACGGATGCTGGCTGCTGACCGAGACGACCTCGCCGGTCAGGTACGAGGAGTAGCCGCTGGCGAGGAACACGATCACGTTGGCCACTTCCCACGGCTCGGCGTACCGCCCGAACGCCTCGCGGGCGGTCAGCTCTTCGAGGAGCTCGGGCGTGGTGACCTTCGCCAGGTGGGGGTGCATGGCCAGGCTCGGGGAGACGGCGTTGACCCGTACCCCGTACTCGGCGGCCTCCAGGGCTGCGCAGCGGGTGAGCGCCATGACGCCGGCCTTGGCGGCGGCGTAGTGGGCCTGGCCCTTCTGCGCCCGCCAGCCGACCACGGAGGCGTTGTTGACGACGACGCCGCCGCTGCCCGCGGCCTTCAGGCGGCGGAGTGCGGCGCGGGTGCAGCGAAAGGTGCCGTTGAGGGTGACGTCGAGGACCTTGTCCCACTGTTCGTCGGTCATGTCGACGAGGTCGGCGGTGCCGCCCAGGCCGGCGTTGTTGACGAGGATGTCGAGGCGTCCGTGGCGCTCCTCGGCGAGGTCGAGGAGGGCGGCGACCTGGGACTCGTCGGTGACGTCGCAGGGCAGGGCGGCGACGCGGTCGGCGCCGAACTCCGCGGCCAGTTCGGCCTCGGACTCCTTCAGCCGGCGGGCGTGGGCGTCCGAGAGGACGACCCGCGCGCCTTCCTCCAGGAGCCGCCTCGCGGTGGCGCCGCCGATGCCGGCGCCGGCCGCGGCGGTCACCACGGCGCTCCGGTCGGCGAGCAGCCCGTGCCCCGGGACGTAGGGGGGTGGTGTGCGGGTCACGGGCGGACCTCCTTGGGCAGGCCGAGGACGCGCTCGGCGATGATGTTCCGCTGGATCTCGTTGGATCCGGCGTAGATGGTGTCGGAGCGGGAGAAGAGGTAGAGCCGCTGCCAGTCGGTGAGGTCGTACGGTTCGCCGACCGCCAGCATGCCGCCGGCTCCGCAGACGTCCATGGCGAGCTCGCCCAGTTCGCGGTGCCAGGTGGCCCAGAAGATCTTGCCGATGGACGCTTCGGGGCCCGGGACCCCGGCGGCGACGCCGCCGAGCATGCGCAGGGCGTTGAACCGGATGGTCTCCAGGCCGATCCAGGCCCGGGCGATGCGGTCGCGGATCAGCGGGTCCGTGGCGGCGCCGTTGTGGCGGGCCAGTTCGATGACCGCCTCCAGTTCGCGGCGGAAGCCGACCTGCTGGCCGAGGGTGGAGACGCCCCGCTCGAAGCCGAGGGTGGCCATGGCCACCTTCCAGCCCTCGCCCGGGGCGCCGACGACGTTCGCCGCGTCCGTCCTGGCCCCGTCGAAGAACACCTCGTTGAACTCCGAGGTGCCGGTGAGCTGGACGATCGGCCGGATGTCGACACCGGGCCGGCGTAGCGGGACCAGCAGGTAGGACAGGCCTCGGTGGCGGACCGAGCCGGGTTCGGTGCGGGCGACGACGAAGCACCAGTCGGACTCGTGCGCCTGTGACGTCCAGATCTTCTGGCCGGTGACCACCCATGCGTCGCCCATGCGTTCGGCCCGGGTCCGGACGTTGGCCAGGTCCGACCCCGCGTCCGGCTCGCTGTAGCCCTGGCACCACAGTTCCTCGACGGCGACGATCGGCGGGAGGAAGCGCTCGCGCTGCCCGGGTGTGCCGAAGGCGATGAGGGTGGGCCCGAGGAGCTGTTCGCCGATGTGCCCGACGCGGGCGGGGGCGTCGGCGAGGGCGTACTCCTCGTGGAAGGCGACCTGCTGTTCCAGGGTCGCTCCCCGTCCGCCGTACTCCTTCGGCCAGCCGACGCAGGTCCATCCCTCGGCGGCCATGTGCCGCTCCCAGGCGAGGCGTTCGGCATGCGCCTCGTGCTCCCGACCGGGTCCTCCGCGGCCGCGGAGGGCGGCGAACTCGCCGGTGAGGTGGGAGCGCAGCCAGCTACGGAACTCTGCGCGGAACTCCTCGACGTTGCTCATGGCCGTACGTTAACCTACCAAACACTTGTTAGGGAAGGAGGGCGAATGTCCGCTGCCCGCACCGCGTCCACGTCCACATCCACGTCCACGTCCACGTCCACATCCACGTCGCCTGTCCGGTACGAACGCCTCGGCCCCGTGGCCGTGGTCACCATGGACCGGCCCGATTACCGCAACGCCCAGAACTCCGCGATGACATACGCCCTGGACGAGGCCTTCTACCGCGCGGCCGACGACAGCGAGGTCAAGGTCGTCGTGCTCGCCGGGGCGGGGAAGCACTTCTCCGCGGGTCACGACATCGGCACCCCGGAACGTGACGCGCACCTGCCGTTCGACCGCAGGGCCGGACTCTGGTGGGACCACTCGGACAAGGCCGGCGCGGAGAGCCGCTTCGCCCGGGAGTCCGAGGTCTATCTGGGCATGTGCCGGCGCTGGCGCGAACTGCCCAAGCCCATGATCGCGTCCGTCCAGGGCGCCTGCGTGGCGGGCGGCCTGATGCTCGCCTGGGTGTGCGACCTGATCGTCGCCTCCGAGGACGCCTTCTTCGCCGACCCGGTCGTCCGCATGGGCATCCCCGGCGTCGAGTACTTCGCCCACCCGTGGGTGATGCCCCCGCGCATCGCGAAGGAGTTCCTGTACACCGGCGACCGGATGAGCGCCCGTCGCGCCTACGAGGTCGGCATGGTCAACCGCGTCGTCCCTCGCGAGGAACTGACGGACAGCACCCTGGAGTTGGCGGCCAGGATCGCCGAGATGCCACGCATGGGCCTGGCGCTGACCAAGCGCGCGGTCAACCAGGCCGAGGACCTTCAGGGCATGCACACCGGCATGGACTCGGTGTTCGGGCTGCACCACCTCGCGCACGCGCACAACGCGGAGACCGCCCCGGACTCCCTGGGCGGCATGGACATCCGGGCGATGAAGGCGGCGGGAGCCTGATGGACCTCGACTTCACTACGGCGGAGGACGCCTTCCGGGCCGACGCCCGCACCTGGCTCACCGCCCACGTGCCCACCACTCCCCTGCCCTCCCTGGAGACGGAAGAGGGCTTCGCGGCCCACCGGGAATGGGAGCGGACCCTCTTCGCCGACCGCTGGTCGGTGGTCTCCTGGCCAGAGGAGTACGGGGGCAGGGGCGCGTCGATACTCCGGTGGGTGATCTTCGAGGAGGAGTACTACGCCGCCGGCGCACCCGGGCGGGTGAGCCAGAACGGCATCAACCTCCTCGCCCCCACCCTCTTCGAGCACGGCACCGACGAGCAGCGCGCCCGGATCCTGCCTTCCATGGCCTCCGGCGAGGTCATCTGGGCCCAGGCGTGGTCCGAACCGGAGTCCGGCTCGGACCTCGCGAGCCTGCGCTCCACCGCCGTCCGCACGGAGGGCGGCTGGCTCCTGAGCGGCCAGAAGACCTGGTCGTCACGGGCTGCCTTCGCCGACCGCGCCTTCGGTCTCTTCCGCAGCGACCCGGCGGCCGGCAAGCCGCACCAGGGCCTGACGTATCTGATGTTCCCGCTCGACGCGGACGGGGTGACCGTACGGCCCATCGGGCGGCTCGACGGCAAGCCCGCCTTCGCCGAACTCTTCCTCGACGACGTGTTCGTACCCGACGAGGACGTGATCGGCGCACCGGGCCAGGGCTGGCGGGTCGCCATGAGCACGGCGGGCAACGAGCGCGGGCTCACGCTGCGCGGCCCGGGCCGGTTCACGGCCGCCGCCTCACGCCTTGCCGAGCTGTGGCGGGAGGGTGCCGACCCGTCCGACACCGCCCTGCGCGACCGGGTCGCCGACGCGGTCATCGGAGCGCGCGCCTACCGGCTGTTCACCTACGCCAACGCCTCCCGCATCGCCGCCGGAGACTCGATCGGCGCCGAGTCCAGCCTCAACAAGGTCTTCTGGTCCGAACTCGACATCGCGCTCCACGAGACCGCGCTCGACGTGCTCGGCCCGTACGGCGAGCTGTCCGACGAGGCCACGGAGGCTCCCGCACACGGCAGTTGGGCCGAGGGCCACACCTTCTCCCTCGCCGGGCCGATCTACGCGGGCACCAACGAGATCCAGCGGGACATCATCGCCGAGCGCCTGCTCGGCCTGCCGAAGGGACGCCGGTGATGCGGTTCCTCCTCGACGACGAACAGCGGGAGTTCGCCCGCTCGCTCGACGCCATGCTCGCCGCGTCCGACACCCCGGGGGCCGTACGGGCCTGGGCCGCCGGTGACACCGCGCCGGGCCGCGCCCTCTGGTCCCGGCTCGCGGAGGCGGGGGTCTTCGCCCTCGCCGTACCGGAGCCGTACGAAGGACTCGGCCCGCTTCCGGTCGAACTGGTCGTGGCCTTCACCGAGTCGGGCCGCCACGCCGTCCCCGGCCCGCTCGTCGAGACGGTCGCGGCGGCCGCGCTCCTCGACCGTCTCGGCGACCACGAGGCGGCGGCGGCGTGGCTGCCGCGCATCGCCTCCGGCAAGGCGGTCGTCTCCCTGTGCGTGCCGGCCGTCGGAAGCCCCTACGCCCTGGACCCGGACGCGACCGACGCCGTGCTCGTCGTGCAGGGCGACACCCTGCTCCTGACGGAGGACGCCGGGCCCGTCCAGCCGTCCACCGACCCCGCGCGCCGACTGGCCCGGCCCGTCGGCGGCACCGTCCTGGCCAGGGGCCCCCAAGTGGCCGCGGCCGTCACGCACGCCGCCGATGTGGCGGCCCTGGTCACCGCCGCCCAGGCGCTCGGCCTCGGCCGCGCGCTGCTCGACCGGACCGTGGCGTACGTCAAGCAGCGCACCCAGTTCGGGGTCGCCATCGGCTCGTTCCAGGCGGTGAAGCACCGCCTGGCCGACACGCTCATCGCCCTGGAGTTCGCTCAGCCCCTGCTCCACTCGGCCGCGCTGGCCCTGGCGCGGGCGGGCGGCGCGGAAGCCGGGCGCGAGATCGCCGCGGCGAAGGTCGCGGCGGGCGACGCCGCCTACGCCGCCGCCCGCGCGGCCCTGCAACTGCACGGCGCCGTCGGCTACACGGACGAGCTGGACCTGTCCCTGTGGATCCGCAAGGCCCGTCCCCTGCGCGAGGCCTGGGGCACCCCCGCCGCCTGCCGCGCCCGCGTCCTCGCTCCCTGACGCCGCCGGCTCGCTCGCCCGGACCACCCGCCCGAGGAGGACCCGGCGGCGAGCGCCGCCCCCACCACCGACGCCGTACCGCGTCATGTCGAGCCATTCGGAAAGGAGCAGAGCGCATGAGGCTGACGGAGGAACAAGAGGAGCTGCGGTCCGCCGTACGGGCGCTGCTCGGCCGCCATGCGGGGGACGCGGCCTGGCGTCCGCTGACCGAGCAGATCGGCGTCGCGGGGCTGGCCGTTCCCGAGGAGTACGGCGGCGCGGGCTGTGGGGCCCGCGAGGTCCATGTGGTGATGGAGGAGCTGGGACGGGAGCTTTCGCCCGTGCCGTACCTCGGCTCCGCCGTGCTCGTGGTGCAGGCGCTGCTCGCCTCGGGCGACACGGTGGTGTGCGCGGAGTTGCTGCCTGGACTGGCCTCGGGCGCCGTGGTGGGGGCTCTGGCCTGGGCCGAGGACGGCTCCTGGGACCCGGCGGCGGTACGGGCCGAGGCCGCCCCCGGGCCGGGCGGCGGCTGGCGGATCACCGGGGTCAAGGATCACGTCCTCGACGGCGCCGGCGCGGAGCTGCTGCTCGTGGCCGCCCGCACGGAAGCGGGCGTCTCCCTCTTCCGGGTGTCCGGGGACGGGCCGGGCGTGGGCCGATTCCCGGCGGTGACGATGGACGCGACCCGGGGGCAGGCCCGCCTGGCCCTCGCCGGGGCGGAGGGCCGGCTGATCGGGGCGGACGGCGACGGCGAGCGGGTGCTGCGGCTCGTCCTCGACCTGGCCTGCGTGGCGCTCGCCGCCGAGCAGGTCGGCGCCGCCGCCCGCTGCCTCGAACTCACCGTCGCCTACGCCGGGGAGCGCGTCCAGTTCGGCCGGCCCATCGGTTCGTTCCAGGCGGTCAAGCACCGGCTCGCGGACGCGTACGTCCTGGTGGAGTCGGCGCGTTCGGTCGCCCTCGGGGCCGCGTTCGCGGCGGCCGAGGGAGCAGCCGATGCGGCCCGGTGCGCGGCCGCCGCCAAGTCCGCCTGCTCGGAGGCGTTCTCGGTGGTGGCGGGCGAGATGATCCAGTTGCACGGCGGCATCGGCATCACGTGGGAACACGACGCCCACCGCTACTTCAAGCGCGCGCACGGCTCGTCCCAGCTCTTCGGCCCGCCGGCCTGGCACCGCGCGCGCCTGGCGGTCGGTCTGGGCCTGGCGGCGGCCACGCGGTGACCGCGAGCGGTCAGGGGCTGTCGGACCGTACGGGTCGTCGGACCAGGTACGCGGCGGCGGAGGCGACGAGCACCAGCATGCACGCGATGAAGACCAGTCCCGCCCCTTCGAGTCCGAGCGGGTCGGCGAGGAGTCCCACGCCGATCACCGGGATGGAGATTCCCGTGTAGGCGACCACGAAGAGGGTCGAGATCACCGCGGCGCGCCGCTCCTCCGGCGCCGCCGCGGCCACGGAGGAGAGCGCCGCGCGGAAGGCGAGGCCCTGTCCGGCGCCGCCGACCACGGCCGAGAGGACGACGAACACCAGGAGGTCGGTGTAGAGGGCCGCCCCGAGGAGGGCGAGGCCGGTGAAGAGCACGGCGCAGCCCAGCGGCAGGGAGCGCGCCACCCCGACGCGGTCGACGGCCAGCTGTCCGGCGGTGGATGCGAAGAAGGCCAGGGCCACGACCAGGCCGCTCACGGCGTGGTTGTCCACGTGCAGGAAGCGGGCGAGGAAGGCAGGGCTGACCGAGGTGAACACGCCGAAGAGGGCGAAGCCCACGAAGGACGCGATCGCCGCCGGTACGAACACCGCTCTCACCTGGGCCGGGAGGGCGGGCCGCCGCGGCCGTACGGCGGTCAGGGGCCGGCGCTCCCGGACGGTCTCCGGGAGCCACAGCAGAACGCCGGCGCTCAGTGCGACGAGGCCGAGGTGCACGGCGAACGGCAGGAGCAGCGGCTCGGGGGCGTACTCCGCGAGCAGGCCGGCGAGCAGCGGGCCGCAGCCCAGTCCTCCCATGTTGGCGGCGGTCGCCACGAACGTCGCCCGGGACGCGCCGCCGCGCGGGGCCAGCTCCATGATGTACGCGGTGGCGGCGCCGGTGAACAGGCCGGCCGACAGACCCGACAGGAGCCGGCCCGCGTACAGCCAGCTCACGGTGCTCGCGCAGAGGAAGCAGATCGCGCTCGCCGCCGAGAACCCCAGGCCCCAGAGCAGCGTCGGCCGCCTGCCGATCGTGTCCGAGGCGTTGCCGGCCAGGAGCAGGACGCCGATGACCCCGAAGGCGTACACGGCGTAGACGACGGTCACCGTCAGTTCGGAGAACCCGAACTTCTCCTGGTAGAGGGGGTAGAGCGGCGTCGGCAGTGTGGTGCCGGCCATGCACACGACGAACACGGCACCGGCGAGCAGACAGCGGAGCCAGGCATGGCGTTCACCTTCCATGGCGCCGACCGTAACCCCGGCGGGCGTCGTGGCACGGGCACGACCTGCGGAAACCGCGGGGTGTCACCCGGCCCGCCCCCGAGCGGGGGGCCGGGTGACACCGCGGGGCCGGACACCCTCTAGCGGCCCTGGAGTGCCTTGACGTTGTCGCCGAAGGTCCAGTTCTTCGACCCGTCCCAGTTCGCCGACCAGGTCATGAGGCCCTTGAGCGCCCCGCCGTAGTGGTTCCACGCCTGAGCCACGGTCGACGGCGCCATGTGGCCGCCACCCGCGCCCGGCTGGGCCGGGAGGCCGGGGACCTGCTTGTCGTACGGCACGCGGATCGTCGTTCCCTGGATGACGAGGCCCCGGTTCAGGCAGTCGGTCTGCGCGACGAACCCGGCGACGGTCCCGGCGGCGTAGGAGTCGCCCGAGCATCCGTACATGCTGCCGTTGTAGTACTGCATGTTGAGCCACCACAGACGGCCGTTGTCGGCGTACTTCTTGACGACCGGCAGGTAGGCGCCCCAGATCGATCCGTAGGCCACGCTGCCGCCGGTGACGTACGCGGTCTCCGGCGCCATGGTCAGTCCGAAGCCGGCGGGCATGCGGGCGAGGACGCCGTCGATGATGTGCACCAGGTTGGCCTGCGAGGCGGAGAGGGTGCCGATGGCGCCGCTGCCCACCAGGCCGGTCTCGATGTCGATGTCGATCCCGTCGAAGTTGTACTTCCGCAGGAGGGGCACGATCGTCGCCACGAAGCGGTCGGCGACGGCGCGCGAGCTCAGGTCGATGCCGGCGGCGGCGCCGCCGATCGACATCAGGATGGTCGCGCCGCCCGCCTTGGCGCGGCACATCTCCGCCGGGGTGGGCACCCGGACGGTGTTGTCCATGCCGTCCTCCCACAGCACCGTCCCGTCCGAACGGATCACGGGGAAGGCGGCGTTGATGACGTTGTAGCCGTGGGCCGCGAAGCGCGGGTCGTCGATCGGCGCCCAGCCGAAGGGCGGGTGGACGCCGTTGGCCGCGCCGTCCCAATTCTCCCAGTACCCCTGGAGCACCTTCCCGGCGGGCTTCGGCTTGAGGGCACAGGTGTCCGCGGCGGCGGCCGCCGGTGCGGGGGTGGCGGCGGAGACGGCGGTACGGGCGGGCCGCGGGCTCTCGGCGGCGGCGGGGCCGGTGAGGGCGGCGGCCGCGAGGAGGGTGACGAGCCCCGCTCCGAAGGCACGGGGGATCCGAAGGCCTGGCATGCGTGCTCCTGGGGACGTGGGGGTGGTCCTAGGCATGGCGCGCGCTCCAGCAGACCGTAGGTTGGTCCAGACCTTTCGTCAACCACTCCCGCGGCCACGGCTCTTCCGTCGACCTGGCCGTATGATCCACACCCCGTAACGGACGCAGGTCAGGAGCCCGCCCATGCACCCCTTCGATGTCGAGACGCTGACGGCGGGCCGGTGGCGCAACGGCGGGGGCGCGACCCGGCAGATCGTCTCGCGGCCGGAGGGCAGCGAGGAATTCGGGTGGCGCGCGAGCGTCGCCGACATCGACCGGGACGGGCCGTTCTCGGCGTTCCCGGGCGTCGACCGGACGCTCACCCTGCTGGCGGGCGACGGCGTGCGGCTCAGCTGCCCCGGGGTGTTCGACCGGCTCCTGGCGCGCGCGGGCGAGCCGTTCGGCTTCTCCGGCGATCTCGAGCTCGCCGCCGAACTGCCGGGCGGCTCCTGCCGGGTGCTGAACATCATGGTGCGGCGCGGGCGCTCGGCGGCCCGCGTGGAGCGGGTCACCGGCCGGGTCGCGCCGCCCGCCGGCCACGCCGGAGTGCTCTACGTCCTGGGCGGCCGCTGGCAGGCGGGCCCGGACGGGCGTGTCCTGACGTCCGGCCAGGGTGTGTGGTGGGACGAGGACACGCCGGGCGGAGCGGTCGCACCGCTCTCGCCCGACGCGGCCGCCTTGTGGGCGGACGTCACGTCGACGGGGTGACACCGGGGCAGCCGGCCGCTGCCCTCGTGGTGTCGCGGTGTCACGGCACGAACGGCCCCGCCGTCGACCGGCGGACGACGCCCCCGTCCTCCTCGGCCGGGGGCGGCGCGCCGTTCCCGTCCCGCATCACGTACTTGTTCAGCGGCGGCTCTTCCGCGAGTACGGCTCCGATGGTGACGGCGAAGGTGACCGCGCCGCAGACGACGATCAGCCACGACAGCATGACGAGGACCAGGCCGAAGGCGCCGTATTCGCCCATGGCCCTGTCGACGGCCCCCGGCACATAGATCCGGGCCGTGAGGCTGAGCGTCGTGGTGGCGGTGGCCGCCAGCAGCGCCCCGGGCAGGAGCGCCAGCCAGGCCACGCGCTTGGCCAGGAGCAGGTGCTGGGTCCACAGCCAGACGCCGGTGGCCACCAAGAAGGTGAGGACGACACCCACCAGGGCGCCCGCGCCGAAGCCGTTCCGGATCGGGCCCTGGAGCAGGATCACGAGCAGCAGGACGAGGAGCCACGCCACCCAGCGCCAGGCCGCGATCCGGGTCTTGGCCCTGGGCAGCCGCCAGGCCCGCTCGCACACCCGGGCCATGGCCCGGCTGAAGCTCGTCGCCGACACGAGGGCCACCGCCGCCCCGACCAGACCGGTCGTCTCGCGGACTTCGTCGCTGGTCGAGCCGTCCAGGACCTGTTGGAGCTGCCGGTCGGACTCGCCGGTGAGGCCGAACATGGAGCCGAGCGACTCGCTCAGCTGGTCACGGACGCCGTGCGGGGCGAAGGCCGCGAAGGCGAAGAGGAGGGGGATCGCGGCCAGGAACGCCTGGGCGGCGAGCCTGGTCCCCGCGTCCAGGAGGTTCGCGGACATCATCCGGCTCGTGAGCTCGGTCAGTACGGGGAAGCGTCGCTCGGCGCCCGTCCGCAGGTGCTCGAACCGCAGCTTCCACTCCATGGTCTCTCCTGCCCCTGCCCCTGTCCGTCCGTGCCGAGCGCCGTCAGACCAGGAGCTTCGCCTTCGCCTTCCGGAACTCCTCCTCGGTGAGCGCCCCCTTCTCCTTCAGTTCGGCGAGCCGCGCGAGTTCGTCGGCACCGCCTCCGCCACCCGCGCCGGACGCGCCCGAAGGGCCGGCCGCCGACTTGCGGATGTAGTCCTGGAAGGCAGCCTCGGCCTCCTTGGCGTGTGCCGTCTCCCGCTGGGTCATGCCCGTCCCGCGCACGATGACGTAGACGAGGACACCGATGAAGGGAACCACCAGGCAGAGGATCAGCCAGCCCGCCTTGCCCCAGCCGCTGAGCTCATGGTCCCGGAAGATGTCCGAGATGATCTTGAACAGCAGGAACAGCCACATGATCCAGAGGAAGAACCAGAGCATGGTCCAGAAGAGGTCGAGCAGGGGGTAGTCGTCCATCGCCGTCTCCGTCCCGAGGGCCGATCCTGACCGTTTCGGGAAGTATCTGCGGTTTACGACGTTACGGCGACTCGGGTGAATCGGGTGACCCGGCACGGAAGGCGATCATCGCGGTGTCGTCGCGGTGGTCGGAGAGGTACTGGAGTCCGTGGAGCAGTTCGGGCAGCGGCGCCCGCCGGTGGCGGGCCGTGCTGCGCGGGAGGCTGAGGTCGACGCAGAGCGGCAGGTCCTCCTCCGTACCGTCGAGGAACAGCGGGTCGCCGTGGGCCGGGATCAGCAGCGGCGGCGGGTGACCGGCGTTGGACCAGCTCAGGGACCACCGGAAATCGGGACGCCGCCACAGCTGGGTGTGCACGGCCGTCGCGAAGGACGCCGCGCCCAGCCCCTCGGCCACCTCGTCGAACCGGGCGAGCCCGTCCGCGGGGGTGGTGCCGGGTCCGCGGCTGTAGGCCAGGGCGCGGAGCATCAGGGGCGGCGCGGGGGTCATCCCGGGTCCGCCCGGGGTCCCGGGTCCAGCGGGGGCATCCCGGGTCCGTCGGGGCGCGTCCCGGATCCGTCGTCACCGCTGCGGCGCCCTTCACCCACCGTCCTCCTGATCCGCGAAGCCGTGGCCCGCAGCCCGATATTCGAGACGCCCGTCGCTCCTGACCCGCTACGCCGCCACGTGTGTCACAGCCTGCTGGAGCGACGGCGGGGCGGCGAGGCGGATCGAACCAATCGAGTGACCGCGCCCGGGACGGGCCGACCTCCGGGAACAATCCCGCGGGCCGCCCCGTTGACCCCAAGTCCCCTGCACAGCTCGTACCGAGGAGAACCTTGCCCGACACGTCGCCCATCGCCACCGTGCCCCCGCTCCCGCCGCTCGCCGCGCAGGCCGAGCGCCTGATCGAGCTCGGGGTGCACGAGATCGCCGGGGTCTCCGCCGACGCGCTGCGGGCCTTCGCCGCCGATGCCGACAGCGGCGCCGATGGCGACGGGGGTGACGGTGGCACCCTTCTCGCCGTGCACCCCGACCGCGCCCCGGCCTCCGCGCTCGCCCCGCTCCTCAGCCGTGACGACAAGCCCGGCTTCGTCGTCGTCGACATGCCCGACGTCGACGACTTCGCCCCGTCCGGCATCACGCTCCCCGACGCGCCGTTCTACCTGGTCACCGGCGTCGACCGCGGCGACCACATGTCCAACTGGAGCCCGGACGAGGCGCTGCCCGCCCTCGTCAAGGAGGACCGCACCCCGCTCGTGCTCACCGAAGGCATCCACTGGGTGCTCCAGCAGCCGGCCGCCCTCGAACGGAACCTCTGCTTCATGACCATCGGTTCCCGGCTGCGCAAGGCGAACGGCGCCCTGGACGCCCGTACGCCGGCGATCTGGATCAGCAACGGCACGGGGCGGGACGGCCGCGAGCGGCGCAACGCCCCGAAGGTGGGCTGGTGTTGGTGGGGCAACCGCCACACCTGGCTGGGCTTCGCCTCGGCCGCGGGCCGCGGGCGCTAGCCACCGCTGAACCGACCGGAACCGGACCTCTGCGATCCGCGCGCCCTCGGGCGCGCGGTCCTCTACACTGCCGGACATACCGCCCCGGTGGACTCCCCCGTACCCCCGGGGCGGTTCCGCGTCCACGAGCACGAGGAGCGCGCGACGGAGAACGCCTTCGTCCGCGCCCTCACCCACGTACTGGCCCGCGCCCCAAGGCCGGTGCGGGGCAGGAGTGCGTGAGCGTCCGGGACGCGACGCGCGGCACCGACGGCTACTTCGCGGAGCGCAAAGCGACACGGTCTTCCTGTCCCCCACCGACGGCTAGGGCGCGTCACCGCCCGGGGCGCGCACCGTGCGGAGTCGTGCGGCGGCGGCCGGGTCGGGACAGCCGGCCAGGGCGAGGGCGTTCTCCAGTTCCTCGCGGAGCAGGGTGAGGACCTTGGCGACGCCTGCCTCTCCCCCGGCGGCCAGTCCCCACAGGACGGGGCGGCCGACGAGGACGCCGGAGGCGCCGAGGGCGAGGGCCTTGAGGACGTCGGTGCCGGTGCGGACGCCGCTGTCGAGGAGGATCCGGCTGCGGCCGGCGACGGCGTCGACGACCGCCGGGAGTGCGTCCAGAGCGGGCAGCGCGCCGTCGAGCTGGCGGCCGCCGTGGTTGGAGACGACGATGCCGTCGGCGCCATGGGCAGCGGCCCGGTCGGCGTCGGCGGGGTCGAGGACGCCCTTGAGGACGAGCGGCAGCCGGGTGTGGTCGCGCAGCCAGTCCAGGTCGTTCCAGGAGAGGGAGGGGTCCACGACGCCGGCGGTCTGGGCGGCGATGGCGCTGACACCGTCCTGGGCGCCGCGCGGCACGCCGTCGCGGTCGCGCGCGAAGTGCACGGCGGAGACGCCCTCGGGCAGGGTGAAGGCACCGCGCATGTCGGCCTGTCGGCGGCCCATGTACGGGGTGTCGACGGTCAGCATGAGGGCGCGCGCGCCGGCGGCTTCGGCGCGGGCGAGCAGCTCCTTGGTGAGGCCCCGGTCGCGCAGCCAGTACAGCTGGAACCAGACGGTGGCGCCGGTCGCGGCGATGTCCTCGACCGGGGTGCTGCTGAAGGTGCAGGCGGTGAAGGGGACGCCCGCGGCGAAGGCGGCCCGGGCGGCGGCGAGTTCGCCGTCGGGGTGGACGGCGCGCTGGTAGGCCATCGGGGCGACGGCCAGGGGCAGGGCGGCGGGGTCGGTGAGGAGCGTGGCGTCGGTGCTGGTGGCGGAGACGTCGGCGAGGACGCGGGGCACCAGGTGGAGCCGGTCGAAGGCGGCGCGGTTGGCGGCGAGGGTCAGTTCGCTTCCGGCGCCGCCGGCGACGAACCGCTCCACGCCGGCGGGCAGGACGTCCGCCGCGAGGGCCTCCGCGTCGGCGGGGGTGAGCATCGCGTCGAGTGCGAAGGGGGTCACTGGGCTTTCTCCGCAAGGGCGTTGCCGTCGTGCTCGGCCTTCTCCGCCTGCACGGCCTCGTAGAGCGCGCGGACGTTGCCGCCGCCGAAGGTGTCGGCGCCGATCCGCTCGATGATCTCGTAGAAGAGGGTGCGCTGGGGGTGGACGGTGCGGGTGAAGATCTGGAAGAGCTGGCCCGCGTGGTCCTCGTCGGCGAGGATGCCGGGCTCGCGCAGCTCCTCGATGGAGTGGCGGCCCAGGTCGAGGCGCGCGGCGAGTGCCTCGTAGTAGGCGTCCGGGGTGGAGAGGAAGACGATGCCGCGCTTGTCGAGGCGGGCGACGGTCTCGACGATGTTCCCGGTGGCGAAGGCGAGGTGGTGGACGCCGCCGCTGCCGTGTCGTGCGAGGAAGTCGCCTATGTGTCCGGCCTGGTGGTCGGGGCTGGGGGCGAGGACGGTGAAGGTGAGGTCGCCCGCGGGGCTGCGGACGGCCTTGGAGTCCATGGCCTCCTTGCCCTGCACCATCAGCTCCTCGTACACGGACTCGTAGCCGAAGACCCGCTCGTAGTAACCGGTGGAGGCGGCGAGTTCGCCGGTCCGGACGGTGACGGCGACGTGGTCGAGGACGGTCAGCTCGGGCGACTCGACGGCGGGCGGCGCGAGTTCGGCGACCGGTGCGAAGCCGGGGAGCGGGAGCGGTGTGCCGTGTGCCTCGGCTCCGGCGGGCGGGCGCTGGACGAGCGTGTGGCGTACGTCGTCGAATCCGGCGGCCACACGGGCGGTGACCCAGCCACCGGCGTGGTCGGCGGGCTCGGCGTGCGGGATCGCCCCACGGGCGGCGGCCTCGGCGAAGACGGCGCGCACGTCGGCCGCGGCCAGCGCGATATCGGCTATGCCGTCGCCGTGGACGGCCGTGTAGGCGGCGGCCGGGTGGGTGTCGTCGAGGGCCTGGGTGACCACGAGGACGATGCCTCCCTGCCGCAGGGCCAGCGAACGGCTCGCACCCTCCGCGCCGGTGGCGGAGGTGCGTTCGGCGGTGGCGAACACCTGGAAGCCGTAGCCGACGGTGAACACCTCGGCGGCGGCACGGGCGTCGGTGACGTACAGCTCCACATGGCTGACGAGCAGCGAGGAGTGAGAGGACGTGACGGGGTGGGCCATGACGACGGGTCCTTATGTACGGGGACGGTGCGGGCAGTTCGGATCGAGGCAATCCTGGCTGCTCGCATCGATCATGGCCACCCTCCTGGCGCACGGGACCCGCCGAGGGACGGCGGAAGAATTCTCCGGCGTCGGCCCTCGACGGGGAAGACGTACGGGATTCGGCGCTCCTCGCAGGAGAAGGCGCGGTCGCAGGTCCGCGGTCGCCGCGTTCGCCGTCGCGGTGTCAGACGTCCTGGATGCGCCGGAAGGGCCGGTCCGCCTCCAGGGCGAACGCGACTTCCAGCAGCGCCCGTTCACTGCCGGGGCGGCCGGAGAACATGACGCCGATCGGCAGGCCGTCGTCGGTCACGCTCGCCGAGGGCAACGAGATCGACGGCGTGCCGACGACGTTGTCGACCGGAGTGAAGGCGACGTACGCGAGGATCCGTTCGATCAGGGTCGCGTAGGGAACGGCCGGGCTCAGGTGGCCGATCGACGGGGCGGTGTGGGCGAGCACCGGGGAGAGGACGAGATCGAGTCCGTGGAATCCCGCCGCGTACGCCTCCTTCGTCCGCTTCAGCCTCCGCACCACGCCGGGAGTGCCTCGCCAGTTCTTCAGGTACTCCTCGCGCAGCCCCCGGCTGAGGCCGTCCATGCGGTGCCGGTCGAAGTCCCGGCCGAAGGTCCGGCCCGTGGTGCTGATGAGGTACGACAACAGCCCCCAGTAGGTGAGGAAGTCGTCGGTGAAGCGGGGGTCGATGGCCAACTCCACCGGCCGCACGGTGTGTCCGAGCCGTTCGAGCCTCGCCACGGTCTCCGTGACGGCCTCCCGGGTGGCGGTGTCGGAGTGGACGCCGCTGGGCGAGTCCCGCAGGTACCCGATGCGCAGTCGTCGCTCCGAGGGGCCTTCGACCAGGCCGAGGGGCGGCAGTTTCGGGTTGCGCCAGTACCTCTCGGCGTCGGCGAGGAACGCGGCGGTGTCGCGCACCGAGCGGCTCACGATGCCGTCGGAGACGAGGTCCAGGGGCAGTTGGCGGCTCTGGGCGTTCGGGACGACCCTGCCGCGGGTCGGCTTCAGGCCGACGAGACCGCAGCAGGCGGCGGGGATGCGGATCGAGCCGCCGCCGTCGTTGGCGTGCGCGATCGGAACGGCCCCCGCGGCGACGAGCGCCGCGCTGCCGCCCGACGAACCGCCCGCCGAATGGCCCGTGTTCCACGGGTTGCGCACGGGCTCGGCGCCCTCGAACTCGGTGGTCGGGCTGAACCCGAACTCTGGCAGCCGGGTTTTGCCCAGCACCGTGACGCCGCTGCTCAGGAACTGCCGCGTGAACGGCGCGTGCCGCCGTGCCGCGCGCGGGGTGAAGGCCGCGCTGCCGTGACCGGTGGGCAGTCCCACGTAGTCGGTGTTGTCCTTGACGAAGGTCGGCACCCCGGCGAACGCGCCGCCCGGCCAGGCCGCGGGCGCCGGCTCGGAGATGTGCGCCTGGACCGCGTGGAGCCGGTCATCGACCGCCCGGACCCGCTCGGCCGCGTCCCGGGCGACCTCGGCGGCGCTGACCTCGCCCCGCCGGATGGCGTCGGCGAGACCGACGGCGTCGTGCTCCCCCAGTGCGTCGTCCCGGAAGGCGTGCACCGTGGTCCGTTCTTCGAAAGTCGTCACCGTTACCTCAGCCCCCGGCCGTATGGATGGATGTCTCCATCATTGCTTACCAGCAAGTAACACGCGAGGGGATCCAACGGACCGCGCGAGCGGTTTCAGGTGAGCGTCGGGTAGTCCGTGTAGCCCGTCTCGCCGCCGACGTACATGAGGTGCGCGTCCCGGATCGGGTTGAGGGGGGCGCCGGCGCGCATCCGGGCGACCAGGTCGGGATTGGCCAGGAAGGAGCGGCCCAGGGCGATCAGGTCGGCGCCGGCGGACAGGAGTCGCTCGCCGGCGGCGCGGCCGCCGTCGGCGGGCAGCGGGCCGGGCCACGGCAGGGCGGGGTTCGCGATGAGCGTGCCGGGCCAGGCCGCGCGCAGGGTGTGGAAGAGGGGCTGGTCGGGGTCGGCGAAGACCACGTGCAGGTACGCGAGTCCCAGGTCGCCCAGTTCGCCCACGAGGGCCGGGTAGACGGCGTCGACGTCGTCCTCCCGCATGGCGTTGGCGGTGACGCCGGGCGCGATGCGCACCCCCACCCGCTCCGGGCCGATCGCGTCGGCGACGGCGCGGACGACCTCGACGGTGAAGCGGATGCGGTTCGCGACGGAGCCCCCGTAGCCGTCGGTGCGCCGATTGGTGGCGCTGGAGAGGAACTGGTGCAGCAGGTAGCCGTTCGCGGAGTGGACCTCGACCCCCGAGAAGCCCGCGTCCACCGCCCGGCGGGCCGCATCGGCGAAGTCCGCGACGGTGGACTCGATCTGCTCCCCCGTCATCTCCTGGGGGATCACGGACTCCTGGTGCCCGGACGGGGTGAAGATCGTGTCGGGCAGCGGGACCGGTGACGGGGCGAGCGGGTGGTGCCCGGTGGTCTCCGGGTGTCCCACCCGGCCGCCGTGCTGCAGCTGGAGGAACATCTGCCCGCCGGCGTCCCGCACGGCGTCCGTGACCCGGCGCCACCCGACCACGTGCGTGTCGTCGTGGATCGCGGGGATATTGGGGTACGTGGCACCGACCGCGTTGGGGGTCGCGGCCTCCGCGATGATCAGCCCGGCCGAGGCCCGCTGGGCGTAGTACGTGGCCATGATCGGCTCCGGGACACCCGTCGCGCTCGCGCGGTTCCGGGTCATCGGCGCCATGACCAGCCGGTTCTTCAGCGGGAGGGAACCGAGGTGGGTGGGCTCGAAGAGCGGGGACGAGGGGGACGCGTCGACCGCGGTCGTGGCCGTGCTCCTGGTCGTGTGCGCTTCCGCGGAAGCCGTCGTGGTCGTGACCGTGGTCGTCGTCGTGCTCATGGTCGTGCTCCTTCGTCCGTCTCTTCGCCGGGGCTGCGGGCCCCGCTGAACAGACTGTCGCGCAGCCCGCTTCGGATCCGCTGACGGTCCGCTGACGGTCGGATGATCATCACTGTGTAGGGTCGGGTCCCATGAGGTTCGGGGTGCTCGGTCCGTTGGCGGTGTGGGATGCCGACGACGCACCGGTGCGCGTACCGGAGACCAAGGTGCGGGCGCTTCTCGCCGACCTCTTGGTCCACGAGGGGCAACCGGTGTCGGCCGACCGCCTCGTCCACGACATCTGGGGCGACGCCGTCCCCGGCAATCCGGCCAACGCGCTCCAGGCCAAGGTCTCCCAACTGCGCAGGGCCGTCGGCCGCGACCGCGTGCTCCACCAGCCGGCCGGGTACCGACTGCGCCTCGACGGTGACCCCGCCGAGGTCGACGCGGGACGGTTCCGGCAGCTCGCGGCGCGGGCCCGGCTCGTCGCCGCGCCGCGCGCCCGGGCGGCCCTGCTCGGCGAGGCGCTGGAGCTGTGGCGCGGGCCCGCGTACGCGGACTTCGCCGACGAGGAGTTCGTCCGCCCGGCGGTGGAGCGCCTGGCCGAGGAGCGGCTCGCCCTCGTCGAGGAACGGTCAGAGGCCCGGCTGGAGTTCGGGGATCCCCTGCTGATCGGCGAGACGGCCGGTCTCGTCGCCCGCCATCCGTTGCGGGAGCGGTTGCGGGCCGTGCGGATGCGGGCCCTGTACGGCGCGGGCCGGCAGAGCGAGGCGGTCGCCGCGTACACGGAACTCCGCACCCTGCTCGCCGACGAACTGGGCCTCGACCCGAGCCCCGGTCTCGCGGCGCTGTACGAGGCGATCCTGCGCCAGGACGCCGGGCTGATACCCGCCGCGGCCTCCGACGAGCCCCCCGTCGTCGTACGTTCCTCATCCGGCGGCGAGGTCCTGGAGGCGGCGGCCGCGGTCCCGTCCCTCCTCCCCGACCCGCGTGCTCTCACGCCCCACCGCCGGAACCTGCCCACGCCGCCGACGACTCTCGTCGGACGCGGCCCCGCGCGGGAGGCCGTCGTCCGGCTCGTCGGCACCGAACGGCTCGTCACGCTGACCGGACCCGGCGGAGTGGGCAAGACGCGCCTGGCGCTGGCCGTCGCCGAGCAGCTCGGCGCCGACGAGCCGGACGGCGACGCATCCGGTGGCGTCGTACCGGACGGCGTGTGGTTCGTCGAGTTCGGCGGCCTCCCCGCCGAGACCGCGGATCTCGTCCAGGCGGTAGCGTCGGCGCTCGGCATCCGTGACACGGCGTCGTCGGCACGCGGCTCCGCCGACGCCTCGGCCGCGCTGCACGGGGCACTGCGGGACCGTCGTGTCCTGCTCGTGCTCGACAACTGCGAGCACGTGATCGAACCGGCCGCCGAACTGGCCGGGTCCCTGCTGCGGTCCGCGCCGGGGGTACGCGTGCTCGCCACGAGCCGGGAGTCCCTGCGGCTCCCCGGCGAGACGGTGTACGCCGTCGCGCCTCTCGAACCGGACGACGCGGCACGGTTGTTCACCGAGCGGGCCGTCGCGGCGGCACCGGACTTCGCGCCCGGATCCGATTCCGTCCTGGCGGCCGAGCACGAGGACGAGGACGAGAGCGGCGAGGTGCGGGACGCCGTCGCGGAGATCTGCCGTCGCCTCGACGGCCTGCCCCTCGCCCTGGAGCTCGCCGCCACCCGCGTCCGGGCGCTCGGCGTGCGCGAACTGGCCGTGCGCCTCGGCGACCGCTTCCGCGTCCTCGCCTCCGGTCAGCGCGGTCTCCCGGCCCGGCAGCAGACGCTGCGCGCGGTGATCGACTGGAGCTGGGACCTGCTCGCCCCTCCCGAGCAGGCCGTCCTGCGCCGCCTCGCCGTCCCCGTCGGCGGGTGCACGCCGGCCGCGGCGGAGACGGTGTGCGCGGGCGACGGCATCGCCCACGACGACGTCCTGGATCTGGTGGGCCGCCTGGTCGACCGTTCCCTCGTCTCGGTGGTCCGGACGGCCGACGGGCCGCGCTACCGCCTGCTGGAATCGGTCGCCGCGTACGCCCGCGAACGCCTTCACGAAGCGGGGGAGTTCGGTGTCGTGGCGGATCGCCACGCCGTCTACTACCGCGAGTTCGCCGAGCGCGCCGAACCTCAGCTCCGCGGCACGGGCCAGCGCCGCCGGCTCGCACAGCTGGACGCCGAATCCGCCAACATCCGCGCCGCCCTCGACCACGCCCTGCGGACGGCCGAGTCGCACGGCGCGGCGCGCCTGACCGCCGCCCTGTGCCCCTGGTGGCTGCTGCGCGGTCGCCTGCACGAGGGCCGGCGTACCCTCGCCGCGGTCGTGGACGCCCTCCCGGCCGACGCGGCAGCGGCCGTGTCGGCCGAACCGCGCGTGCTTCTGGGGGCCTTCACCATGCTGACGGGCGGGCGCGCGCCGGAGACGGACTGCCCCGAGGCGGGCATCGCCGACCCCGCGCGGCGGGGTCGCGCGCTGTGGCTGTTCGCGTACGGCCTCTACCACGCGGGGGACCCGACGGCGGCGCATGCCGTGAACTCCCGTGCTCTCGACCGCTTCGCCGAAGCCGGCGACCGGTGGGGCACCGCCGCGGCCCGGGCACTGCGCGCCCATACGTCGTTCGCCGCCGGTGACCTGCGGCCCGCGCGGGAGGACGGCCTCGACGCCGCTGCGGCCTTCCGGGAACTCGGGGACGGATGGGGCGAGTTGCTGACCGTTCCGGTGCTCGCCGCCCTCGCCGAGATCGAGGGCGACTACGCCACCGCCACCGCCCGTCAGACCGAGGGCCTGCGCCTCGCCGAGGGTCTGGGTCTCGCGGCGGAGGCCTCGGCACGGCTGGGCGGCCTCGGCCGCCTCGCGCTCCTGGCCGGCGACTGGGAGCGGGCTCGTGTCCTGCACGAGCGGGCCCGGCGTGCGGCGGCGGAGCAGGGCCATATGTTCGGCGAGGTGTTCGCGCTCATGGGCCTCGCCCTCGGCGCACGCCGCTCCGGCGACCTGGACGCCGCCGAGCACCATCTGCGGACGATGCGCGACGCGTACCCGTCGTCGACCGCGGGGAAGCACCTGATCCATGTGGAGCTCGGCTTCGTCGCCGCGCTCCGCGGCCGGGTGGCCGACGCCTCCGCCTATCAGGCGCGCGGTCTCGAGTTCGCCGAACAGCTGGCGGACCCGCGCGCGCTCGCGCTCTCCCTCGAAGGCGTCGCCGGCGTCGCCGCGGCCACGGGCGACTCACCGCGCCTCACCCGCGCCGCCCTGTTCCTCGGCGCGGCGGACGCGGCCCGGCGGAGCGTCGGGGCGCCCCTCCCGGAGGCCGAGAGCGCCGACGTACGCCGCATCGCCGCGGCGGCCGTTCGGGCGCTCGGCGAGTCCGCGTACACCGCGGCGTTCCGCGAGGGTGCCGGCATGCCCCTCTCGGAGGCGGTGCGCTCGGCGGCCGCCGGAGCCTGATGCCGGAGGCGTTCGTGACGATCGGCGACCTGCTGCGCGAGCAGCTGGCCCCGCCGAAGGTCAGCGCCGCCCTGTACAAGGCCTCGGCCCGGATCCCCGGCGTCACGGTCGTCGGCGACACCGTCGACGCGGCCGGCCGCCACGGCGTCGCCGTCGCCCGCGTCCACGCCGGTGAGCGCACCGAGTGGATCTTCGACAAGAAGACCCTGGACTTCCTCGGCGAGCGGGGCGTGATGGTCGAGGACACGGCGTGGGGCACGTCCGGGCAGGTCACCGCCACCACCGCGGTCCTGTCCCGCGGTGTCACGGACAAGACCGGCGAGAACCCCGGCCACACCGGCTGATCGTCGCGACCCGGCGCCGCCCTCAAGGGAGGGCCGCGCCCCCAGGCACATACGGCCACGCATGCGGCCACGCAGATGCGGCCCGGTCACTGCTCGCGCAGGCCCCAGGGGGATCCGTAGGCGGTGAGCAGGTCCAGGAAGGGGCGCGGGGCGAAGGCCTCGGGGCCGAGGACGCCCGATCCGGACCACGTACCGGCGGCCAGCAGCTCGAGGGCCACGACCGGGTTGATCGCGGTCTGCCACACGACGGCCTGGCAGCCGTACTCGCGCATCGACCACTCGTTGTCGACCACGTGGTAGAGGTAGACCTCGCGCGGCGCCCCGTCCTTGACGCCCTTGACCCACGTACCGGCGCAGGTCTTGCCGGTCATCCGGTCGCCCAGCGTCGCCGGGTCGGGGAGGACGGCCGCCACGACGTCACGGGGCGAGACCTCCGCCGGGCCGAGGTTCGTCGCCACGGTGACGGGAGCGGTGCTGTCCAGGCCCAGGGCGTGCAGGGTCTTGAGCTTGCCGATGAAGTCCTCACCGAGGCCGTACTTGAACGTGACCCGCTTCGCGTCGATCCAGCGGGGCACGAGCAGGACCTCCTCGTGCTCGACGTTCACGCACTCCACCGGGCCGATGCCCTCGGGGAAGTCGAAGACCTCGGGCTCGCTGAACGGTTCGGTGGTGAACCAGCCGCGGCCGGCCTCGTAGACGACCGGCGGGTTCAGGCACTCCTCGATGGTCGTCCAGATGTTGAACGACGGCGCGAAGTCGTAGCCCTCGACCGTGAGGTCGGCGCCGTCGCGGATGCCGATCTCCTCGATCTCGTCGAAGAGCTCGTCCGCGGCGTAGCGGGCGAAGACGTCGGACATGCCGGGCTCGACGCCCATGCCGACCAGGGCGAGCCGGCCGGCCTTCTCCCACTGCTCGGCCTGCTCGAACTGGGCGTCGCCCAGCTTGACCCCGCACAGCTCGTACGGGCGCTCGGGATGCGGGCGCGACAGCGACATCGCCATGTCGAGGTAGTGCGCGCCGGCCGCGGCGGCGGCGTGGAACAGCGGCAGGACGAAGCGCGGGTCGGTGGCGTTGAGGAGGACGTCGCAGCGCTGCTCCTTCAGGAGGGCGGCAACCGCGCCCTCGTCGGAGGCGTCCGTGCGGCAGGCGCTGAACCGGGTGGCGCCGTCGCCCAGGGCGGCGACGGCCGCCTCGGCGCGGGCGAGGTCGTAATCGGCGACGACCATGTGGTCGAAGAACGAACGGCGGGCCGCGATCCGGGTGATGGCGGTTCCCACGCCTCCGGCGCCGACGAGCAGTACACGCATGACAGGAATCTCCCTCTCACAAGGCTGTGCCCTGAGACTGTGACCTCTGGTGCAGGCGATGAAACCCCCGTTCCCTCGCTAACGTCTATGCCGTTGGCATAAGGTGCCCGGCGACGGGAAGGAGCCGTGCCATGGGGAAGCAGGTGGTGGCGGAGTCGGCGCGCAGACGGCGGCGACCGACGAAGAACGGCGCGGTGCTGTCCGAGCGGGTGATCGTGGAGACGGCGCTGCGGATGCTGGCCGAGCACGGCGGCCAGGGGCTCACCGCCCGGCGCCTCGGGCTCGCGCTGGGCGCCGATCCGAGCACGGTCTACCGGTACTTCGCCGGTATGGACGACCTGACGCTGGCGATCGGGGCGGAGCTCATCGGGCGGGCTCTGGACGGCTGGGCGCCCACCGGGGAGTGGCGCGCCGACCTGCGCCGACTGGGTCTGCGCATCCACGGCGCCTACCTCGCGCACCCCCAGGCGGCGGTGCTCACCGCCAGCCGCGTCACCGGGCGGGAGCAGGAGACGGCCGTGGACGAGGCGATCCTGGCCTTGCTGCGGACGGCGGGCTTCCCCGACCCGGACGCGGTGCGGATCTATCACGCCTTCATCGACCAGAGTCTCGCCTTCGCCGCTCTGGACGCGGCCTCGCTCGCGCTGCCCGCGGCAGCCCGGGCAGCCGACGAGCGCATGTGGGAATCTACCTATGCCCGGCTGTCGGCCGCGTCGCACCCGCACATCGCCGCCACGGCCGACCTGCTGGCCGCACGTATGAACCACAGCGCCTACCCGGCGGCCCTGGACATGCTCCTGGACAGCGCGGAGACCCAGCTGGGACGACTGGCGGGGCGGGCCGGCGCCCGCCCCACGGAGTCGTAGCCCCACCGCTTCCGGGTCGGTGCGCCTACGCGGCGTCGACCCGCTCGGCGGATCCCTCCAGCGACGTGTCCGCCGCCCGTTCGCCGCCCCGTTCAACGGCCCGTCCGACGGCCGACGCCCCGTCCGACGGCCGACGCCCCGTCCGACGGCCGTTCCGCTGCGCGCCGCTCAGTCGAGATACGCGGCCGTGAGCGCGGCGAAGGCCTCCGGGGTGAGCACCTCCACGCCGATCTCCTGGGCCTTGACGGCCTTCGAGCTCGGCTTGCCGTTCGCGGAGGGTGCGGCGACCAGGTAGGTCGTCCTGGAGTTGACGCCGCTGCCCACACGCCCACCGGCCTTCTCGATCAGCGCGCCCATCTCGGAGCGTCCCCAGCCGTCGAGCGGACCGGTCATCCTGCCCGTCACGACGACGGTCTTGCCGGTCAGGGGCCCCTCCTCGGCCTGCTCGGACTCCTCCTGCCGCGGCTCGGTCATGGTCACGCCGGCCGCGATCAGCTTGTCGATCACCGGGGCGAGCGCGGCGACCTGCTCGACGATGACCGGAGCCTTCTCCGGGCCTACGCCTTCGACGTCCTGCAAGACGTCGGCGTCGGCCGCACGGATGGCTTCCATGGTGCCGAAGTGCGCGGCGATGCGCCGGGACATGCGGCGGCCGGTGCCCGGTATGCCCAGCGCGCAGAAGACGCGGCTGAGGGGGCGGGACTTGGCGAGCCGGAGCTGCTCGGCGAGCTTCGCGCCGCGCTTGGCGCTGCCCGAGGCGGCGGTGAGCCGGTCCTCGGTGAGGGTGAACAGGTCGGCGACATCGCGCACGTCGCCGGAGGCGATCAGCGCGTCGACGTACTTCCTGCCGAGGCCGTCGATGTCGAGGATGTCGCGCCCGGCGACGTACTCGATCAGGGGGGCGAGCGCGCAGGCGGTGCCCTTCGCGCAGCGCCACCGCTCCTGGCTCTTGTCGATGGCCCCGCCGCAGTTGGGGCACTGCTCGGGCAGCGGGACCGGCGTGGCGTCCTGCGGGCGGAGCTCGACGACGGCGGCCTCCACGCGCGGGATGATGTCGCCTGCCTTGTGGACCGTGACGGTGTCGCCGATGTGGAGGTCGCGCCGGAGGATGTCCGCGGGGTTGTGCAGGGTCGCGCGGGTGACCGTGGATCCGTCGAGCTCCACCGGGGCGAGGATCGCGGTGGGCGCGAGCACGCCTGTACGGCCCACGTCCCAGATCACGTCCGTCAGCACGGTCTGTCGCTCGACCGCCGGGAGCTTGTAGGCGATGGCCCAGTACGGGAAGCGGCTGCCGGATCCCACCGCCGTCTGCTCGGCCGCGCTGTCGGCCTTGATGACGACGCCGTCGATTCCGAAGGGCAGGCCCGCGCGCAGCGCCGCGATCGCGTCGACCTTCTCCTGCGCCTCGGCGAGCGTGGCGACGACGTGCAGTCCTGCCGGGCTGTCGGCCGTCGTCCGCACCCCCGCCCGTGCCACCGCTGCGAGCGTCTCGGCGTGGGTGGCCCCGGCGGGAAGGAACGCCTCGCCGTCCAGGTCGACCGCGCCGTACGCCCAGAACGTCATGGCGAGCCGGTACGGGCGGTCCTTGGCCCGCAGGGTGCCCGCGGCGCCGTTGCGCGGGTTCGCGAAGACGGCGCCGCCGTGCGCGGTGCGCACCTCGTTGGCGGCCTCGAACTGTTCCTGGGTGAACAGGACCTCGCCCCGGGCCTCGAAGGTGGCGGGGACCGGCAGTTGTTCGGGCAGGCCCACGATCGTGCCGATGACGTGGCTGACGTCCTCGCCCCGGGCGCCGTCGCCCCGGGTGATGATCTGGACCAGCCGACCGTCGCGGTAGCGGGCGGCGACGGCCGCGCCGTCCATCTTCGGCTCGACGGTGAACCCTCCGGTCGGCGCGTGGCCGAGACGGCGCCCGAGCGACGCTCCCCAGGCCGCGAGTTCCTCGGGGTCGAAGACGTTGTCCAGGCTGAGGAGGCGCGTGGTGTGCGCGATGTCGCCGTCGGGGGCGGCTCCGTCGGCGACCTGGTCGGTGGGCGAGCCCGGCACGACGGCGTCGGGGTGAGCCTCCTCCCACTCCTTCACCGCCAGCCGCAGCCGGTCGTACGTGACGTCGTCCATGAGGCTGTAGCCCGCGCCGTAGTACGTGCGGGAGGCCTCGCGCAGGTGGTCGACAGCGTCCTCGTACTCGGCGCGGCCGGCGGTGCTGGACATGCTGGAGAACGCCTCGACGGCGGAAGGGATCGTCATGGTGAACATCCTTCCGCACGGCACTGACAACGCCCGGGATCAGTCCGCCGGCAGGGCGGGGGCGCGCGCGGCCGCGAGGGCCACGTGCACCGCGCGGTCCGCGGTCGTCGCGTCGACCGGCTCGCCGGTGAAGACGAGCCGGAAGTAGATGGGCGCGGCGAGGGTCTTGAGGAGTTCGGTCGCATCGGTGTGCGCGGGCAGTTCGCCCCGCTCGACGGCTCGGGTGACGACGGGTTCCGCGCGCCGGAACCGGTCGTCGAAGAGCGCCCGCTTGACCTCGGCGAGTTGCGGCAGGCGCACGGCGTCCGAGAGGACGGCGGCCAGCAGGGCGCGTCCCGCCCGCGCGGTCATGGTGGCGACGAGGGAACGGGCGAGCGCCCGCAGGTCCCCCTCGACCGTTCCGGTGTCGGGGATCGGGATGTCCTCCGCGAAGTGCCGGGCCAGCGCGTCGGCGACGAGGCCGTCCACGTCCTTCCAGTTCCGGTAGATCGTCGTCTTGTGCACGCCGGCCCGCTGGGCGACGCGCTCGACGGTCAGCCCGGTGTACCCGGTCGTCGTGAGCTCCTCGATGGCCGCCTCCAGCACGGCGGTACGCATCTTGCTGCCCCTGCCGACGACGGGAGGGCGTTCCGAAGGCGACTCAGCGGACTCCATTGCAACTCCTAGTTGCGTTGACGGTTGCACTGGCGAGGGAAACTGCGACAGGATCAGCGTATCGCAACTTGGAGTTGCAATACCGGTGCGCCCTTCCATGAATCGAGGCCCCCTTGAACCACGACTCCCGGCCTGCTGCCCGCTCCTCACCCCACCCGGACTGGTCGCCTGACTGGTCGCCTGACACCATCCCCGACCAGTCAGGACGCCTGGCCGTCGTCACCGGCGCGAACAGCGGCATCGGGTACGCCACCGCCCGTCAACTCGCCCGCCGCGGCGCCGTGGTCGTCCTGGCCTGCCGCAGCCGCGAGCGCGGGCGGGACGCGCTGGAACGGCTGCGCGCCGACGTCCCCGGCGTCCAGGCCGAACTGCGGCTCCTCGACCTCGCGGACTTGGCGTCCGTGCGCGGCTTCGCCGAGGGCTGGAACCGCGGCCCCATCGACCTCCTGGTCAACAACGCGGGCATTGCCATGGTGCCGTTCGCCCGGACCGCCGACGGATTCGAGTCGCAGTTCGGCGTCAACCACCTCGGTACGTTCGCCCTCACCGGCCTCCTCCTCCCCCACCTGCTGGCCGCCCCCGAGCCGCGCGTCGTCACCGTCAGCAGCGAGGGCCAGCGGTTCGCGCGCTTCGACATGACCAACCTCAACGCCGAGCACCGCTACCGGGCCGCCTTCGCCTACGTACAGTCCAAGCGGGCCAACCTCTACTTCGCGGTGGAGCTCCAACGCAGGGCCGACGCCGCCGGGCAGAAGCTGCGCAGCATGGCCGTCGCCCCCGGACTCACGCGCTCCAACGTCCTCACCGGCGGCGCCAACGGCGCGCGGGGCCGCGCGTACGGAATCCTCACGAAGCTGCTCCTGCGCGTCGCGTTCCGCCCCACCGCCGACGGGGCCAAGACCTCGCTGTACGCGTCGACCGTCCCCGAACTGCCCGGCGGGAGCTACGTCGTGCCCGACGGGGCGTTCCAACTCCGGGGCGAGCCCGTCCTCCGCGGACGGGAACGCGCCATCCAGGACTCCGCTACGGCACACCGGCTGTGGGCACTCTCGGAGCGGCTCACGGATGTGCGTTACGCATGGCCCACGGCCCTGTCGCCTCGGGCCTGAGCGGTTCCGGACCATGGCGAAGGCCCCGGAACATGACGATGACAAGGAGGTCACGCGCTCCTTGCCATGATCAAGATATAGCTCACCGGGGGGCTTGCGGCAAGGCCCCGGGTATGACGCAGAATCAGCGGCCTAAGCCACGACCTGCGGAAATGGGAATTCATGATGCTCGACGTAGTCATTGCCGGCGGCGGACCGACCGGACTGATGCTGGCCGCCGAACTGCGGCTGCACGGTGTGCGGGTGGTCGTGCTGGAGCGGCTGACCGAGCCGACTCTTCAGCAGCGTGCGCGGGGCATCCACGCACGCAGTGTCGAGGTGATGGACCAGCGCGGCCTGCTCGACCGGTTCCGCGCGGTCGCCGAGCCGTTCTCGGTCGGCGCCCTGTTCTCCGCCATCACCAAGCCGTGGCCTGACCAGGTGGACACCGCGCACCCGTACGGTCTCCTGCTTCCGCAGACGGAGACGGAGCGGCTGCTCACCGAGCACGCCGTCGAGGTCGGCGCCGAGATCCGGCGCGGCTGCGAACTGGTCGGGCTGAGCCAGGACGAGGAGGGGGTGACCGCCGAACTCGCCGACGGAACCCGGCTGCGGGCCCGCTATCTCGTCGGCTGCGACGGCGGTCGCAGCACGGTGCGCAAGCTGCTCGGCGTCGGCTTCCCCGGTCAGCCGGCCAGGAACGAGACGCTGCTCGGCGAGATGGCGCTCGCCGAGGACCCGGCGACGGTGGCCGAGGTGACGGCGGAGATCCGCACGACCAATGTCCGGTTCGGCACCATCCCCAACGGGGACGGTACGTACCGCGTCATCGTGCCCGCCGCGGACGTGAGCGAGGACCGTCCGGCCACGCCGACGCTGGAGGAGTTCACGGAGCGGCTCCGCGAGGTCGCCGGCACCGACTTCGGCGCGCACTCGCCGCACTGGCTCTCCCGGTTCGGCGACGCCAGCCGCCTGGCGGAGCAGTACCGGATCGGCCGGGTGCTCCTCGCCGGCGACGCGGCGCACATCCACCCGCCGACCGGCGGGCAGGGCCTCAACCTCGGCGTGCAGGACGCGTTCAACCTCGGCTGGAAGCTGGCCGCCGAGGTGAACGGCTGGGCTCCGGAGGGGCTGTTGGACACCTACCACGCCGAACGGCACCCGGAAGGCGAGCGCGTGCTGACGAGCACCCTCGCGCAGGGTGTGCTCCTGGAGGACACTCCTGGCGCGAAGGCCCTGCGGGAGCTGTTCTCGAAGCTCCTGGACTTCGAGGAGGTCAACCGGTACATCACGGAGTCGATCACCGCGGTCGGGGTCCGCTACGACCTCGGCGAGGGCCACGAACTGCTCGGCCGGCGGCTGCGGGACCTGGAGTTGAAGCAGGGGCGCCTGTACGGGCTGATGCACGCCGGTCGCGGACTGCTGCTCGACCGGACCGGCCGGCTGTCGGTGGAGGGCTGGGCGGACCGGGTCGACCATGTCGTCGACGCCACCGAGGAACTCGACGTACCCGCCGTGCTGCTGAGGCCCGACGGCCACGTCGCCTGGGTGGGCGGGGACCAGCAGGACCTCCTCGACCACCTGCCGAAGTGGTTCGGAGCCGCCGCGAGTTGAGCGGAAACGGCCGCGGCCCGGGAAACCGGGCCGCGGCCGTTCTCGTACGACCCTGGCGACGCCCGACGTCAGTCGTGTGCCCCGCTCCCCTTCACGTGACGCGAGCCACAGGCCAGAAGGGATGGCAGGCCGGGGCGCGGGGGGTCGGATCGGCGGCAGTGGAACGTTAGCGCGACGTCAGCGGGACGTGAGCACCGCTGCCGAGACTGGGTGGGACCACAGTGGCCGGTGAACCGGCCACGACCAGCAGAACACAGGGGGCCCCACCATGCGCGCCGACCAGCGGCCGCGAGACACCGTCATGCCCGCTTTAATCGCCGAGCCCGGGTGCCTGACCACACCCGGACCGTCATGGCGCGCGGGAAAGGGCTGGTAACCGGAGTGCTCAACACGCGGGTGACGGTGACCGTCCACGCATCCGATCCGCTCAGCAGGGCCGGGCTCATCAGCCATCTGCGGCACCAGCCGACCGTCGACTTCGTCCCGGAGCAGGACGACGGGAGCCGGGACGCCCCGGCGGTGGCCGTGATGCTGGCCGACCGGATCGACGAACCCACCACGGCCGAACTGCGGCGCCTGCTGCGCGGCAGGGACCAGCGCGTCGTCCTCGTCGCGCGGGAACTGCGCGAGCCCGACCTGCTCGCGGTGGTCGAGTACGGGGTGCGCGCCATCATCTGGCGGCACCAGGCGACCGAGCAGCGACTGCTGAGCGCCGTGCACAGCGCGGCACGTGGCGAGGGCGAGCTGCCGCCGGACCTGGTCAGCCGTCTGCTGAACCAGGTGGGGCGGCTCCAGCGGGCGACCACGGCGGGGACGGCCACCGGCGGGGCCGTCCCGCTCTTCGGGATGGCGCCGCGTGAGGTGGACGTGCTGCGGCTGCTCGCCGAGGGCCTGGACACCCGGCAGATCAGCGAGAAGCTCGCGTACTCCGAGCGCACCGTCAAGAACATCCTGCACGCGCTGATGACGCGTCTCCAGCTCACCAACCGGGCGCATGCCGTCGCGTACGCGCTCCGCGAAGGCTACATCTGATGATCCACGAGATCGACGAGGCACTGCGCCGGCTGCTCGCGCCCGCCGTCACGGGCGACATCGCCTTCGATGCGCCGACCCGCGACTGGGCGGCGCGCCGCAACTCCCCCACGCTGAACGCCTATCTGTACGACATCCGGGAGGACGTGGTGCGGCGGGAGCGCGGCGCGTACGCCGAGCGGGACGCCAGCGGGATCGTGACGCGCAGGCGTCAGCCGCCGCGGTGGTTCCGGCTCTCGTACCTGGTGACCGCCTGGACGGCCCGGCCGGAGGACGAGCACCGGCTGCTGTCGGGCGCGCTGGCGCTGCTGCTCCCCCACGAGGTGCTGACCGGCGACGCGGTGCCGGAGTCGGTGCGGCCGATCACCGAGTCCCTTCCGCTGTCCGTCGCGGTACCGCCCGCGGAGTCACGGTCGCTGGCGGACATCTGGTCGGCGCTCGGGGGCGAGCTCAAGCCCTCCCTGGACGTCGTGGTCAGCACCCCGTTCCCGGTCACCCCGGTGTACGAGGTGGCGCCGCCGGTCACCGAGGGGGCGGAGCTCGTCGTGCGCGGGATCGACGGCGTGCCCGGCGACTCCAGGCCCCGGATGATGCGGCGCTCGGTGACCACCGTGAGCACCGCGGCCACCGCCCGCGGCACGCACGACGAGAGCGGGCGGTGAGGGCGTGCTGGAACTGATCACCGCGCTGCGCACGCGAGTCGCCGCGCTCGTGGACGCCCGCGCCGCCGGGGACCCCACGGCGGGCGATCCGCTGCGCGGCCTCTACGTCACCGAGGAGACGGCCCGCCGGATCGCGGCCGAGCCGGTGCGCACGGCGGGGGACGACGATGCCGTCACGCTGCCGGACGCCGGCGGTTCGGTCCCGCTCGCGGCACTCATCCGGACCTTCGGTCTGTCCGCCCTCGACGCGCACGTTCTCGTCGCGGCACTCGCGCCCGATGTGGACCGGGGCTTCGAGGCGCTGTACGGGTACCTCAACGACGACGTCGGACGGCGCCGCGCCACCGTGGCGCTCGCCCTCGACCTCGCCGGCACCGGCCCCTTCGATCCGGCCGCCCGGGGCCGCTTCCACCCTGCGGCGCCGCTGCTCGCCGGGGGGTTGCTGGTCGTGGAGGACGAGGACCGGCCGCTGCCGGGGCGGGCGCTGCGCGTGCCGGAGCGTCTGGTGGCGCACCTGTTGGGCGACGACAGCCGACTGGACGCGGAACTGCTCGGCGTGGGTGTGGAGTTGCTGCCGCCGACCGGGGTGGGCGAGGCGCGGGCGGCTCATGTGCCCGTGACGCTCGGCGCCCGCGTCGCGGCCGCCGGGCCTGTCACCGTACACCTGCGGGAGCGGGTCCCCGGTGCCGCCACCGATTCCGTCGTGGCCGCGCTGCGCGACGCCGGGCGGCCCGTGCTCCGGTACCGGCCGGAGTGTGTCGACGTCGGGACGGCGCGCGCCCTGCTGCGCGAGGCGCGGCTGCGCGGCGCCGCTGTGGCCGTCGAGCCGCTGCCCGCACAACCCGGGCTGCTCGTACGGGTGTTGGCCTCGGCCGGGGTCACGGTGGTCCTCGCGGGCACCGACGCGCCCGACCCGAGGTGGGCGCCGGACGCGGACCTGCTCGCACTCGACGCGCCGGACGGAGCGGCGGGCCCCGGCGACGACCTGTGGCACCAGGAACTGGGCGGGCGGGACGTCGACTTCGACCTGGACGAGGCCACGGCGCCGTACCGGCTCAGCGGCGACCAGGTCCGTCGGGCGGCTCGCTCGGCGCGGGCGCTCGCGGCGTTCGAGGGCACCGCGCCGACCCTCGCGCAGGTGCAGCGCAGCGCCCGGCTGGTCTCCGCGCCGCTCCTGGACAGCCATGCCCGGCGCATCCGGCCGGCCGTCGGATTCGCCGATCTCGTCCTGCCCGAAGCGCCGTTGGGGATGCTGCGCGAGCTGACCGGGCGGGCCCGCAACCGGGACCGGGTGCTCGGCGAGTGGCGGCTGCGCACCGGCGGTGGACGCGGGCGCGGTGTCGTCGCGCTGTTCGCCGGCGAATCGGGCACCGGAAAGACGCTGGCCGCCGAGGTCGTCGCGGGCGAACTGGGCCTGGACCTCTATGTGGTGGACCTGTCGTCGGTGGTCGACAAGTACGTCGGCGAGACGGAGAAGAACCTGGAACGGATCTTCGTCGAGGTGGACCGCACGGACTGCGTGCTGCTCTTCGACGAGGCCGACGCGGTGTTCGGCAAGCGGTCGGAGGTGAAGAGCTCGCACGACCGGTACGCCAACCTGGAGAGCGCGTACCTGCTCCAGCGGCTCGAGTCGTTCGCCGGGATCGCGGTGCTCACCACCAACCTCCGGGCCAACATCGACGAGGCGTTCACCCGCCGGCTCGACCTGGTCGTGGACTTCCCGTTCCCGGACGCCGGGCAGCGGGTCGCGCTCTGGCACTCCTGTCTGGCGGGCACGCCGAAGGCCGACGGCCTCGGCGAGGAGATCGCTCGCTGCGCGACGGAGTTCGCGCTCGCGGGAGGTGCGATCCGGTCGGCGGCGGTGACGGCCGGATACCTGGCGGCGGCGCGCGGCTCGGCCGTGACCGCGGAGGACGTACGGGCCGGGGCGCGGCGCGAGTACGAGAAGGCGGGACGGCTGGTGCTCGACGCGGGCATGCCCTGGGCACCGTAGGGACGTGGGGGCGGGCATGCCCCCTGAGACCTCGTCGAGGGGGCCACCCGTGCGGGTGGCCCCCTCGACCGTTCACATCCCTCGCTCGTCAGCTCGTTTTCACGCTGCCGCCGACCATCTTCTTGAGCGTGTCCCAGTTGACTTCGCCGGTAGCCGGGAGCCCGACGGCCGACTGGTACTGCTTGATGTGGTCGGCGACTTGAGTGCTGTACTTGCTGGTCTTGTCCCGCCGCTCACGGAAGTGGTCGATGCCGTACTGGGCGTTGGTGCGCGCCGTGACCATGTCGCCGGCGTCGAAGCCGCGGTTGATCGCCCACCAGAAGGCCGCCATCAGCTGGGTGGTCTGCCACGTGGTGGTGCCGGCCTGCACCTTTTCGGGTGTGATCCCCTGGGCCCACAGAGAGGTGAGCGTGGCCCGGCCGAGCTCGCCCTCCGTGTCGGTGTCGAAGATCGCGGCGGAGTTCTTCCCCCTGGTCTCGCCGTCCGAGACGACGAGGTTCTGGTAGCAGGCAAGGGAGTCACGGGTCCGCCCGTCGATCACGCCCCTGGTCCAACCCGGCTTGAGGTCGCAGGCGTTGTCGAGCGCGGCCAGTCGCTCCTGGGCGAACTCGACGACGATCTCCGGCGCGTCGCCCATGCGCCACGGGGGTCCGGTCCTCACCGGGGCGGGCGGGGGCGTGGTCTGCTTGTTTCCGCCGTCGCCGGTGCCCGGCCCCGGTGCGGTGGCCTCGCCGCCGTCCTGCACGGGCTGGGTCGAGGTGCCTTCGCGGGGTCCGGCTTCGGTCGTGTCGCCGCCCGAATCACCGCCGTCCCCACCACCGCCGCCGTCTCCACCGCCGCCGTTCCCGCCGCCCCCGCCGCCGTCTCCGTCGGCGGGCGGCGGTGCCGCCCCGTCCGCGGGGGGCGGGGCGCCGCCGGACTCGTTCCCGCCGGCCGGCGGTCCTCCGGTCTCGCTGGGCGGCGGGGGTGCTTCGGGGAGCGCGTCCCCACTGCCCTGCGGCGCGGGCCTGGGCGCGCTCGTCGACCGGATCTCCTTGGCCGCGCTGACGATCTTCGGCGAGAAGTTGAACCAGAGCACGACGAAGGCGATCACGGCGGTCAGCAGGAGTCCGCCCGCCACCACCAGCCAGTTCCCGAGGACGGGACGCTGGTCGAACGTGGCGTCGAGGTCGAGGGTGGTGTCGTCGCCCGCGCGCCGCACGGCCACGGTGAACCGGTGCGACTCCTCGGCACCGGTCCACCGCACGGCCTGCGGCCGGACCACGAGCTCGCCGAAGGCGGCGCGGCCGGGGGCGATCTGCACGGCGTTGGGCCGTACGTCGAAGGTGAGACGGTTCGCGTCGTCGCGGGCCACGAGGGAAGCGGTCAGCGGAGTGTTGCCGAGGTTGTCCACGGCGATCCGGGCCCGGCCGCGGAAGCGGCCGATGAGCGCGGGTGGCAGCAGTTCGGCGCGTGTCTCGGTGAAGGGCGTGAGGGTCAGCCGGCCCTCCACCACGTCCCGGGCGCCGGTGTTCTCCCGGGGATCGACACGGATGCCGTACGCGACGGGTCCGGCCTCCACGTCCGACGAGCGGGGCGGGGCGAACGAGATCTCGGCGGTCCCCTCGCTGCCCGGGTAGAGGCGGAGGACGTCCGGCTCCACCCGGGCCCATCCCGAGGGTTTGCCGACGATCGAAAGCCGGTACTCCTCGACGGTGTCCCCGGTGTTGCGTACCCGCAGGCGGGCGGAGGTCCGGGCCCCTGGCTCGACGGTCACATCGGCCGGGTCCAGAGAGGTCCACATGGTCATGGGCGAAGGCTAGGGGTGCGAGTGCGGTGCGCGGCTGCCCGAAAGTCCCTGTTCGCGGGCAGGATCGTGTGCCCGCGCCGCCCCCTGGGCCGACCCTTCGGGCACGGGACTTTCGGGCACCTTCTCCTGCCCTCGTGCCCGCCCGTTCATTCCTCCCGCGAGGGACGGACTTCAGGGGAGAGTCGGCCGTGTCGGAGCGCCGCGGCAGCGCCGATGCCGACCGACCCCACCAGCGAGGAGCAACCGACCGTGCCCACCTACCTGTCCCCCGGCGTCTACGTCGAGGAAGTCGCCAGCGGCTCCCGTCCCATCGAGGGTGTCGGGACCTCCGTCGCCGCGTTCGTCGGGCTCTCACCCGTCGGGCCGCTCAACGAGCCGGTGCTCGTCACCAACTGGTCGCAGTACGTGGCCTCGTTCGGCGACTTCACGGACGGGTACTACCTCGCCCACTCCGTCTACGGGTTCTTCAACAACGGCGGCACGGCGGCCTACGTCGTGCGCGTCGGCGGCGGGGACGCGCTGGGCGCCACGCAGGCCATCGGATCCGCCGCACCCGTCGAGCCGCGGCTCGTCGCCGGTGAGGCCGTCGCCCTCGGCGCGTTCCGGGTCGCGGCGATCGCCGCCGGATCGGAGGCGGGCGGGTCGCTCACGGTCGAGGTGCAGGACATCGAGGGCGACGCCGAGCGCTTCAAGCTGGTCGTCAAGGACGGCGAGAAGGTCGTGGAGAGCTTCGACGCCTCCGCGAAGAAGAGCGCCCGCAACTTCGTCGTGGCGCAGGTCAAGCAGCGTTCCAAGACCATCGTCCTGGAGGAGGCCGCGGCCGGCGGGCAGCTCGTCAGGCCCGACGCGCAGGCCGTGACGCTCGCTCCGCCCGCGCAGGTTCCGGCGCCGGTCGCGGCGGCGACCGGCGCGTCCGCCGCGCTGGAGTCCGGGCAGTTCATCGGCGATTCGGCCGACCGCACGGGCTTCGGCGGCCTGGAGGCGTACGACGAGATCAACATGGTGGCCGTGCCCGACCTGATGGCCGCCTACCAGCAGGGGCTCATCGACCTGGAGCAGGTCAAGGCCGTCCAGCTCGGTCTGATCGCCCACTGCGAGCTGATGGGCGACCGGATGGCGATCCTCGACCCGCCGCCCGCCCTCAACGCCCGCGACATCCGTACCTGGCGTCAGGAGACGGCCGGTTACGACTCGCGGTACGCGGCCCTCTACTACCCGTGGATCAAGTCGTTCGACCCGGCGACCGGCCAGACGCGTACGGTTCCGCCGTCCGGCCACATGGCCGGCGTGTGGGCCCGCAACGACTCCGAGCGCGGTGTCCACAAGGCCCCCGCGAACGAGATCGTGCGCGGCGCGGTCGACCTGGAGCTGCAGATCACGCGCGGCGAGCAGGACCTGCTCAACCCGATCGGGGTGAACTGCATCCGCGCGTTCCCGGGCCGCGGGATCCGGGTGTGGGGCGCGCGGACACTGGCCTCCGATCCGGCCTGGCGCTACCTGAACGTCCGCCGCTACTTCAACTACCTTGAGGAGTCCATCCTCGTCGGTACGCAGTGGGTCGTCTTCGAGCCCAACGACCAGTCCCTGTGGGCGCGGATCCGCCGCAACATCTCGGCCTTCCTCGTCAACGAGTGGCGCCAGGGGGCCCTGTTCGGCCAGCGTGCCGAAGACGCCTTCTACGTGAAGTGCGACGCCGAGACCAACCCCCCGGAGTCGGTCGACCTCGGCCGCGTGGTGTGCGAGATCGGCATCGCCCCCGTGAAGCCCGCCGAGTTCGTCGTCTTCCGCCTCGCGCAGTTCCAGGGCGGCGGCGGCGACCTGGAGGAGTAGGCCCCCGGCCCCCTCCGCGCCACCGCACGACCCCCAAGCCAGCACCCGCCACACGAACAGGAGTGATCCCCCATGTCCCTCGACACCGGTGACGCCCTCACTACCCATAATTTCGGCCTGCAGATCGACGGTGTGATGGTCGAGACCCTCCAGGAGATCAGCGGCCTCTCGATGGAGCAGGACGTCATCGAGTTCCAGCAGGTCTCGGCGGACGGCAAGCCGATGATCAAGAAGCTCCCCGGTGTGAAGAAGGCCGGCGAGTGCACGGTGACCCGTGGTGCCACGCAGTCCGCCGCCTTCACCGAGTGGATCGCGTCGTCCATCGCCGGCGACATGGGCGCGGCCCGCAAGGACGCGTCCATCATCTTCCTCGACTACCAGCTCAGCGAGGTGAAGCGCTACAACCTGCGCAACGCCTGGTGCACCAAGGTGGAGTTGAGCGCGACCAAGGCCGGTGACGCGGCTGCCCTGACCGAGCAGGTCACCATCACCTTCGAAGAGCTGACCCTCGGCTAATGCGACGCGAAGGATCGGCGGGTACGCCACACCACCGCCAACAGGAGCCTCTTCGTACGGAGTTCGAGTTCGAGCTGCCGCGCGGGTTCGTCGACGAGGCGGGCACGGTGCACCGCAACGGGGCGATGCGGCTGGCCACGGCACGGGACGAGCTGCTCCCGCTGCGTGACATCCGGGTCCGCGAGAACCCGGCGTACCTGTCCGTGGTGCTGCTCGGCCGGGTGATCACCCGGCTGGGCACGCTCCCGTCGGTCCACGACGGGACGGTGGAGAACATGTTCGCCTCCGACCTGGCGTTCCTCCAGGACTTCTACCGGCAGATCAACGCGGAGGGCCACACCAGGGCCGCCGTCGCCTGCCCGCACTGCGAGGAGTCCTTCGAGGTCGAGCTGGCCGGGAGCCGCCTGGGGGAATCGTGACGTACGCGGTCGACCGGATCGAGGAGGAGACCGCGTACCTCGCCTTCCACTTCCACTGGGGCATGGACGACATCCTCGACCTGGAACACGCGGACCGGCGGAGGTACGTGGCACAGGTGGCCTCGCTGGTGGAGCGGTCACAGGCGTAAGGGCTTTACGGCGAAGGGAGGGCGGAGAGGATGGGCATGTTCGGGAAGTGGCGGGCGCGGAAGTCGCCCGGGGCGGAGGCCGGTGCCTCCGAGGAGAGCACGGCGCCCGTCGCCCGCGCCACGGCGCCCGGCGACGCGTGGCGGGCGCTGCCCCCCGTACAGCGGGTCGTCGACGCTCCGCGCACCATCGCGGAGCACGGCTTCGCCGCATCGCTCGCCACCCACTGGAACCCCTCCTTCCAGACCGACCTCGGCCACGGCGCGGTGCCGGACGCGCCCGGCGGGCTGCTCCTGGACGCGGTACGGCCCGTGCCCCGGCAGGCGCCCCGCCCGGAGGGAACGGAACCGCCGGAACTGCCGGGGCTGCGGCTTCCGGTGGCGGGAACGGCGCCCGGTGCGGGACCGGGATCGGGATCGGGCGGCGAGGCCGGCTCCGCGTCCGCGACCCGGGGTGTACGGACGGCGGGGGCACCGGCCGGTGGCGCCGCGCCGGCGGCCGTGCAGCGCGCCGCCGCCCCCTCGGGTGTGCGGAGCGTCGGGACGAGTCGCCGCCCGGTACGGGGGGAGGCTGCGTCCGCTCCGGTACGAGGGGACGGCGCGCCCCGCGTGACCGGGCGCGCGGACGCGTCCCGACCGGCTCCCCCGTCCGGGGCACCCGAACCCTCGCCCTCTCCCTCATCCTCATCCTCATCCTCACGCTCACCCTCACCGTCCACGTCTCCCTCACCTTCACCGTCCGCATCTCCGTCGGCCTCTCCGTCCGCGCCCTCGGCCCGGCCGGCTCCCCGGGCGGTTCAGCGGGCCGCCGCGCACGTCGGCGGTCCCGTACCGGCGACCGGGCCCGCTGCCGCCGAGGCCAAGGCCGCCGAACCGGCCGTCGCGCCCGTCGGGGAGACCGGCGGCGGCCTCCGTCGAGGGACGCCGACGGCCGGTGCGGCACGCCCAGGACCCGTCCGGCCCGCGCCGCCTGTCCGGCGCTCGCCGCTGGTCTCCGCGCGGCCCGTGCAGCCGCCCCGGCTCCTGGCCCCGGCCGGCACCGCTCCGCCAGGTGGCACGGCCGCGCCGGGCACGGCGCCCGTCCAGCGGTCGGCGACCTCTTCGCGTACGCCCGAAGGCGGCTCGACCGCCCCGGCCGAAGTGCCGCCCCTCACCGCACCGGGGCCCTCGGCTCCCCTGCGGTCCCAGAACGTCCCGGGCTCCGCTCCCCCCGCGGGGCCCGGGACACCCTCCACCACGGGCGGCACGCCCGCCTCACCCGTGCAGCGCCGTCCCCCTGTACGCCGCTCACGGCGCGCCCCGGGCGCCGACTGGAACGCGACGGCGTTCACCCCGGCGCCTCCGGCGACCCCGGCACCTCTGGCGAGCGAGGCACCCACGCCCGTACCGCCGACGGCCCCTGCCGCTCCCGCGCGCCCTGCCGCCGAGGTGCCCCCGGTGAACCCGTCGGCCCGTCCGACCCCGGGCGCCGCGACGCCTCCCGCCGGGCCCGGACTCGGCACGACCGTGCAACGTTCCGCCACCGTGCCCGTGCCTCCCGTCGGCCCGGCCGGGCCGACGGCCCCGACGGCCCCGACAGCCCCCGCTCGTCCGGCCGCCGAGGCGCCGCCGGCGGCGAACCCTGTGCCCCGTCCGGGCCCGACCGCCGCGACGCCGCCGGCCCGGCCGGGACTCGGGGCCCCCGTGCGACGCGCTGCCCCCGACGCACCCGCGCCCCGTACGGGTCCCGCGCCACGGAGGTCCCCCATCGGGGCACCCATCACGCGCGCGTCAGCGAGCCAGGAACCCACCCGCCCTGCCGAGGCCGCACCCGCACCCGCAACCTCACCCGAGTCGGCACCGGTCCAGCGGACAGCAGCGCCTCGCTCTCCCGTTCCGGGCACTCCCGAAGCACTGGCCGCGCACGCTCAGGGCGCCCCCGGGAAGCCCCGTGCCACCGGCACCACACCGAACCACCCGCCTCGCCCGGCCGAGCCGGAGTCCTCGTCGACCCCGCCGACGCCGACGCCCGCCACGGCTTCGAGCCCGATACGGCCCGGGGTCACCGCGCCCATCCCTCCCACCGTTCAGCGCGCCGCCTCGGCAGCGCACCCTCCTCAGGCGTCGACCTCGACTGTCGCCCCGGATTCCCCGACGACCGCAAGCCTCCCCAGCGGCCCGGGCTCCCCGGCCGCACCGACGCGCGCCTCAGCCGCACCGGCACAGGCACAGGCACCGGCACCGGCACCGGCCCAGTCACGTACACCGGCCCAGTCACGGACTTCCCCCACCGCACCCCGAGCCACCCCCGCGCCCGTCCCCCTGGTCACCGTCACCGACCTCCCCCGGGCCACTGCACCCACCGTGCAGCGCCGGTCCGCGCGTCCGCTCGCCTCCGACCGGCCGCTCGCCCCGAACCTCCCGGGCCCCGCGAGCGCCCCGACCGGTCCCCGTACGTCTGCGGCCCCCGCCCGCACCGGTCCCGGCCACCGCACGGCCGCCGCGCCCCCCGCCACGCCCGGTGCCCCGGCAGCGTCACTCCCCGTCGTTCCCCTCGTCACTCCGGCGCCCGCCCGCACCGTCCAGCGCGACACCGCGCCGCCTCCCTCCGTCAGTGCCCGGCCGGTCGTGCCGATCGGCCCGCCCGCCGCCGCGCGGCCGGTAGCCCGACCCGTGTCGATCCAGCGCCAGAGCGCTCCCACGGCCGCTCCCCCGGCGCCCGCCCCCGCTCAAGCCGCCACCCCGCACACATCGCCCCAACCCGCCCAGGCCCCGCCGGCCCCCCGCGCCGCCACGACCACCCCCGCCTCCGCCCCCCGGACGCCCGTCGTGCAGCGCAGCAGCATCGCTCCGGCCGCCGCCCCGTCCTCCTCCGGCGACACCGAATCACCCACGCAGCTCGACGAGTTGGCCCGACGGCTCGTCAGCCCGCTCTCCCGTCTCCTCCGCGCGGAGCTCCGCGCCGACCGCGAACGGGTGGGCCGACTCCGGGACCACGGTCACTGACCGGACCTCGCCCGGCCACCGCCCCGGCCACCGCCCGGCCTCTCCGCCCGACCCCGACCGAACTACCCGAGAGAACCGCCACCATGCCCACGCAGCAGGACCCCGCATCCACCGTCTTCTTCAAGCTCACGATCGACGGCCAGGACCTCGGCCTGTTCAACGGCTGCGACGGCCTCTCCTCCGAGGTGGAGGTGGAGCAGCGCCGGGAGGGCGGCATCAACGGATTCGTCTGGCAGCTCCCCACGCGCGTCACCTTCTCCACCATCCGCCTCACCCGCCCCCTCACGCCCGACACCGCCAAGGTGGCCGCCTGGATCTCGTCCCTGGCCACCGGCATCACCCGTCCGACGGCGCAGATCGCGGCCCTGCGCGCCGACGGGTCGATCGTCGCCCAGTGGGGTCTGGTCGAGGTGCTGCCGGTCCGCTGGACCGGTCCGACGCTCGACCCGGCGAGCCCGGCCGTCGCCACCGAGACCCTGGAGATCGCGCACCACGGGTTCACGGACGCGGGAGGCGCCTGAGATGGCGGGCCTCATGGGCGCCCTGGCCGCGCGCGGACTCTCGCGTGCCTCGCTCGCCATCCATCAGCCGCCCACCGATCTCGGCGGCTCCATCGGCGGCAGGCTGGGCGAGGTGAAGTTCCAGTTCAACCCGGACCAGCTCCAGCTGAGCCGGACCGCGAACTGGCACACCGAGCCGGCCGTCGCGTACACGCGGGGCGCGCCGCCGAAGTTCACCGGCAGCCAGCCGGCCGAGCTCCAGCTGGAGGTGTTCCTCGACCGCTCCGACGACCCGACCTCCAACGACGTGCAGCAGCAGGTGGAACTGCTGCTGTCCTGCTGCGAGGTGACCCAGCAGAGCATCAGCGCGAAGGCGCCGTCCCCGCCGTGGGTGAAGTTCTCCTGGGGGTCGTTCTCGACGGTGCGGTTCGTCGCGTACGTCACCTCCGTCTCCGCGACGTACACCCTCTTCAGCCCCAGCGGCATCCCGATCCGCGCCACGTGTTCGCTCTCGCTCACCGAGGTCTCCACCGCCACCAAGGGGCAGAACCCGACCTCGGGCGCGCTCTCGGCCCGTCGCGTGCACCGCACGGTCGCCGGGGACTCCCTGGCCTCTCTCGCCTGGCGGGAGTACGGCGACGCGACCCGCTGGCGGGTCATCGCCGAGGCGAACGGCATCGACGATCCGATGCGGCTGCGCCCCGGCACGGAACTGCTGCTCCCTTCCACCACCGAAACGCCGGAGACCGAGGGCACCTCATGAGCGAGAAGACCTTCACCACCGTCCTCCACGTGCAGCTCGACGGCACGCCGCTGCCGGACCCGCTCGCGGTCCGGCTCACGGAGGGCTGGGTGGACGCCAGCGTCAATGTCCCCTCCGCCTTCCAGCTGACCTTCAGCGACAAGGACGGCACCCTCACCGCGAAGTTCCCCTACCTGAAGGTCGGGGCCATGGCGGTGCTGTCCCCGTTCACCGACGGGCGGCTCGGCGAGCCCATGCTCACCGGCGAGGTCACCGCCGTCGAGGTGGACGCGGCACCCGGCCACGGGCGGTACCTGATCGTGCGCGGTTACGACCCCGGGCACCGGCTCCTGCGCAGCCGTCGCGTCGAGGGCTACCCGAACATGACGGCCTCCGACATCGTCCGGAAGCTCGCCGCCCTCAACCGGATCCCGCTCGGCAAGGTCGACGCCACCCCGACGGTGTACGAGCTGGCGACCCAACCCAACATCACCGACTGGGACTTCCTGTCCCGGCTCGCGCGTGAGAACGACGTCCGGCTCTCGCTCGACCCGGCGGGCCGGCTCGTCTTCGCCGCGCTGCCCCCGGCGTCCTCCGCGCCGGCCGACACCACGCCGGCCGCGCAGAGCCCGTACGTCCTGGACTTCGGCTCCAACACCCTGCACAGCCGGGTCTCGGTCACGGCCGCCGGGCAGGTCGGGAAGGTCGACGTGCGGGGCTGGGATCCCCGTACGAAGCAGGCACTGGCCTCGCCGACCCCCGCCCTGGCGAGCCGGGACATCGTCTCCGACATCACTCCTGCGCAGCTCGCCGCGCCCTTCGGTCCGGCGGAACTCGCCGCGACCGGTACTCCGTTCACCACGCAGTCGGAGGTGGCGCAGGCCGCCGCCGCGCTCGCGGACGACGTCACCGGCTCGTTCGCGGAGGTCGAGGTCGCCGTCACCGGCAATCCGGCGCTGAAGCCGGGGCAGCCGGTCGCGGTGAAGGGCGCGGGCTTCCCCTTCGAGGGGCGCTACACCGCGACCGGGGTGCGCCATGTCTTCGCCTCGGGACGGCAGTTCACCACGTGGCTGAGCGTGTCCGGGCGGCAGTTCCGTTCGCTGTACGGGACGGCCTCCGGCGGCGGCGAGCCGGCGCCGCCGATGCCGGGCGTCGCGGTGGCGCTGGTCACGAACACGAAGGACCCGCTGTCGCTCGGCCGGGTCAGGCTGCGTTTCCCGTGGCTGTCGGCGACGTACGAGAGCGGCTGGTGCCGGGTCGCACAGCTCGGCGGGCGCGGGGGCGGCGGTCTCGTCCTGCCCGAGGTGGACGACGAGGTGCTGTGCGCCTTCGACCGGGGGTCGCTGGAGCACCCCTACGTCCTGGCGGGGCTGTACAACGGCGTCGACCGGCACACCCCTGCCACCGACCGCGTACCCCCGGTCGATCCGACGAGCGGGCGGGTGCAGTGGCGGGCCCTGACGTCCCGTACCGGTCACACCGTGGAGCTGCGTGAGGAGGGCGGCCGGACGCGCGCCTCGCACGGCATCCGGCTGCGCACCGCGAAGGGGGGCCTGAGCGTCGAGCTGAACGAGGCCCGCACCACGCTGACCATCGACAGCGACGGCACGGTCACGATCTCCGGGGCCCGCGGGGTGACGGTCGAGTCGGGGACCGATCTGACGCTCTCCGCGAAGGGGCTGATCACCCTCGACGCGGGGCGCGGCGTGGACATCAAGGCCGGCATGAAGTTCAAGGTCTCGGCGCTGACCCAGGTCGCCGTCAACACCCCGGTCTTCAACACCTCGACCCTCCCGCTGCCCAACCCCGTCGCCGCGGCCCTGCCGCTGATCTGAGGAGGACCGTCCCATGAGTGAGCACTTCGTCGGCGCGGGCTGGGCCTTCCCGCTGCGCACCGGTCCGAGCGGGTCCATCGCCCTCGTCCGGCGCGACCGCGAGATCGAGGAGTCGATGCGCCTGGTGCTGGCGACGGCGCCCGGCGAGCGGCCGATGCGACCCGAATTCGGTTGCGCGGTCCACGAGTTGGTGTTCTCTCCGGTCAACGACGCGACGATGGGCCGGGTCCGGTACGAGGTGATGTCCTCGCTCGACCGCTGGGAGCCGCGCATCGAGGTGGAGGACGTCACGGTCGCCCCCGCGCTCACGGACCCGACCACGCTGTACATCGACGTCCGTTACCGGGTGCGCGGCGCCAACAACCCGCGCAATCTCGTCTTCCCCTTCTACGTCATCCCCTCCGAGGACTGAAAGAGCCACCCATGGCCCTGCCCGCACCCCATCTCGACGACCGGCGCTTCCAGCAGTTCGTCGACGACGCCAAGCGCTACATCCAGCAGGCGTGCCCCGAGTGGACCGACCACAACGTCTCGGACCCGGGCGTCACTCTGGTGGAGGCCGTCGCGCACATGGCGGACCAGCTCGTCTACCGCCTCAACCGGGTCCCCGAGAAGAACCACCTGGCCTTCCTCGACCTCCTGGGTGTGACGCTCTTCCCGCCCGCCGCCGCCCGCGCCGAGATCACCTTCCGGCTCTCCGCCCCGCAGCCCGAGCCGGTGCTGCTGCCCGCCGGCACGGAGGTCTCCACCGGGCGTACGGAGACGGAGGAGGCCGTGGTCTTCGCGACGAGCTCCGATCTGACCGTCGTCCCCTGCGAGTTGACCCACCTTCTGCGGCAGGAGGCCGGGGGCACGCCCGAGGACCGTTCGCAGGACCTCCGGGGCGGCGAGGACGTCGCCGCCTTCTCTCCGCTGCCGCGCGTCGGCGATCTGCTGCTCCTCGGGCTTTCGGCCGCCGTGCCGGACTGTGTGCTCGTGCTCGACCTGGACAGCCGTGTCGACGGCGTCGGCGTGGACCCGCGCCGGCCGCCGCTCGTGTGGGAGGCGTGGACGGCGGCCGAGGGGTGGACCGCGTGCGAGGTCGACGAGGACACCACGGGCGGGCTCAACCGGCCGGGCGAGGTGGTGCTGCACATGCCGTCCGGGCACGCGGTCTCGCGGCTCGGCGGACACGCGGCGGGCTGGGTGCGCTGCCGGGTCGTGGACGCCCCCGAGGGGCTGCCGTCCTACAGCGAGTCGCCGACCGTACGGGCGGCGGGCGCGTTCACCATCGGCGGCACGGTCCGCGCGGCGCACGCCGAGACCGTGCGGAGCGAGCAGCTGGGCGAGTCCGAGGGTGTCCCCGGGCAGCGGGTGCGGCTCGCGCACGCGCCGGTCGTGGACCGGCCGCCGCTGCTGCTCCAGGTCGCGGAGCGGGCGACGGGCGGCGCCACGGACGCGGAGGACCCCGACGGTGGCTGGGAGGAGTGGACCGTGGTCCGCGACTTCGCCTCCTCGCGTCCCGGCGACCGGCACTACACGCTGGACGCGACGACCGGCGAGATCGCCTTCGGGCCGTGCGTGCGCCAACCGGACGGCACCCTGCGGCAGTTCGGAGCCGTGCCGCCCAAGGGCGCGGCGATCCGCGCGGCCCGGTACGGGACCGGCGGCGGCCGGGCGGGCAACGTGGCCCGTTCCACGATCACCGTGCTCCGCAGCTCCATCCCGTACATCGCGCGGGTCGAGAACCGCGAGGCGGCGCGCGGCGGGGTCGACGGGGAGACCGTCGAGGAGGCCAAGGCCCGCGCGCCGATCACCCTGCGGGCGCAGGAGCGGGCCGTCACCGCCCGCGACTACGAGGAGCTGGCACGGCGCGCCGCGCCCGAGGCGGCGCGGATCGCCTGCCTGGCGGCGGACGCGGTCGAGGCGGGCGACAACGCGGTCCGCGTCCTGGTGGTCCCGCAGGCGGTGCCGGACCGGGGCGGGCGGCTGCGGTTCGAGCAGCTCGTGCCGGGCGACGAACTCCTGTCCCGGGTGACGGGTTTCCTGGACGAGCGGCGCCCGCTGGGCACCCGGCTCGCCGTGGGGCCGCCGTTCTACCAGGGGGTGACGGTGGTGGCGACGCTGCACTCCTTCCGGGCGGCCGAGGCGGAGCGCGTACGGGCCGAGGCGCTGGACACGCTGTACGCGTACCTGGACCCGCTGACGGGCGGGGCGCACGGCGAGGGCTGGCCGTTCGGGCGCCCGCTGCGGGCCGGGGAGGTCTTCGCGGCGCTCCAGCGGGTGCCGGGCGTGGAGCTGGTGGACGAGGTCCTGCTGCATCCGGCCGACCCGCTGACGGGCCGGCGCGGTGACACGACGGACCGGATCGAGCTGGCGCCGTCGGCGCTGCTCTTCCCGTTCGACCACCGCGTGCGTGTGATCGAGGCGCGGTGAGCGGGTCCGCGCGGGGTACGGTGCCCGGGCTCGCGACCCCGTACCCGCTGGGCGCGGCGCTGCCCGCCGTCTACGCCGAGGACGACTTCGGGCAGCGGTTCGTGTCCGGCCTGGACGTGGTCCTCGCTCCGCTGTTCACCGTCCTGGACTCGCTGGAGGCGTACTTCTCGCCCGCGCTCGCCCCCGCCGACTTCGTGGACTACCTCGCGACCTGGGTGGGCGCGGAACTGGACGGCACCGAGCCGCTTCCGCTGCGCCGCCACGCGGTCGCCTCGGCCGTGGCGCTGCACCGGGTCCGCGGCACCCGGCAGGGTCTCGCGGCGGCGGTCCGGCTCGCCTTCGGCGTCCCGCCGGAGATCACCGAGAGCGGTGGCGCGAGCTGGTCGGCCCGCCCGCTCGGTCCGTTCCCCGGGTCGCCCCAGGCCGGGCTGCACGTCGTCCTCCGGGTCGCCGACCCGGCCGCGGTGGACCCGCACCGCCTGCGCGCGGTCGTGGGCGCGGCCCGCCCCGCGCACCTGCCGTTCACGGTCTCGGTGACCACTTCCCGTACTTCCGAAGGAGCCTGACCCCCATGAGTGACGCGCCCCTGTCCCGCCCTTGCCCGGACTGCGCGAGCCCGGTCCGCGCGGCGGACCAGTCGTTCTGCGACAGCTGCGGGGCGTTCCTCCGCTGGGACGCCCCGGCGGCGACGCCCTCCGCCGGGGCGTCCGCCGCGCCGCCGGACGCCGCCGTCCCGGACCGGGAGGAGCCGGCGCCCGCCGCGGCCGGGCCTGCCCCGGAGGTGCGGGACGTCCAGGAAAGCGCGCCCGCTGCCGGATCCGAGGAGGTCACGGCCCCGCTGCCCGCCATGGACCCGTCCCGCGAGGCGCCCGTACCCGCGGCCGCCCCCACCCCCGTACCCGAGGCGGGGCCGCCGTCCGACGAGGCTTCGGACGCGGTCGCACGCTCCCTCCTCGTCCCCGTGCCGGGGAACCGGCCCGCGGAGCCGGTCGTCGCCGCGCCCGTGCTCCCCGCACGCCCCGAGGCCGCGCGGCCCGCGGCGAGGACCGCCGTCGCGCCCGCCCCCGTCGAGGGCGGCACCCCTTGCCCGGCGTGCCGGCTCGCGAACACTCCGGGCCGTCACTTCTGCCGGTACTGCGCGACGCCCATGGTCCCCGAGCGGCTGTCCACGGCCGAGGGCCCGTACGCGGGCCGGCGCCCCGGGCTCAACCGCGACCGGGGCCGCTGGATCGCCCGCGCCCTGATCGCGACGGCGGTCGTCGCCGTGGTGGTCGGCGGTGTCGTCGGCGGCCCGCCCGCCGCCCGCGCGGTCCAGGACCACTTCGCCACCCGCGTCCCGGTCCACCCCGTCACCTGGGCGGCCTCCCACTCCGCGCCGAAGCAGAACCCGAAGCTGGCGGGCGACGGGTACTCCAACACCTGGTGGGGCACGGGATACGCGGGCGACTCGGCGGGCCAGTACCTGGAGGCCGGATTCGCCGAGCCGACCGATCTGCTGAGCGTGCTGGTCACCCCCGGAAGCGCGAAGAACACGACGCAGGCGGACGGGCAGGCGACCCCGCGCACCTTCGACCTCGTGGTCAAGGACGCCTCGGGCGAGACGCGCGTCTCGCACCACCTCATCAACGACGGCGGTACCCAGCGCGTCGACCTGCGAGTGCGCGACGCGCTGTCGGTGCGTCTCGTCCTGCGTACGGCGTGGCGCGCCGACCCGCGCAAGCAGGTGGCCGTCGCGGAGCTGGAGTTCTTCGGCAGGTCCGTCACCTGACGAGCGGGTCCGTCTCCTGACGAACAGGTCCGCCTCCTGACGAGCAGGTCCGCCTCCTGACGAGTACCGCGACGGCTCGTCAGGATGCGGCGTGCCCGGCGATCCAGGCCCGGGCCGCCGCGAGTTCCGCCTCGGTCGGCGCGGGGCGCAGCTGGTCGGGGTAGCGGATCAGGTGGTGGTCGCGGGCCACGCGCAGGCCGATCGCGCGGGCCTCCGCGGACAGTCCGGGATCGTCCGCGACCTCCTGCGCGCGCCGCCACCAGTCCCGGCCGCGCGGGTCGACGGCGTAGTGCCAGAGGGGCTGCGCGGGGTCGGCGACGCCGATCAGGACCCGCTCCAGGACGTAGGTGCGGATGCCCGGTGTGCCCAGCAGCCGGTCGGCGACGAGCAGCGGGGCCTCGCCGTCGAGCCGGGCCCGGAGCAGTACCCAGGTCATGAGCTGTCCGACGTCGTGGGCGCCGGAGGTGACGAAGTCCCACAGCTCGGCGGCCTTGGCCTCGTCGGGGGCGCCGAGGTGGGTGAGCAGGCGGAGGTCGTTCTTCCATGCGGGCCGCGGCTTGCTCCACCAGGCGGCCAGGGCGCCGGCGGCCGGGTGGTCCAGGTCGAGGGCCAGGCAGGTGAGCGTGACGAGCGGGTGGCGCCATTCGGTGTACGTGGTCCGGTACCGCTTGGTGAGCTCCTTCTTCCAGCGGGGCAGGAGCGCCTCGACCTCGGCTGCGGTGGCCACGCCGTGGGCGAGGAGGAGTTCGAGGCAGTACGCGAGTCCCTGGACGCCGGTGGCCGGGTCGGCCACCTGGGCCCGCAGCCACCGGACGTCGGCGTCGGCGAGGGTCCGGAAGCGCTGCCAGTCGCGGCGCAGGATGCCCTCGCCGAGGGTGAGGTCGGGGCCCGTTCCGGCGAGCAGCTCGTCGCGGGCGGCCTCGTAGCGGTCGGCGGCGGCCAGCGCGTCGGCGGCGTCGGTGCCGGTGACGTCGGCGTACGCGGGGCCGAGCCGGACGGCCTCCTCGCGGACGTGGTCGACGTGGTCCCGCGCGGTCCCGGCGAGCGCCACGCGCAGCTCGCGCGGGAGCCGTTCGTCCGTGCTGAACCGGACCGCCGCGAGTGCGTGGAAGGTGCGACCGGTTGCGTAGTCCGCCCCGGTCTCCCGCCGCCGGTCTGCCGTGACGGCGACGGTGAGGGCGGTCGCGAGGGCGCGCGTCGCCGTGTCCGAGGTTCCGTGCGCGGCCAGTTCGGCGGCCAGCTCGGCCGCCGCCCGTACGGGGTCGGGTTCGCGGACCGCCCGGTGTGCCCTCAGCCACGCGGTGATCGTGGCGCGGTCGCCGGCGCGCCCGAGGTCCCGCAGGACGGCGAGGCCCCGCTCGGAGGGCACCTCGCCGAGGACGTCCGCCGCCCGGGCGCCGAGGGAGGCGACGACGTCCCAGGCCTCTTCGTGGTCGTGGCGCAGCAGCGCGTGGAGCACCGCGCGCCAGGCGTCCCAGTCGGCGAGCCGGCCGGCGTACCGCTCCCTCCACACGGCGAGGAGCCGTCGTGTCTCCTCGCCGGTGAGGGCGTCCCGCCGCTCCAGGGAGGTCACGAAGCGGGCTGTGGCGGACGGGTCCAGGGGATCACGCATCCGGTCGCGCAGCCACGCGGCCTCGGCGGCGGTCAGCGGCCGGTACCGGAAGGGAAGTCGGGTGCGGTCGAGGGGTTCGTCGAGCGCGGCGAGGAACTGGCGTACCCCGGCCGGGTCCGCCGGGTCGGGCAGCCCCGCACCGTCCCGGAGCGTCACCCGGTCCAGCCGGAAGGCGCCCTGTGGGCCTCCGTCGACGACCCGGAAGCCCGCCGGGCCGTCCCCGAGGCCGGCGGCGACGGCCGTGTGGTCACCGCCCCAGTACAGCATCAGCTCGCTCTTCAGCGCGCCGGCGCGGTCGAAGGCCTGCTGCGCCTGCCAGTGCCAGTACGCGAAGGAGGTGCCGGTGGCGAGGCCGCGCACGGCGCACAGCTCGGCGGCGTCCTCGTGGCCGTCGGACTGGGTGTAGCGGCTGCGGGTCGGCGGCGGAAGCACCAGGAACCCGTCGCCGCCGAGCGTCTTCCACCAGGCCCGCACGCTGTCCAGGTCCGAGGCACCCTCGGCGGGAGTCCCGTCGGGCGCGGCGGTGTGACGGAGGCGGGCCATGTGCTGCTCCTTGGCGGTTCGGTACCGGTGGCGTCGTGTCAGATCAGGCGGTGCAGCTGGTCCCAGAGCCAGTTCATCAGCACCACGACCAGGACCAGGATGCCGATGATCACTACGGTGACCCAGGAGCAGCTGCCCCCGACGTCCGCGTTGTTGTCGTCCCGCCCGCCCAGCTCACCGTCGAAGAGATCCACGATCCTCGCCCCCGCGCTCACTCGCGGAGCCCCCCGGCTCCGTCGGAGTACTGTCGCACGTCCCGCGCCCGCCGAGGAGCCGTGTGCCGTACTCAGAGACGGACGCGGGTACTCAGGGCGTACTCAGCGGGGGTTGGCGGCGTGGGTCAGGGTCCCCCAGGCCACGAAGAGGTTGTTCGTACCCGCCGGACGGTTGGACTCGGTCAGCCTCTGCGTGTTCGTCATCGCGTACCCCATGCGGTGGTGCAGCGCGTTGAAGCCGACCTCGGTGACCGGTCCGAGGTGGTCGCGGAGGGTGCCCCCGCAGAGCCAGCCCGGGACCGGCTCGCCGAGCTCGTACTTGGCGTGGAGGCCGAGGGCGTGGCGCAGCCGGTCGGCGACCTCGGGGTAGAGGTCCTGCCCCTGGATGCGGCTCGTCTCGGCGATGTTCGAGATCGCGGCCAGGCCGTAGCCGGCGTGGGTGAGGTCGCGGCAGGTCTCCTGGGTGAGTCCGTCGACGAAGGTGGTCTGCCCCTGCCAGTACCGGACGAGCTCGTCGCGGGTGTCGAGGCCGCTGCCGGGCGCCGCCTTCGGGAGAGCGCCGTCGCTCGCGAGGTAGATGTACGCGGGGACGCGGCCGCGGAACTTGGCCACCGCCTTGTCGTAGGCGGCGCGGTCCTCCAGGAAGACGGCGATGCCGATCGCGGCCTCGGTCATGCTGAGCTCCCAGTTGCCGTTGGAGTGGGAGCCGTTCGTGACCTCGGGGAGGTAGACGGTGCGCAGCATCGTCTTGAAGCGGTCGACGCGGGCCTGGGGCCAGGCGGTGGAGGTGTAGCGGATGATCTCGGCGGCGCGGGGCCAGGAGGAACCCGCCCAGCCCGTCTGCAGCGGCGCGTTGGAGTTGGTGTGGTCGGTGATCACACCGGACCAGGCGTCCATGATCTCGATCGCCTTCTGGGCGTACCGGCCGTCGCGCGTGATGTACCAGGCCAGGGAGAGCGTGTACGCGGCGATGGCGTCCTCGCGCTCGTCGGTGCAGCCGAGGTTCGGGTTCGAGTACGAGCCGCACTCCACCACCGCGCGGGGCTTGGGGACGCGGGACAGCGAGGCGTATTTGCTCGCCATCATCTGGTCGAAGGCGGCCTTCCAGGGCTGCGCCCCGGCGTTGACCTTCTCCCGGGTGAAGTCGAGCTGGCCCCGCGAGACGAGGACGCCGGGGTGGACGAAGGTCGCGGGAGCCGCCTCGGCGCGGCCGCCGGCGGGCCCGGCGAGCAGGGTGGCGAGGAGAGCGGCGAGCAACAGGGGTGCGGCGAGCAGCGAACGCCTTCGGATGTGTGCCGTGCGGGATTCAACGCGCCATCTGGACAAGGAGTTACCCCTTCTTCATGTATGTGAACGGGGGACGGCTGTCGAGTCGGGAACCTAAAGGTCTGAACCATTGCCGTCAAGGCCCACTGCGCGACCAGGACCGTCCGATCGAGCGCCACCAGCACTCATGGGGCGAGCGCCGCTATTCACATATGTGAATCACGGGAAACTCTCTCCCTCGGCCGGCCCCCTGGGCCGCGCCGGCGGCCCGAGTCGTTCTCCAAGGTCCACACGCCGTACGATTCCCCGCGTTGCCACTCACACCGTCCGAAGGAGATCCCCCATGGCCCAGGTCACGCTGAAGGGCAGCCCGGTACAGGTCAACGGCGCCCTGCCGACCCCCGGCAGCCAGGCCCCCGACTTCACGCTCGTCGCCGAGGGTCTTGCGGACAAGACGCTGAAGGACTTCGCCGGTCAGCGCAAGGTCCTCAACATCTTCCCGAGCGTCGACACCCCGACGTGCGCCTCCTCCGTCCGCGCCTTCAACCAGCAGGCCGGCGAGCTGGAGAACACGGTGGTGCTCTGCATCTCCGCCGACCTGCCGTTCGCCCAGGCCCGTTTCTGCGGCGCCGAGGGTCTGGAGAACGTCAAGAACCTCTCGACGCTCCGCGGCCGCGAGTTCCACACCAACTACGGCGTGGAGATCGCGGACGGCCCGCTGGCCGGTCTGACCGCCCGCGCCGTCGTCGTCCTCGACGAGAACGACACCGTCCTGCACGCGCAGCTCGTGGGCGAGATCGCCGAGGAGCCCAGCTACGACGCGGCCCTCGCGGTCCTGAAGTAGTCGCTGCGCAGCACACGAGAGGAGCCCCTCCGCCGGACACCGGCGGAGGGGCTCCTCTCGTTTCCGGGCGTCCGGCGGAGGGGCTCCTCTCGTTTCCGGGCGCTCGCTCAGGAGCAGGCCGGGCAGAGCCCGCGGTACGTCACGTCGGCCTTCGACACGGTGAAGCCGAACCGCTCCGCCGGCGGGAGGACGGCCAGCGGGTCGCCCGTCGGGTGCACGTCACGGATGATGCCGCAGTCCGAACAGACCAGATGCTGGTGCGGGCGGTGCGCGTTCGGGTCGTAGCGCTTCGCCCGCCCGTCCGTGGAGAGCTCCACGACCTCGCCCAGCGAGACCAGCTCGCCCAGCGTGTTGTAGACCGTCGCCCGCGCGATCTCCGGCAACCGGGCCACGGCCCGGGCGTGCACCTCGTCCGCGGTGAGATGCACGTGCTCGCCGGCCAGGACCTCCGCGACGACACGCCGCTGCGACGTCATCCGCCAGCCTCGTGCTCGCAGTCGCTCGAGCAGGTCACTCATGTCTACTCCCCTCTTCGGCGCGCCAGCCTTCGGACAGTATTTGGCAGGGTTCTTGACTTGGACTAGGTCCATCGTAGGATCTGTTCTGTTGATGGCCAAGGGACAGGAAGACTCCAGCACGGCGGGAGACGGCGACGTGACGGACCATCCCGCGCGTGTCGTCACGCTTCCTGAGCACTGTGATCCGCCAGGTCCGGAAGGATTCCGCATGTCTGAGAACCATGATGCAATCGTCGGAGACGCGAAGTCGGAGGGCGGCGGTGGCTGCCCGGTCGCGCACACCCGCGCCGCGCACCCGACCCAGGGCGGCGGCAACCGCCAGTGGTGGCCGAACCGTCTGAACCTGAAGATCCTCGCCACGAACCCCGTCGTGGGTAACCCGCTCGGCGCGGAGTTCGACTACGCCGAGGCGTTCAATTCCCTCGACCTCGCCGCCGTGAAGCGGGACATCGCCGAGGTGCTCACCACCTCTCAGGACTGGTGGCCCGCCGACTTCGGCCACTACGGCCCGCTCATGATCCGGATGGCCTGGCACAGCGCCGGTACGTACCGCATCAGCGACGGCCGCGGTGGCGCCGGCGCCGGCCAGCAGCGTTTCGCGCCGCTCAACAGCTGGCCGGACAACGGCAACCTGGACAAGGCCCGCCGCCTGCTGTGGCCGGTCAAAAAGAAGTACGGCCAGAACATCTCCTGGGCCGACCTGATGATCCTCACCGGCAACGTCGCCCTGGAGACGATGGGCTTCGAGACCTTCGGCTTCGCCGGCGGCCGCGCCGACGTGTGGGAGGCCGACGAGGACGTCTACTGGGGCCCCGAGACCACCTGGCTCGGCGACGAGCGCTACACCGGTGACCGCGAGCTGGAGAACCCGCTCGGCGCGGTCCAGATGGGCCTCATCTACGTCAACCCCGAGGGCCCCAACGGCAACCCGGACCCGGTCGCCGCGGCCCGCGACATCCGCGAGACGTTCCGCCGCATGGCGATGAACGACGAGGAGACCGTCGCCCTCATCGCCGGTGGCCACACCTTCGGCAAGACCCACGGCGCCGGCCCCGCGGAGAACGTCGGCGACGACCCCGAGGCCGCGCCCCTGGAGGCGCAGGGCTTCGGCTGGGCCAACTCGTACGGCACCGGCAAGGGCGCCGACGCGATCACCAGTGGTCTCGAAGTCACCTGGACCACCACTCCCGCGCAGTGGGGCCACGACTTCTTCAAGCACCTCTTCGAGTACGAGTACGAGCTCTCCAAGAGCCCGGCCGGTGCTCACCAGTGGGTGGCGAAGAACGCCGAGGCGATCATCCCCGACGCGCACGACGCGTCGAAGAAGCACCTCCCGACGATGCTCACCACCGACCTGTCGCTGCGCTTCGACCCGGCGTACGAGCAGATCTCGCGGCGTTTCTACGAGCACCCGGAGCAGTTCGCGGACGCCTTCGCCCGCGCCTGGTACAAGCTCACCCACCGTGACATGGGCCCGGTGGTTCGCTACCTCGGCCCGGAGGTCCCCTCCGAGACCCTGCTCTGGCAGGACCCGCTGCCCGCGGTGGACCACGAGCTCGTGGACGCCTCGGACGTCGCCGCACTCAAGAGCAGCGTGCTCGCCTCGGACCTCACGGTCTCCCAGCTGGTCTCCACCGCGTGGGCGTCGGCCTCGTCCTTCCGCGGCAGCGACAAGCGCGGCGGTGCCAACGGCGCGCGCGTCCGCCTCCAGCCGCAGAGCGGCTGGGAGGTCAACGACCCCGACCAGCTCGCCACGGTGCTCCGCACCCTGGAGGGCATCCGGGACACGTTCAACGGCGCGCAGACCGGCGGCAAGCGGATCTCGCTCGCCGACCTGATCGTGCTGGCCGGCGCCGCGGGCGTCGAGCAGGCCGCGAAGGACGCCGGCGTCGCGGTCGAGGTCCCCTTCCGGGCGGGCCGGGTGGACGCCACGCAGGACCAGACCGACGTGGAGTCCTTCGCCGCGCTCGAGCCGGTGGCCGACGGTTTCCGCAACTACCTCGGCAAGGGCAACCGCCTCCCGGCCGAGTTCCTGCTCGTCGACCGGGCGAACCTGCTGACCCTGAGCGCCCCCGAACTCACGGTCCTCGTCGGCGGCCTCCGGGTGCTGGGCGCGAACCACCAGCAGTCGCAGCACGGCGTCCTCACGACCACCCCGGGCTCCCTGACGAACGACTTCTTCGTCAACCTGCTCGACATGGGCACGGTCTGGACGGCGACGTCCGAGGACGCGACCGTCTTCGAGGGCCGCGACGCGGACACGGGCGCCGTCAAGTGGACGGGCACCCGCGCCGACCTGGTCTTCGGCTCCAACAGCGAACTGCGCGCGCTGGCCGAGGTCTACGCGAGCGACGACGCGAAGGAGAAGTTCGTGACCGACTTCGTGTCGGCATGGAACAAGGTGATGGACCTGGACCGGTTCGACATCGCCTGATCAGCGTCGCGTGATCCTCTCGACGCCCCCGGCAGACCGGCTCGCCCGGCCTGCCGGGGGCGTCGTTTCGGCGTCAGCTCGCGTTCAGCGCCACCGTCGGGTGCAGTCGCGAGGCGCGGATCGCCGGATAGAGGCCCGCGATCACACCGATCAGGAGCGTCGCGGCCAGGCCGCCCGCCAGGGACCAGGGCGGGACCACCGCGGTCCAGCCCTGGACCCGGGCGAAGGCGTACGTCGCCGCCGACCCGAGGAGCGCGCCCGTCGCGCCGCCCAGCGCCGACAGGAGCAGCGACTCGGTCAGGAACTGAAGCCGGATCGCGTTCCGGGTCGCGCCCAGGGAGCGGCGCAGGCCGATCTCCTGGCGGCGTTCCAGGACGGAGATGACCATGGTGTTGGCGACGCCCACTCCCCCGACCAGCAGGGCCACCGCTCCGAGGCCGAGCATCAGGGTCGTCAGGCCCTCGTCGGTGGCGGCCTTGGCGGCCAGGGCGTCCGAGGGCCGGGACACCTTGACTCCCCCTTCGTCGCCGGGGTTGATGGTGCGGGCCAGCACCGCCCGTACGTCCTCGACCGAGGCGTCCGTGGAACGCTCGAAGACGGTGGAGGGATGGCCGTCGAAGCCGAAGTAGCGTTCGGCGGCGGGGAATCCGACGAGCGCCACCCGGTCCAGGGTCGGGACCAGTTCGAGCGGTGCGAGGATGCCGACGACGACCACGCGCGTGTCGTTCATCATGATCGTCTCGCCGGTACGGGTGATGCCGAGGCGGTCCGCGGCCACCGCGCCCAGGACCGTCACCGGGAGCCGTTCACGGGCCGGGTCCAGCCACACCCCCTTCGCCACCTCGCCGCCGAGCGCCGACAGGAGGTCGATGCCCGCGGCCTGGGTGGTGACGCCCGCGGTGCGTTCCTCGGGGACCACGTCGCTGCGGCGGATCCGGGCGTCGACGTCGCCGGTGGCCGTGGCGTGCCGCACGGGGCCGATGCGCTCGACCATCGCGACGGCGTTCTTGGGCAGTGTGATCTCCTGCCCCATGGCGTCCTTGCCCGCCTCCGCGGTGAGGAGGTTGGTGCCGAGGCGGTCGAGCCGGGCCATGAGGTCCGCGCGGCTGGACTCGGACAGGCCGACGACCGCGACCATGGTCGCGATGCCGATGGCGATGCCGAGCGCCGACAGGACCACGCGCGCGCGGCGCGCGCGGAGGCCGACCGCGCCGACCCGGAGCACGTCGCCGGGAGCGAGGCGGGAGGGCTTGAGGTCGTGTTTCACGAACCGGCTCCTTCCCCGGACGTGTCGGAGCGGGTGTCCGAGACGATCTCGCCGTCCTTGAAGCGCACGCGGCGCGGCAGCGAGCCGGCGATCTCGTGGTCGTGGGTGATCACGCAGATCGTGGTGCCGGACGCGTTCAGCTCGTGCAGCAGCTCCATGACGATCTCGCCGGACGCGGTGTCGAGCGCCCCGGTCGGTTCGTCCGCGAGCAGCAGCCGGGGCTCCTTCACCAGGGCGCGGGCGATGGCCACGCGCTGCTTCTCGCCGCCGGACAGCTCGTTCGGCGTGTGGGAGCGGCGGTGGTCGAGACGTACCCGGGCGAGCGCCTCCCGCGCGCGGGTGCGCCGTTCCCTCAGCGGTACGCCCGCGTACAGCAGCCCGTCGGCGACGTTGTCGACCGCGTCGCGTCCCGCCGCCAGGTGGAAGTGCTGGAACACGAAGCCGATGTGCCGGGCGCGGAGGGCGGAGAGCCGGGAGTCGGAGAGCTCGGACACGTCGTACCCGGCGACGCGGACGGTGCCCGTGGTGGGCTTGTCGAGGGTGCCCATGACGTTGAGCATCGTGGACTTGCCGGAGCCGGACGGGCCGACGACGGCGAGCAGTTCGCCCTCGTCGACGGTGAGGTTCACCCCGCGCAGGGCGTGGACGCCGCCGGGGTACGCCTTGCCTGCGTCCCTCAGTTCGATCACCGGGGCCGGTGTCGTCCCGGGTGCCGGGGCCGGTGTCATGACGTCGCCACCCCGACCTTCAGGCCTTCGCGTACGTCCGGACCGCTGACCTCGATCTGTCCGTCGGCGGTCATGCCCGTCTCGACGCGCACCATCGTCGAGCCGGTCCCCCGCACGATCTGGAGGCCGTAGCCGCCGTTCTCGCCGCGCAGGGCGACGACCGCCTCGACGGGGACCGCGAGGACTCCTCTGCGTGCCTCGCTGACGAACCTCACGCTCGCCGACGCCTTGGCGTCCTCGCCGCTCGCCGCGCCCACCCCGCCGTCCAGGACGACCTCGACGGTGATGCCGTCCTGAGCGCCCGCACCGCCGCCGGGCGCGGTCTCCTCGGGGCGGACGGTCCCGGCGACCCGGCCGGCCGCGGTCTTCCCGTCCGGCAGGGTGACCTCGACCTTGGTGCCGCGTGAGGTGAGCGCCCCGTCGGACTGGTCCAGCTGTGCCCGTATGACGGGCCGGGTGGAGGCGACGGTCAGGACGGGGCCGTTCGGGGCGACCTGGTCGGCGAGGGCCGCGTCGGCGGAGACCACCTTGACCTTGCCGGGCTGGAAGACGACGTCGCCCTTGCCGACCTTGCCGGTCGGCTCCCGGTTCAGGGACTTCTGCCACTCCTTGACGGCGGCTTCGGTGTCCTTGCCGTATCGCGTGTCGACGTACAGCTTCGCCCCCCATCCCAGGTCCCGGAGGTTGCGTTCCAGTTGGAGGACGTCGCTGCCCCGGTCGCCCTCCTTCATCTCGCGGAACATGGGGACCGGCCCGTAGAGCAGGGTGACGGGCTTGTCGTTCAGCTCGTACAGGGCTTCGCCCCTGGTCAGCGTCTTCCCTTCGGGGGCGGCCACGGTGACGGTGCCCTCGACGGCGGACTTGACGGTGCGGCGCTGGGCGAAGTCGAGCGTGCCGTCGACGGTCTTGGACCGTACGAGGTCGGTGCGGACGACGGTCGCGGTGGCGGGCGGCAGGTCGCCGCCCGTGCCGGACGCGTCGGCCTCTCCCCCGCGGTCGAGGACGAGGACGCCCCCGGTGGCCGCGGCGGCGACGGTCGCCGCGCCGAGTACGAGGAAGGCGGAGCGGCGCTTCACTGCATCCCGTCCAGACCGTCGAGCAGCTTCGTCCTGCACGCCTCGCGGGCCTGCTTGTACGTCGGCGAATCCGAGTCGATGGTCGGCGAGGCGGGGTTCGGGTCGCCGCCCGGCTGGGCGTTGCCGCCGCTCATGGTGGGGTTGGTGAAGCGGGAGACGCCGTTGTCCCGCATGCACTTGGCGTGCGCGAGCATCGACTCGTAGTCCTTCTGCTGGTCGCGCTTGGGCTCGGCCGTCATGGCCCGCTGGAGTTCGGGGGCGCAGACGCCGTTCTTGCCGCCCTTGGCGGCCTCGTTCTGCCCGGGTCGGGACGAGATCTCCTCGATCTTCGTCCAGTCGAGGTGCCCGCTGAGCTTCGGGTCCGGGTAGTCCTTGTAGCCGCCCTTGACGCGCATGCACTGGACGTACTTCAGCTGGGCGTCGTAGAAGGCGCTCTTCCCGGCGGGCGCGGTGCTGGGAGGGGCGGCGGCGCCTTCGGCCGTGCGCGAAGCCGACGGGGTGTCCGGCACCGAGGCGATCTCGTCGCCCTTCTTCGCGCCGTCGGCTCCGGCGCTGTCGCCACCCCCGCCGCAGGCGGCCGAGAGGAACAGGACGGGAAGCGCGGCGAGCGCGGTGATGCGCAGCCGGGCCGTGGCACGGGAGGTCGTCGTGGGGTTCATGTGCTCCACCCTCGCCACGCCACGTGATGGCCTGTCCATGACCACATGATGAGAACGTAACAATGCCCCCGACCTGCGTATCCGCCCCGGTCCGGGACGCCGGATCACTCGTCGGCGTGCTCATAATCGATGCCATGCCGCATGTACTGCTGATCGAGGACGACGCGTCCGTACGGGACGGAATGGAGCTCGTGCTGCGCCGGCACGGGTACGACGTCGACACGGCGGCCACCGGCGAGCAGGCCCTGGCCCTGCTGGAAGGGCCGGGCGGTGCGAAGGTCGAGCTGGCCGTGCTCGACCTGATGCTGCCCGGCATGGACGGCTTCGAGGTGTGCCGCCGGATCCGCGCCAGGACCACGACCCTGCCGGTCATCATGCTGACCGCGCGCGGTGACGACCGGGACATCGTGACGGGCCTGGAGGCGGGCGCCGACGACTACGTGGTCAAGCCGGTCACCGCGCCCGTCCTGGAAGCCCGCATCCGGGCCGCGCTGCGGCGGGCGGAACCTTCCGCTCCGGTGCGGGGAGCGGAGGCCGACCCCGCCGGTCTGGTCATCGACCGCTCGGGTCTGACCGTCACCAAGCACGGCGTCCCGATCGCGCTGCCGCCCACCGAGTTGCGCCTCCTCCTGGAGCTTTCGGCCTCCCCCGGCCGGGTCTTCAGCCGTGAGCAGCTCCTCGCGTCCGTCTGGGACCACACCTTCCTGGGCGATTCCCGGCTGGTGGACGCGGCAGTCGGACGGCTGCGGGCCAAGCTGGAGGACGTACCGGCGAAACCGCGGTACGTGCAGACCGTGCGCGGCTTCGGCTACCGCTTCGGGCCGCTGTGAGCCGACGGTCCCGGCGACCGGCCCGCGGTGTGCGCGGCCGGCTCGTCGGCGGGCTGCGTACCCGGCTCGTCGTCGCCTTCGTCGTCGTCGCGCTCCTCAGCGCCGTGACCGCGACCGCGCTCGCCTACCGGGACGCGCGCACCGCCGTTCTCCAGCGCACCCAGAACACCGCCGTGAACGACCTGCGGGAGCGGGTCACGGCGGTCGCCGCCGACTTCGACGTCCCGCCCGACCAGCGCTCGCTCTCCCGGTTCGCGACGAAGGTCTCGGACGGCCTCGGCGCCCGCGTCGTGGTCGCCCGCTACCACGACCTCGTCGCCGTGTCCGACTCGCTCGCCGATACGGAGGGTCGTGTCACCACCGAGCTGCGCACCGCCGTGCGCACCGGGACCGGGGCCCGTTTCCAGCGGGTGATGTGGCGGGGCGAGCCGTATCTGGTCGTCGGCATGCCCGTGACGTACGCCGACGGGGACCGCCGTACGTCGGGCCTTGAGGTCTTCGCCATCACCGACCTGCGGGCCGAGCGCGACGACACCGCCGCTCTGCTCGACTCCGTACGGTCGGGTGTCCTGCCGGTGGTGCTCCTCGCCGCCGTCCTGGCCCTGCTCGCCGCGCGGACGGTGCTTCGTCCCGTACGGGAGCTGGGGCGGGCCACGCGGGAGCTCGCGGCCGGGGACCTGGGGAGCCGGGTCGCCGTCACCGGGCACGACGAACTCGCCGATCTGGCGCGGACGTTCAACGACACCGCCGACGCGCTCCAGGCCTCCGACGCGGAGCTGCGCGAGCAGGAGGCGAAGGCGCGGCGGTTCGTGGCGGACGTCTCGCACGAGCTGCGCACGCCTCTCGCGGCGATGACGATGGTGGCGACGGTGCTTGAGGAGGATGCCGACCAGCTGCCGCCGGACGCGGCGCGGGCGGCCCGGACGGTCGGCGCGGAGACGGCCCGGCTGTCCCGGCTGGTCGAGGACCTGATGGAGATCTCCCGTTTCGACGCGGGGGCGGTACGGCTGAACGCGGCCGAGACGGATCTCGCCGAGGCCGTTCGGGCGTCGCTCGCGTTGCGCGGCTGGACCGACCGGGTACGGACGGACCTCGTCGAGGGCGTACGGGCGAGGGTCGACCGGCGCCGCGTCGACGTGATCGTCGCGAACCTGGTGGGGAACGCGCTGCGGCACGGGGCTCCGCCGGTGACCGTGACGCTCGCGACCACCGTCGCGGAGGACGGGGAGTGGGTGACGCTGGAGGTCGCCGACCACGGTCCCGGACTGCCGACGGGGGCCGGGGATCGGGTCTTCGACCGGTTCTACAAGGCGGACTCGGCCCGCACGCGCGGCGCGGCGGACGACAGCGGACAGGGCAGCGGCCTCGGCACGGCGATCGCGCTGGAGAACGCCCGGCTGCACGGCGGCACGATCGACGCGGCCGACGGGCCGGGTGGGGGCGCGGTGTTCACGCTGCGCCTGCCCCTGCGGCGTACGGACGAGCGAGTCACCGGAGAGGACACGGAGTGAAGGTCCGTCATGGCGTCGCGGTCACCGTGCTGGCGACGGCGGGGCTCGCCCTCGCCGGCTGCGGTGTCCAGCCGACCGGGGTGATAGGCGCGGGCGAGCCCGCGTCGGGGCTGACGCGCGGGATGCGGCTGTACTACGCGTCGGACAGCGGCCTGCGCGGAGTACCCCTGCTCGATACGCGGCTCAAGGACCTCAACTCGGTCGTGAAACTGCTCGCCCAAGGCCCGGGGCCCGCCGAGCAGCGCGACGGGCTCACGTCTCTGGTCCAGGAGCTCGGCGGATACACGGTGAGCGGTACGGGCACCCGCGTCACCATCCGCCTGGACGGCCCGTATCCGCTGTCGGGGCGTGACCAGGGCACGGGGCAGCTGGTGTGCACGCTGGCGCGCGCCCAGTCCGTCCTCGACCCGAAGGTCAGGGCGGACGAGGTCGAGGTCGGTGTGCGCCCGGCGGAGGGGGCGGAGCTGGGCCCGTACCGGTGTGCGGAGTTCCTCGACGGGTGAGACGGCGAGACCCGCCCCGGGAGGGACGGGTCTCACGGACGGCGCGGTGTCAGGCCGTCGGACCGGGGATCTGCAGCGCCTTGGTGTTGCGCTCCCAGCCGGACCAGAGGTCGTCGTCCACGCAGTAGCCGCAGCCGGGGCCGAAGAACACGCCCCGGGCCTGCTCGTCGCCCATCAGCCAGAAGCGCAGCCAGGCGGTGGTCGGGGCACGGAAGTCCCCGCCGTCGCCGATGGAGGCGAGGTGCCCGGCGCCGCGGACCTCGCCGTAGACGGCGGGGACGTGGGACGAGTCCCGGTAGAACGCCTTCACCAGGGCGGGCCACACCGTCAGGTCCCGCTGACCGGCCAGGTAGAAGACGGGTTCGTCCATCAGGTCCGCGCCGGCGAGGGGACCCGGCTGGATGGGGACGGCGGTGTCGACGCGCGGGTCGATCGCGGCATTGATCGCCGCCGCGCCGCCCTGCGAGTGCCCGGCGGAACCGATGTGCTCCAGGTCCACCTTGCCGTGGAACGGGCTGCCGCTGTCCGCGTTCCGCCGCTCCAGTACGTCGATCCCGGCGCGCATGCTGATCGCGAAGTTGGAGGTGGGGGTGTTGGCGGCGGCGACGATGAACCCCTGGCTCGCCCAGTGCCGCAGCAGCGAGCTGTAGATCCCCGGCACGGCGCCGGTGCCGTTGCCCCAGATGACCACCGGATGCCGCTCTCCCGACTGCCCCATGTTCCGCGGGTAGTAGAAGGTGTGCACGACGCCGATGTCGACGTTCACCTCGTACGGGCCGGTCCGGCCCCAGTCGGTGCCGAGCGACGCGATCGTGCCCGTCGGTGCCTCCGCGGCGCCGGCGGTGCCGGGCGTGGCGACGGCCGCCAGCACGACGGCGAGGAGGGCGCTGCCGAGCGCCCGGCTCAATCTCCCTGACATGGGAACTCCTTCACGGGTACGGCGCGTTGCGCGTCCTCGCAAGCGCGGCCAGTGCCCATGGTCGGGGTCGCCGACACGGCTGTCTCCCGGCAGGAGCCCAGTGCTGTCGCGGCGGGATTGGGCGTCTGCCCAATCACGTCGCTCGGGGGTCCCAGCCGGTCTTGGCGAAGAACGCCTCGACGGCCGGCTGGGGCATGGCGGAGCGCTCCGGCCGGCCGTCTCATGGGGACGGCCGGGGCCGGAGCGCTCTCGGGGATGCCTCGCAGGTGTGCGGGCCTGCGGGGACGGGGTCTTACGGTCAGCGACCGGCGAGGAGTCCGAGCGTGTCGATCACTCGGTTCGAGAAGCCCCACTCGTTGTCGTACCAGGCGACGACCTTGATGTGGCGGCCTTCGACGCGGGTGAGGGCCGAGTCGAAGATCGACGAGTGCGGGTTGCCGGTGATGTCGGAGGAGACCAGCGGGTCCTCCGAGTACTCCAGCACGCCGGCGAGCGGGCCCTCCGCCGCGGTGCGGTAGGCGGCCAGGACGTCCTCAAGGGTCACGTCGCGGGCCACGGTCGTGTTGAGCTCGACGATCGAGCCGACGGGGACCGGTACGCGGATCGAGTCGCCCGACAGCTTGCCGTCGAGGTTCGGCAGCACGTGGCCGATGGCCTTGGCGGCGCCGGTCGTCGTCGGCACGATGTTGACGGCGGCGGCGCGGGCGCGGCGGGCGTCACGGTGGGGGCCGTCCAGCAGGTTCTGCTCCTGCGTGTAGGCGTGGACCGTCGTCATGAAGCCGTGCTCGATGCCGGCGAGGTCGTCGAGGACCGCGGCCAGCGGCGCGAGCGCGTTGGTCGTGCACGAGGCGTTCGAGACGATCGTGTGCAGCTCGTGGTCGTACGCGTCGGTGTTGACGCCGTACGCGAGCGTGACGTCGGCGCCGTCCGCCGGCGCGCTCACGAGGACCTTCTTCGCACCGGCGTCGAGGTGGGCTCGGGCGGCCTTGGCCGACGTGAAGCGGCCGGTCGACTCCAGCACGATGTCGACGCCCAGCTCGGCCCAGGGCAGCTGCGCGGGCTCGCGCTCGGCCAGGACGGTGATGCGGCGGCCGTCGACGACGAGGGTGTTCCCCTCGACGCTCACCGGGCGGCCGAGACGACCGGACGTCGTGTCGTAGGCGAGCAGCCGCGCGAGGGCGGCGGGCTCGGTGAGGTCGTTGACGGCGACGACCTCGAGGTCGCTGTCGCGCTCCAGGAGTGCGCGCAGCACGTTCCGTCCGATGCGGCCGAATCCGTTGATCGCGATGCGAGTCATGAGCGGTGTCCCTTCCGTTCCGTTCCGTTGCGCTTCAGACTCGCGCACGAAATCAGCCCGTGACAGCGGCGTGATCGCCACGGTCCGCAAGGATCGCGCCATCGGGCCGCCACACACGCTCCGACCGGCGGAAACGGGCTACTCGCCCTGCGCGAAGGTCCGCCGGTACTCGCTCGGCGTGGTGCCGAGGATGTGCTGGAAGTGCAGCCGCAGATTCGCTCCGGTGCCGAGGCCGACGTCGGCGGCGATCTGCTCGACGCCCCGCCCGGACCGCTCCAGGAGCTCGCGGGCCATGTCGATCCGGGCCCGCATCACCCATTGCATGGGTGTGTATCCGGTGTCCTCGACGAACCGGCGGGAGAGCGTCCGGGCCGACACCGCCGCGTGCCGGGCCAGGATCTCCAGGGTGAGGGGCTCGCCGAGCCGGTGCAGCGCCCACTCGCGGGTGGCGGCGAACCGTTCGCCGAGGGCCTCGGGCACGCTGCGCGGTACGTACTGCGCCTGGCCGCCGCTGCGGTACGGGGCCGCGACGAGGCGTCGGGCCGCGTGGTTCGAGGCGGCCACGCCGAGGTCGCCGCGCAGGATGTGCAGGCACAGGTCGATGCCGGAGGCGGCGCCGGCCGATGTCAGGACGCTGCCCTCGTCGACGAACAGGACGTTCTCGTCGACCTGGACGAGGGGGCGTTTCGCCGCGAGCGCCCGTGCGTAGTGCCAGTGCGTGGTCGCCCGCCTGCCGTCGAGGAGGCCCGTCGCGGCGAGCGCGAACGCTCCCGTCGAGATGGCGGCCAGGCGCGCGCCCCGCTCGTGGGCGGCGATCAGCGCGTCGACGACGGCCCGCGGCGGGTCCTCGCGGTCCGGGAACCGGTAGCCGGGGACGAAGACGATGTCCGCCCAGGCGAGGGCGTCGAGGCCATGGGCGACGTGGTACGACAGTCCGTCGCCGCCCGCGACGGGACCGGGCGCCGCGCCGCAGACCCGTACCTCGTACGGCATGCTCGCGCGGGTCGTGAACACCTGCGCCGGGATGCCGACGTCGAGCGGCTTCGCGCCTTCGAGGACGAGGACGGCGACGCGATGCAGACGGGAACTGGGCACGTGAACGAGGGTACGTGGCCACCCCGGCCGCCTGCGTCCCCGTACTCCGGAACGACGCCTTCCGGAACTCGTCCCCCCGTGTCAGGAACTTTTCCCGGGCGTTGTCACTCATGATCCATGGGCACGGGGGGTCGCACTGTCACGGTCGCACCGTCACGGTCGCGCGTTCCCGGCCCCGCGGCCCACCGCTGCCGCGCCGCGCCGAACGATCCGGATGAACCGGAAGAAGCCGAGGAACCACTGTGACCCTGCCGTCCCACCGCCGCCGCCTGGCCGTGAGCGCCACCCTGATCGCCGCCCTCGCGGCGGGGGTCGCCCCGGCGACCAACGCCTTCGCCACCACCGCCCCCGCCGCCGTGGCCACCACCGCCCCCGCGCCCACGCCGGCCCCCGACATGGAGGGCGTCACCGCCGCGCTGAACGCGGCCATGGCCAACGGCGCCCCGGGCGCCATGGCCCGGTACACCGGTCCCGACGGCGTCCGGAGCCGCACCGTCGGCGTGCGGGACCGTGTCTCGGGCGCGGCGATGGACGTCCAGGCCCGTTTCCGGATCGGCAGCGTCAGCAAGACGTTCTCGACGGTCGTCCTCCTCCAGCTGGTGGACGAGGGGAAGCTGACGCTCGACGCGCCGGTCAACGAGTACCTGCCCGGTCTGCTCCCCGACGACCGCATCACGGTCCGGCACCTGCTCACCCACCGCAGCGGTCTCGCCGACTACACGGACCAGATGTTCCACAGCACCGTGCCCGGCTTCGAAGCGGTGCGGAACAAGGCGTTCACCTACCAGGAGCTCGTCGACCTCTCCCTGGCCCTGCCCCGGACGACCGAGCCCGGAGTGGCGTACAAGTACTCGAACGCCAACTTCGTGGTGGTCGGCATGCTGATCGAGAAGGCCACGGGCCGGCCGGTCGCCGACGCGTACGAGCGCCGCATCTTCAAGCCGCTGAAGCTGCGCAAGACCTCGTACGTCCACCCGGACACCCGCATCAAGGGGCTGCACGTGCGCGGCTACCTGCACCCCGACGAGGAGGGCGCCCCGCTCGTGGACTCCACGGAGCAGACGGTCTCCTGGGCGCAGTCCGCCGGGGCCGTCATCTCCAGCCCCGGCGATCTGAACACCTTCACCAGCGCCCTCATGCGCGGCAGGCTGCTGTCGCCGGCCATGCTGGAGGCGATGACGACGGTCACGCCGACGGACACCACGAACACCCGCTTCTACGGTCTCGGGCTGCGGCGGTACAACCTCTCGTGCGGCACGCAGATCTTCGGCCACACCGGGACCGTGCAGGGTTTCTACACGTACGCCTTCTCGACGCGTGACGGTCGGCGCAGCCTCTCGGCGGTGGCGAACACCTCGAACCACGGCTCGGCCAACACGGCGCTCGGCGGGACGCTGGAGGCGGCGTTCTGCGGCAAGAAGCCGACGGCCCCGACCTCGCGCGCGGCCGCCTCGCCCACGGCCGGTGACCTGACGCAGCTGCCGGCGGAGCGGGACCTGCCCGAGCGCCACTGAGCCGAAGCCGGTACCAGGCCTGATCAGGCCTGGTACTCGGTGAGGTCGATGGCGTAGACGCGCAGCGGCACGTCGAAGACCGGGTGGTTGGTCTCGCGCTCGGCGGTCATGCCGAGCTTGCCCAGGATGTTCTCGGCGGACGAGTTGCTGATGTGGGTGAGGGCGACGACCCGGTCGAGCCCCCGGTCCTGGAGCGCGAACTCCAGGACCGCGTGGGCGGCCTCGGAGGCGTACCCCTGTCCCCAGAAGGGCCTGCCGAGACGCCAGCTGATCTCCACCTCCGCCAGCAGTTCCGGCAGCCCTTCCGGCACGGAGAGCCCGGCGAAGCCGATCAGCTCGCCGGAGGCGATGAGCTCGACGGCGAAGAGCCCGAAGCCCTCGTCGTCCCACTCCTCCTCGTACCTCTCGATGTCCCCGGCGGTCTCGTCCAGGTCCCGCACCGATCCGTCGCCGATCCAGCGCATGACTTCGGAGTCGGCGTTGATCTCGGCCAGGGGGACGAGGTCGTCGTCGGTCCAGCGTCGGAGGATGAGGCGGGGGGTACGGATCTCGGTCATGCCCCCATCCTGACGCATGCCGCCCGAAGCCCCTCCCCCGCGGTCTCCGCGCCGGGCAGGGGCTTCGTCGTTCAGCGCACGGCGGCCGTCACGAGCGTGGTGACCTCCTTCTCCGTGACCGGTCCGCCGTTGATCAGACGGTCCGGACTCCGCCCAGCCTCACCTCGGACGCTCGGTGACCTGACCCGGGCTCACGCCCTCCGCCGTCAGGACGGGGACAGGACCGTCAGGAGGTGCGAGACCTCCTGGGCGACCGCCGTGCGGGCCGGGGTCAGGTATTGGCGGGGGTCGAACGCGGTGGGGTGCTCGGCCAGGTGGGTACGGATCGCCTGCGTGAAGGCCTTGTTCAGATGGGTGGAGACGTTCACCTTCGTCATGCCCGCCGCGATCGCCGCCGCGAGGTCCGCGTCCGAGACGCCCGAGGAGCCGTGCAGGACCAGCGGCGTGTCGACCGCCGCGCGCAGCCGGGCGATCAGCTCGAAGTCGAGGACCGCGTCCCTGGTCAGCATCTGGTGGGCGCTGCCGACCGCGACGGCGAGCGCGTCGACGCCGGTGGCGGTCACGAAGGCGAGGGCCTCTTCCGGGTCGGTGCGCACGCCCGGGGTGTGGGCGCCGCCCTTGCCGCCGATCTCCCCCAGCTCGGCCTCCACCCAGACGCCGTGGTGATGGCAGTGCTCCACGACCTCGCGGGTCGCGGCCACGTTGTCCGCGTACGGCAGCTTGGAGGCGTCGAACATCACCGAGCCGAGGCCGAGCGCGACGGCCTCGCGTACGAGGTCGGGGTTCTCGGCGTGGTCGAGGTGGACCGCTACGGGCACCTTCGCGGCCCTGGCGACGGCGAGGGACGCGAGGGCGACCGGCTCCAGGGCTCCGTGGTAGCGGACGGTGTTCTCGCTGATCTGGAGGATGACCGGGCGGTCGGCGGCCTCCGCGCCGGCGACGATGGCCTGTGCGTGTTCGAGCTGGAGGACGTTGAACGCGCCCACGCCCGAGCCGGCCGCGCGGGCCCTGCGGACGATCTCGTCGGTCGGCGTCAGTGGCATGATCCTGCTTCCTGGGAGTCGGTGGGACCGGGGCGGTCGGGCGTGGGGGTGCGGTCAGGCATGGTGGTCGGCCAGGACCACGGAACGGGTCAGGTTCCGGGGGGTGTCGGGGTTGAGGCCCTGGGCCTCGGCCACCGCCACCGCCAGGCGCTGGGCCCGGATGAGGTCCGCGAGCGGGTCGAGATCGCTCTCGACGACCGTGCCGCCGACCTTCCGTACCTCGTCCGCGAGGCCCGCGGGGAGGGTGCCGAAGCCCCACGCGACGCGCCCCGGGCCGGTGATGCTGATCGGGCCGTGCCGGTACTCCATCGCCGGGTACGACTCCGTCCACGCCCCGGCCGCCTCCCGCATCTTCAGCCCGGCCTCCAGGGCGAGGCCGTAGGTCCATCCGGTGCCGAGGAAGGTGAACTGCTCGGCGGTGCGGACCGCTTCGTCGAGCGGGACGGCGACGGCACGCTCGGCGTCCTCGGCGGCCTCCGCGAGGGGCCGTACGCCGGCGGGCAGGGCGTCCTCGGACTCCAGGTGCGCGCGGAACAGGGCGAGCGCCGTGGTCGCGAAGCGGGTCTGGACGACCGACTCCTCGTCCGCGAAGTCCAGGACGGCGACCTCGTCGGCGAGGTCCATCACGGGGGTGGTGGGGTCGGCGGTGAGCGCACCCGTGGGCACCTCGCCGCGCAGGCGGGCGAGGACGGCCAGTACCTCGCTGGTGGTGCCGGAGCGGGTGATGGCCACGACGCGGTCGTAGCGGCGGCCGTACGGGAATTCCGAGGCCGCGAAGGCGTCGGTCTCGCCGTGACCGCCCGCCTCGCGCAGCTCGGCGTAGGCCAGGGCCATGAACCAGGAGGTGCCGCAGCCGATCACGGCGACGCGCTCGCCCCGGCGGGGCAGGGCGGCGGTGTGCTGGGGAAGGGTGCGGGCGGCCTGGCGCCAGGTGGCCGGCTGGGAGGTGATCTCCACGGCGGTGCGAGAGGTGGTCATGCAGGACTCCTTGCAAGAAGAGTGCGCGATGATTGATCGAAGATGCGTGAAGGTGGACTCATTCAAGCAGATGTGCGCATTGCGTTGCCAGGGTTGACGCGCGCCGACGGATAGAATCGGACGCGCGCACGATCGGGAGGGGATGGGCCGATGTCCAAGCACGAGCGGTGGAACGCACTCCTGGAGCTCCTCGCGGCCTCGGGGAAAGTCGAGGTGGAGGAGGCGGCGACCGCACTGGAGGTCTCCGCCGCCACGATCCGCCGCGACCTCGACGAACTCGCCGAGCAGCAGCTGCTCGTACGGACGCGGGGCGGGGCGGTCGCACACGGCGTGTCGTACGAGCTGCCGCTCCGTTACAAGTCGGCGCGGCACGCCTCCGAGAAGCAGCGGATCGCCGCGGCGGCGGCCGATCTGGTGGCCCCCGGGGAGGTCGTCGGGCTCAACGGCGGCACGACGACGACGGAGGTGGCACGGGCGCTCGCACTGCGGTTCGCGAGCGGCCGGGCGGAGTCGCCGGGCGCGGGCACGGCCGGGCCCGCGCTGACCGTGGTCACCAACGCGCTCAACATCGCCGGCGAGCTGGCGGTGCGCCCACAGATCAAGATCGTCACGACGGGCGGGGTGGCGCGCCCGCAGACGTACGAGCTGGTCGGCCCACTGACCGTCGGCGTGCTCAACGAGGTCGTGCTCGACGTCGTGATCCTCGGGGTCGACGGCGTCGACGCCGAGCTGGGCGTGATGGCCCACCACGAGGACGAGGCGAGCATCAGCCGGCTGTTCGCCCAGCGGTCGAGCCGGGTCGTCGTCGTGACCGACTCCTCCAAGATGGGCCGCCGCGCCTTCGCCCGTATCTGCGGTCTGGACCGGATCGACCTCCTGGTCACCGACACGGACATCTCCGCGGAGGCCACGGCGCAACTCACCGAGGCCGGAGTGAAGGTCCTCACCGTCTGACCGGGGCGGGGACCTGCAGAACCTCAGCCTTATTGGTATGAGGTCGGACCAATCTCCATACCGGCATTCCATGGCCCGGGGCTGTTAACCCACTAATTACTGCACGGCCGTATACCTTTAGGCATCCCTCCCCCATCATGGCTCCCGACGTGCCGCGTGGGCACGCCGTGACAGGAGAGGCGGGGCATGCTTCCCATCAGTCGCAGGGGATTCGTCGGAATCGGCGCGGGGCTCGCCGCCGGGGCGGCACTGCCGCCCGGCCGGGCGTCGGCCGCCGCGCGCGCCGCGACCGGCACGCTCACCGACGTCCGGCACGTGGTGATCCTCATGCAGGAGAACCGCAGCTTCGACCACTACTTCGGCACGCTGCGCGGCGTACGGGGCTTCGGCGACCGCGCCGCCGGCAATCTGCCCGGCGGCTGGGGCATGTTCAACCAGCCCAACTGGGGCGGGCGCCAGTACCCGTGGAAGCTCAGCGACACCCCGCCCGCGGGCGGCGTCGACGGCGAGACCCTCGCGCAGTGCAACGGCGACCTGCCGCACAGCTGGACCTCGCAGCACGCGGCCTGGAACAAGGGCCGGATGGACAACTGGGTCACGGGCGTGGGCAACACGCGGACGCTCGGTCACCTCGACCGCGAGGACATCCCCTTCCACCACGCGCTCGCCGACCACTACACGATCTGCGACGCGTACTTCTGCTCCGCGCTCAGCGCCACCGGCCCGAACCGGACGTTCCTGTGGAGCGGGAAGATCGACGGCTCCAGCAAGGACGGCGGCGACGAGTCGGGGCTGACCTGGGAGACGTACGCGGAGGCGCTCCAGCGGGCCGGGGTGAGCTGGAAGGTCTACCAGAACGCGCAGGACAACTACGGCGACAACGGTCTCGCGTACTTCAAGAAGTTCACGGACGCCCGCCCCGGTGACCCGCTGTACGACCGGGGCATGGGCTCGGTCCCGAAGGTCACCGGCTCGACGCCGGACGACATCGCCGCGGCCATCCGTGCCGACGTCGTGGCGGGCACGCTGCCGCAGGTGTCGTGGGTGGTGGCGAGCGAGGCGTTCTCCGAGCACCCGTACGCGCCGCCCGGGGACGGCGCGCACTTCGTCGACCTCGTCTACCGCGCGCTGGCCGCCGACTCCGAGGTCTTCGACTCGACGGTGCTGTTCCTCAACTACGACGAGAACGACGGCTTCTTCGACCATGTGCCGCCGCCGGTCGCGCCGCCGGGGACGCCGGGCGAGTACCTGGACGGCGTGCCGATCGGGCTGGGCTTCCGCGTCCCCATGATCGTCATGTCCCCGTGGACCCGGGGTGGTTGGGTGAGCTCCGAGGTCTTCGACCACACCTCCGTCCTCCGCTTCATGGAGACCTGGACGGCGGCTCTCGGCACACCGGCCGCCTGTCCGAACATCAGCGCCTGGCGGCGACGGGTGACGGGCGACCTGACGAGCGTCTTCGACTTCGCCCGCCCGGTGTACGGAGTGCCCGGCGGCCTCCCCTCCACGGCGAAGGTGATCGGCCAGGCCACCTGTGGCCCGCTGCCGAACCCGGCGCCGCAGAACAACGCCCAGCCCGCGCAGGAGTCCGGCACCCGCCCGGCGCGCGCCCTGCCGTACCAGGTGAACGGCAACCTCGACCGGTTCGAGTTCGGTGCCGCGGGCAAGATCCTGGCCTGGTTCTCGATGACGAACCAGGGGGTGGAGGCCAAGCGGGCGGCGCACTTCTCGATCCACCCTCACCAGCACCGCGACACGGCGGCCTGGCAGTACACGGTCGACGCGGGTGCCACGGCCTCCGACTACTTCAACATCGGGATCGGGTCGGGCTCCGGGAAGTACGACATCTCGATGATGGGCCCCAACCGCTTCCTGCGGCGCTTCATCGGCGACGCGTCCAAGGCCGGCAAGGCCGTGGAGGTCGCGGCCCGGTTCGCGCCGGAGGCGGGGACGGGCCGGACCGCCCTGTGGTTCAGGATGACCAACACCTCGGCGGGACCGGTGACGTTCACGATCCGTTCGAACGCCTACCGCACGGACGGACCGTGGACCTACACGGTCCCGGCGAACTCCGACCGCGAGGACTTCTTCAACGCGGTGGCCTACAGCGGCGGCTGGTACGACTTCACGATCGTCGCCGACATCGACGGGACCTGGTCACGCCGGTACACCGGCCACATCGAGACCGGAGCCCCGAGCGTCACCGGCTGAACCCTTCGCACACCGGCCGGCGTCACCCGCCGACCTCACCCGCCGGCCTCACCGGCCGGCGTGCGCGGCGCGTCGGATCGTCGCGTCGAGGAGGCCCACCGCCTCGGCGGCCGTACGGCCGGGGGCCCGGTTCCACGGACCGATCAGCTCGCCCCATCCCTGAGAGCGGAGCTCGGTCATGATCCAGGCGGCCGCCTCGTTCATGGTGTCCACACCGCCGTAGCCGAGGCGGTGGGCGGCGAGGAGCGCGCCGCAGACGCAGCGCGCTCCCCGTGCGTCGCGCAGCTTGTACGGGGCGTTCTGCCAGCCCCACTCCGTGAGCACCAGCCGCGCGTAGCCGAGGTGGACCGAGGGGCGCAGCTCGGGGCGGCCGATCCGGCGCCAGGCGTGCAGTCGGTCCGGGAGTACGGCCCCGATGCGGCCGGGCAGCGTGCGTTCGGCGGGGGGCGGCGGCGGGAGCGCGTCGAGCGCGTCGGCCACGAGCCGGTCCACGGACACGGTGAGGAGGGACCGCCAGTCGGCGGGCTCGGGCGTCGGCTCCGGCGCGGGGGCCGGTCGAGCGGGGGCGGTCCAGTCGGTGACGATCCGCTGCCAGGTGGCGCTCTCGAAGAGAGCGGCCGCCTCGCGGTCGAGTCCGTCCGGGCTGAGCGGGGCGATGGAGGTCGGCATCCGGGAGGCTCCTGGGTCGGGGGGGACTCCATCTTTCAAGAAGAATGTCTGGTTTGCGACTTTTGCCCGCACCGGGCGTGCCCCTCACGCCCGGTGCGGGCGAACAGCCCAGCCCGGGTAATTTCCGCTCATTTACTCACCAACGGAATTACATCGCATATTCGGACATTACCCTCCTGGTGATGCGGTTCACTTTCTCTCGCCCCCGCCAGGGACCCGTACACCCGCAGGCCTTACCGCGCACGGAAGTTCATCGGATCCCGAGTGCGGTCGATCTTGAATTCCTTGAATTCGGAGATCCAATTCCGGCTGCGAACGTTCGGCTCCTCTTGTTATCCGCCGCAATGCTGGCCTACGGTCACCCCCATTCGAGCGGAACGCCTAATCCTGCCGCCGCCCGAAAACACCTCCCTTTCACCCGACGGCAGGAGCGGGGGACCCACGAATTCGCCGGTCCGGAATCCGGAACGGCTCGGGGTGCAGCCGCGTGCGCGCGGCCGGACATCTCCCGTCCGAACCCGACAGCTCACCCCGCAGGCGCCGGAGAGGAAATCCGTCATGCCTGCACACGGTAAGCACCGCCGCCCCCGACGCCGCACCGTCTCCCGCGGCCTCGCACTCGCCGGCACGGGCGGGGCCGCGCTGGCCCTGCCGCTGGTCGTCCCCGCGACGGCCGGCGCCGAGACCGTTTCGGCCGCACCCAAGATCGCCGCGCAGTCCTTCGCGGCGCAGCCCGCCACCGCTCCGGCCGCCGCTCCCTCGGCCCCCGCCGCCGCGCGCACGTACACCGTCGTGAGTGGTGACTCGCTTTCCCTGATCGCCCAGAAGAAGGGAATTCAGGGCGGCTGGAAGTCGATATACCAGGCCAACAAATCCGTCGTGGGTGACAATCCGTCACTCATTCACCCCGGTCTCGAACTGACGATTCGTCGGGATTCCGCGAAGCCCGCCCCGGCGGCCGCGACCGCACAGAAGAAGAGCTCCACGACCACTGAGCGGGCGAGCCGCTCCCAGCGCCGTGCAGCGGCTCCGGCCCCCGCCTCGGGTGCCTCCGCCGCGCAGGCGGCGCCCGCCGCCGCGCCCGCCGTCAAGGCCGCCCCGGCCGCCGCCACCCAGTACGCCGACAACCTCGACGGCTGGATCCGCGAGTCGCTGGACATCATGGCCCAGCGCGGCATCCCCGGTTCGTACGACGGAATCCTCCGCAACGTCATGCGCGAGTCCTCCGGCAACCCCCGGGCCATCAACCTCTGGGACTCGAACGCCGTGGCCGGCACCCCCTCGAAGGGTCTGCTCCAGGTCATCCAGCCGACCTTCGACGCCTACCACGTGCCGGGCACGTCCACGGACCTGTTCGACCCGGTCGCCAACATCACGGCCGCCTGCAACTACGCGGCCGACCGCTACGGCTCCATCGACAACGTCAACGGGGCCTACTGACGCCGGAACCACTCGGCGAACCAGTCCGTGGCGAGCTCCGCCACCTCCTCCAGGGCACCCGGCTCCTCGAAGAGGTGAGTGGCGCCGGGGACGACGGTCAGCCGGTTCTCGCAGCGCAGCAGGGCCTGGGCGCGTCTGTTGAGGTCCAGCACCAGCGCGTCCCGGCCGCCCACCACCAGGAGGGTCGGGGCGCGCACCCGGCCCAGGTGCTCGCCCGCCAGGTCGGGCCGGCCACCGCGTGAGACGACGGCGGCGACGCCGGAACCGGGATCGGCCGCCGCCCACAGCGCGGCGGCCGCACCCGTGCTCGCCCCGAAGTAGCCGAGCGGCAGATCGCCGCCCTCGGGGTGCCCGGCCAGCCAGTCCGTGGCGCTCGCGAGCCGTCCGGCGAGCAGCGGGGTGTCGAAGACGTGGGCCCGGTCGGTCGCCTCGGCCTCGGTGAGCAGGTCGAACAGCAGCGTGCCGAGACCGGCCCGGTTCAGGGCCGCCGCGACCGCGCGGTTCCGCGGGCTGTGCCGGCTGCTGCCGCTTCCATGGGCGAAGAGGACGATGCCGGTCGCCCCGTCGGGGACGGCGAGCCGTCCGGCGAGGGTGGCACCGGTCGCCGGGATCCGGACGTCCGTGTCCCGGACGACGGGGTCGCGCGCGGCCCGGCTGCGGGCGAGGCAGTCGAGCACCTCCGCGTCGGACGTCTGCGAGAAGTCGCGGTAGAACTGGCCGATCGCGTAGAAGAAGTCGGGCTCGCGAACGCTTACGGTCTCGTCGGCCTCGCCCCCGAGGCGGGCGGTCCAGCCGTGCGGCGCGACCGGCACCGCGAGCACGATCCGCGCGGCACCTTTGGCACGGACCACCCGGCAGGCCGCCAGCGCCGTCGCGCCCGTGGCGAGCCCGTCGTCGACGACGACGACCGTCCTGCCGTCGAGCGGCACGGGCGGGCGACTGCCCCGGTAGCGGTGCATGCGCTCTTCGAGCTCCACGTGCTCGCGCTCCTCCACGGCCGCGAGGTCCCGCTCACCCACGCCGGTCTCGCGCAGCACCCGGTCGTTGAGGACGCGTACGCCGCCCTCCCCCAGCGCGCCCATCGCGAGCTCCGGCTGGTACGGCACGCCCAGTTTGCGCACGAGACAGATGTCGAGGGGCGCGTCGAGCGCGTCGGCGACCTGCGCGGCCACCGGTACGCCGCCGCGCGGGAGGCCCAGGACCACGACGTCCTGGCCCTTGAGGTGGTCGAGACGGGCGGCGAGCTGCCGGCCCGCGTCGGTGCGATCGCTGAAGTCCATGGTCCGCCGCCCTTCCGCACGCGGCTCGGGCGTCGGGAGGAACGGTGTGTCCCGTCCCCCGCCCGTCTCTCCAGGGTAGACGGGTCGCCCCGAAGGAACAGGTCAGCGGGACTGCAGGGCGTCGAGGGCGACGGCCTGGGCTATCGCGAGCCGCCGGTCGAGCTCCGGGTCGGCTATGTCCACGACGTACCGGTCGCGCACTCCGAAGCGCTTCTCGACGGACATGACGGGCCGTCCGGCCTCGGCGAAGTCGAAGTGGTACGGCACGACGAAGGGGAGCAGCTCCGTGAAGGGGAGGAACTCCCAGCCGCGCCGCAGGATCCCCACGGTCCGGTTCCGCTCCCGTCCGGTGATCTCCCGGGACTCCCCTTCCCGGTTCAGGTGCCAGGTGCTGCGCAGCAGGGACGCGCCGAAGTCCTTGCGGAAGCCGCCCAGCCGCGTGCCGGAGGCGCCGTGGACGTCGTAGGTCGCGCCGAGGTCGATGACCTGCCGGGCCCGGAAGGTGAAGAGCACCTGGCGCTGGGACTCGTCGGTGTAGACGGTGACGTGCTCCTTGAGGGCCATCCGCTTCTGGTGGGCGAAGGCGACCAGTTCGGCCTCCTCGCCGTCCGGGCCCATGGTGTGCACCAGGTAGCGGTTGGCCATCAGGGTGACCTTCTGCCGCACCAGGAAGCGGTGCTGCGACTGTGCGAGGCCCATCGGTGGTGCTCCTGCCGGTTCCGGACGGTCCGTCGGCGACCGTCACGTGGGGTGGTGAGCACGATGATCCGATGCGGCGCCTGCCCGCCGCTGTCCTCGAAAGTCGTCGGTCCCGACGACCTTCGGAGGGCATCAGCCGCACGGCCCGCCGGAGTCGCCGCGGACGACGGCGACGGCGACGGGCACCGGTGACACCGCGGAAGGTCCCGTCAGGCGGCGAGAAAGGCCTCGATCGCCTCGGCGAGGGCCTGCGGGGTCTCCTCGGGGGCGTAATGGCCCGCGTCCTTGAGCACGTGCAGGCGCGCGTTCGGGTACCAGCGCAGCCAGGTGGCCTCCATCGCCTCCGTCCCAAGCGCGGGATCGTGGGCGCCGACCACGAGGAGGACGGGGGTGGGGTTGTCGCGGACGCGCTCGTGGAAGTCGGGGCCGGACCAGGAGTCCAGATAGGCCCGGAAGGCCGTCGCCGAGGAGCGGCTGACGGAGCGGTCGACGAGGGCGCTCAGCCAGGCGTCGTCGTACCGGCCGCCGGTGGTGTTGTCGATGATCGCGCGCCGGTTCGCCGGGGCGTCGGCGGCGCCGGCGAACAGCTCCCAGGTCTCCCCGTCGAGCGGGAATCCCGCGGCGGAGACGGGTGAGATGCCGATGAGGGAGCGGACACGGTCGGGCGCGTCGAGGAGCATCAGCTGGGCGGCCTTGCCGCCCATCGAGTGCCCGATGACGGAGAACGAGTCCCAGCCGAGGTCGTCGGCGACGGCGAGGGCGTCGGCCGCGGCCTCCTCCATCGTGAAGGCGCCGTCGATGTCGCGGGCCTCGCCGTAGCCCCGGCAGTCGACGAAGGCGTACGTACCGGCGGCGGCGTCGAGATGGGCGCGCAGCGGCGCGAAACTCGTGCGGTCGCCGAACCAGTTGTGGAGGACGAGGGCCCGGCCGGGGCCTTCGCCTTGAACGTCGTACGGAAGAACCCGGCCCGTCATCGTGCCCCCTGGCAGCGTGGTGGCGGCGCCGCGCGTCGACGGCGGCGCCGGTGGTGGTGGTCGACGACCGAGTGTGACGGCGCGAGCGCGTGTGGTCAACAAGGCCGGGCGGGCGGGGACCACGTTCCGGTCGCTCGGGCGGCGTCTCGTGCCGTGCCCGGGATGCGGGGGCTTTCATGACAGGGGCATCCTGGCTGTGTGACCTCGCACGGCACGTCCGGCCCCGGCCCGGCGGGCGGTACCGGGCGCCCGTCCGGGACCGGGGCTGCCGACGGGCCCGCTTCGGGCGCGCTGACGCGGGCCCTCGCGGAGGCGGCGCTGCGGACCGTCGAGGCGGTCGGCGGGTACGCGGGCGGGGTGTACCTCCGGTCGGAGACACCGGGTCTGCTCCGTCTCGCGGTCCTCGTGGGGCTGCCGGGGCAGCTGTTCCGCCCGTGGTGGCGGATGCATACGAACCGGCCGTTCCCGGTGGCGGACGTCCACCGCTCGGGGCAGGCCGTCCATCTCGCCGACGTCGACGAAGCGATGCGGCGGTTCCCCCAACTGGTCGCGAGCCTGCCGTTCCCCTTCGCCTCGCTGTACGCCCCCGTGGTCGCGGGCCGCGAGCGGTTCGGGGTGCTCGTGGTGCTGCGGGCGCCGAGACCGGGCGAGGACGTGAGCACGCGCGACCGCACCCGCATGACCAGCGACGCCCTCCGGCTCGGCGAGACGCTGGCCGCCCTCACGGCTCACGGGACCGCGGCCGAGTGGACCGGCGACCCCGTGTGCGTGCAGCTGTCCTCCGCTTCCGCGCCACCCGTGCGTTTCGGTTCCTTCGACTGGGACCTGGACACGGGCACGGTCACCATGGACGGCGGGCTGCGGGAGATCCTCGGGGCCGGCGTGGCCTCGCCCTGCTCGATCGAGGTGCTCACCTCCCGGCTGGACACGGAGGACGCGTACGCGCTGTGGGCGGCGGCGCTCCAGGCGACGGGCGAGGACGGGCGCCCTACCGTGCGCAGGATCCGGCTGAAGGGCCCGGACGGCGGGCTGCACCTCCTGGAGGTGTCGGCCACCGCCCGGCAGGAGCCGTCGGAGCGGGCCGGAGGCCCGCCGCGAACCGGCGGCCGGCTCTCGGGCACGCTCGTCGACCTGGGGACGGGTCTGGTCGGTTCGGACGCCACGGACCGGCTGCCGCGGGCGATCCTGGCGATCGACCGGCTGGGCCGGATCACGTACCTCAACGAACGCACGGAGCGGCTGCTCGGCCGGCCGCGCGGGGCGCTCGCGGGGCGGCCCCTCTGGGAGGCGCTCCCCTGGTTCGGCCTCCCCTTCCACGAGGAGCAGCTCCGCGCCGCGCTGCTCTCCGACGAACCGGTGCGCTTCCTGGCCCGTCCGGAGCGGGGCCGATGGCTCACGGTCTCCCTGCATCCGGGACGGGACGGCGTGACCATGGTCCTCGTTCCGGAGGAGGACCTCTCCGGTCCCGACGCGGCTCCGGGCCGCCCGGACGGTGCGGGCGGCCCGGACCGTCCGCACCCGGCGGCGGACGACGACGTCGAGGGCCGTGGCGACCGGGCGGCGGCCCTGTACCGGCCGGTGGCGCTGGCGATCGCCCTGTCGGAGGCCGTGACGGCCCGCCAGGTGTCGGCCGTGGTGACGGAGGAACTGCTGCCGGCCTTCGGCGGACGGCAGCTGGCGATCTACCTGCTGAGCGACCGGCGCCTCTACCTCGCCTGGGAGACGGGCTTCCCGCCGGGCTTCCTCGAACCCTTCGACGGGGTCACGCTGGACTCCCGGATGCCGGGGGTGGAGACGCTGACGACGGGCCGGCCGCTCTTCTTCGAGTCGATGGACCAGCTGAGGCTGGCGTACCCGGGTCTCCCCGTCGACGCCCACACAGGGGCGCGGGCCTTCCTGCCGCTGATCGCCTCGGGACGGCCGGTGGGCTCCTGCATCCTCGGCTTCGAGCGGCCGCGCACGTTCAGCCCGGAGGAGCGGACCGTGCTCACCGCCCTGGCGGGCCTGATCGCGCAGGCCCTGTCCCGGGCGCAGCGGTACGACACGGAGTCCGCGGTCGCGCGGGGGCTCCAGGACGCACTGCTGCCGCACCGACTGCCGGTGCTGGCCGGGGTGGAGACGGTCGGCCGCTATCTGCCGGGCACCGAGGGCATGGACGTGGGAGGCGACTGGTACGACGTGATCGCGACGGGCCACGACCGGCTGGCGCTCGTGATCGGCGACGTCCAGGGCCACGGGGTGGCGGCCGCGGCCACGATGGGGCAGCTGCGCAGCGCGGTGCGGGCGTTCGCGTTGGGCGGCCATCGGCCGCAGGACGTCATGCGGGGTACCAACCGGCTCCTCATCGATCTGGATCCCGGTCAGTTCGCGAGCTGCTGCTATGTGCTGCTCGACCCGGGCACGGGAGAGGTGCGAGCGGTACGGGCCGGACATCCGCAGCCGCTGCTGCTGAGCCCGGACGGGACGACGCGGTTGGTGGAGCTGGCGGGCGGGGTCGTGCTGGGGGTCGACGACCGTGCCTCGTACCCCGTGACGCGGTTGCGGCTCGCGCCCGGAGACGTCCTCGCGCTGTTCACGGACGGGCTGGTCGAGCGGCCCGGCACGGACATCGACGAAGGGATCGAGCACCTGCGGCGGGCGCTCGCCTCGACGGGTTCGATGGCCCTCCCGGAGGCGGCTGACCGGCTGATCCGGGAGGCCCGGCAGGCCACGGCCAGGCCGGATGACATCGCCCTGCTGCTCGCGGCCCGCTGGCCCGAGACCCGCTGAGCCCGCCACCTCCTGACGCGTCCGTCCGTCACCCGGTCGGGCCCGTGGCGCTGGTCGGCCGCCACGGGCCCGGCGAGGCTGGGGGTGCCGTGCCGCATCAGGCCGGACGAACCGAGACGCCCACGTCAGGGCGAACGCGTCAGGGCGGAAGCCCGAGGAGGACACGTGCAGCAGGACAAGCAGCCCGAGTACGGACCCGTGGTCTTCCGGGACCGGTCGGCCGGGTACGCCTTTCTGACCCGGTCCACCGCCACCAGCGAGCGGACCATCGAGTGGGACGACGGCAACACGTACCCGGTGATCGACGTGGAGATCTCCTCCGAGAGCCACCCCTTCTTCACGGGAACGGCACGGACCGTGGATTCCGAGGGCCGGATCGCGCGGTTCGAGCGCCGCTTCGGCGAGGGAGGCTGAGCAGGCCGATCGGTCTGCTCGGCAATCCGCTCGGCGAACCGCTCGGAAAGACGCCAGCGAAACCGCTCGCGAAACTGGCCAGAGGATGGCCGGTTTCCCTTCCAGGATGAGGTCACGAGGACGGCGGGGCGCCAGCGCACCGCCGCGGACCCTGGGAAGGGGAACTGCTGTGATCGTGGTGACCGGAGCGACCGGAAACGTCGGACGACCGCTGGTGGAGGCACTGGCCGCGGCCGGTGAGGAGGTCACGGCGGTGAGCCGTCGCCCTGCCGACGGGCTGCCCGCCGGTGTGGTCCACCGTCGGGGCGACCTGGCGGATGTGGACGGCCTGAAGGAGTTGTTCGAGGGTGCCGAGGCCGTCTACCTGCTCGTCGCGGGCCTCGGGGACACCCTGCGGCCGCGCGAGATCGTGGCGGCGGCGGTGGCCGGCGGGGTGCGGCGGATCGTCCTCCAGTCCTCCCAGCTGGTGGGGACGCGGAGTGATTCCGTGTCGCACGCCTTCCTTCGCGCCTTCGAGGCGGCGGTGCGGGAGTCGGGCCTGGAGTGGACGGTGCTGCGGCCCGGTGGCTTCGCCTCCAACGCGTACCTGTGGGCCGAGCAGGTGCGCACCGCGCGGACGGTCGCGTCCCCGTTCGGGGACGTGGCGCTGCCGGTGGTGGATCCGGCGGACATCGCGGAGGTCGCCGCGTCCGCGCTGCGCGATCCGGCGCACGCGGGGCGGACGTACGTCCTGACGGGTCCGGCCGGGGTGTCGCCGCGCCAGCAGGTGCAGGCCCTCGCCGAGGCTGTCGGTGAGCCGGTGGAGTTCGTGGCGCAGAGCGCGGCCGAGGCGCGGTCGCATCTGGTGCGGTTCCTGCCGGAGGAGGCCGTCGACGGCATGCTGTCGGTGATGGGCGCGCCCAGCGCGGAGGAACAGCGGGTGAGCCCGGACGTGGAACGGGTCCTGGGGCGGGCGCCGCGCCCGTTCTCTGCATGGGCGGCACGGAACGCGTTCGCCTTCGCCTGAGGCGGCACCGCGTGTGTGCCGCGTCGGCCGGGGCGGGGAGCCGCGTCCTGTGGACGGTGCTCCCCTGCCCCGCCGTGCGGGCGAGCGAGGGCCTCGGGCCCTCTGCTCGTACTCCGCCGAGGCTACCGATCAGTGCTGCTGATCCCAGTGCTGCTGATCCGGCCTCTGGTCAAGCGCCTGTTCAGGCCTTGACGATGCCGGACTCGGCGACCTTGATGGTGGCGCTGGTGCGGCCGGAGCCGGAGCCGAGGCCCTCGATCTTCTTGACCAGGTCCTGGCCCTCGACGACCTCGCCGAAGACGACGTGCTTGCCGTCGAGCCAGTCGGTGACGACCGTGGTGACGAAGAACTGCGAGCCGTTGCTGTTCGGGCCGGCGTTGGCCATCGAGAGCAGGTACGGGCGGTCGTGCTTCAGCTTGAAGTTCTCGTCGGCGAACTTCTCGCCGTAGATGCTCTTGCCGCCGGTGCCGTTGCCGCGGGTGAAGTCGCCGCCCTGGAGCATGAAGTTCGGGATGACGCGGTGGAACGGGGAGCCGGCGTAGCCGAAGCCGTGCTCGCCGGTGCAGAGCTCGCGGAAGTTCTGCGCGGTCTTCGGGACGACGTCGTCGAAGAGCCGGAAGACGATGCGGCCGGCGGCCTCGTCGTTGATGGTGATGTCGAAGTAAACGTTGTCGCTCATGGGGACATCCTGTCATTACTCGCGCACGGCGCGCGCACGGGCTACCCCCTCCCGTGTCACGGCGCGCCGGTGCCCCGCGCCACCCGTGGGCGCGGGGCACCGGTCCCCGCGGTCGGGGCGAGGCGTCAGAGCAGTCCGCCGGTCTTCGGCGCCTGGAGGCCACCCCCGGCATCCTGGACGGCCTCCACGGCCCCGGTGACGGTCTCGACGCTCTGGTCCTCCTGGAGGAGGCCGGTGGCGCCGCCGAGGGGGCTCTCCGCGGCGCTGGCCTGCGGCGGCGGGGTGACGAGGGCGGTGACGACGCCTGCGGCGAGGGAGGCGATGGCGAGCATGCTGCGCTTCTTCATGCCCTGGTCAACTGCTGAGGCGCCCGAGGGGTTACGCCCGACTTCGGACCCAGACCAGGAGCACCAGCGACGCGACGGCGGCGAGGGCGCACCACGTGGAGAGGAACTCCGTGCGCCACAGCAGCGCGCAGACGACCGCCCCGGCGCCGGTGAGGAGCCCGAGCAGGCGCAGGATCCGGTCGCGGGCGAGGAGCAGCGCTCCGACCGTGGCCAGGAGGTAGCCGACGAGGAGGGGGGCCGCGTACGGCAGGTCGACGACGTAGCCGAGGGTGTGTCCGCGGATCTCGGCCGTGACCGGGCGGATCGCGAGGTGGTACGCGAGGACCGCGGCGGCCACGAGGCCGGCCGCGAGCGGCGCGAGCGGGCGCCGCCGGTCGCCGGGGCGTGCCGCGGTCAGGACGCCGGCCGGGACCCAGACGGGCAGGAGGGCCAGGGCGATCACGGCCCAGGCGAGGGTGGCGGGGCCCGCTCCCCCGCCGGAGCGCCAGACGGCGGCCTCCACGACCTGGTGGGCGCCGAGGAGCAGGGGCAGGGCGGCGAGGGGCACGTCCCCGGGACGGCGTACGGAGGCGATCGAGGCCACGCCGACGGCGCCGATCCCGAGGCCCGCCCAGAGGTCGGCCGTCGCACTCCAGCACATAACGCACTTCTACCTCATACCGGGCGGAACCGTACGGTTGAGGTGGATGTCTTTCCCAGTGACACCAGTGTCCCCGGAGCTGAAGAAATTGGGGGACGTCATGCATCACCGTGACACTCTCGCGGCCGTCGCCGCAGGGATCCTCCTGACCGCCGGGATCGGCGCCACGATCCCGGCAGGCGCTTCCGATTCCCCGCCCCGCGCCACGACGGCACCGGCCACGGCCCAGGTCGTCAATGCCCGTTGGGGCGGACACGCGGGCTTCGACCGGATCGTCATCGACATACGGGGCGCCGTGCCCCCGGTCACCGTCCGGCAGGCGAGCGCACTGCACTACGACGGCTCGGGGCAGAGGGTCCCCCTCGCGGGGAAGTACTTCCTGCAGATCGGCCTCTCCCCCGCCGCCGCCCACGACGACAACGGAAGGAACGTGTATCAGGGGCCCCGGCTGCTGAAGATCTACCTGCCCACTCTCAAGGGGCTCGCCCTCACCGGCGACTTCGAGGGTGTGGTCACGATCGGGGCGGCCTTCGACACCAAGCCGTCCTTCAAGACCTCCACGCTGCACTCCCCGGAGCGCCTCGTGGTCGACATCGCGCACCCGGTCGGCTGCCGGGCCTGAGGGTCACGACGGACAGGTGGGCGCGAGTGGGGCCGTCCGGGCGGACGGCCCCACCCCCTGTTCAGTCCACGGTGCGGTCCGCGGCGGCGCCGGTCTCCACGTACACGGTCGATCCGGTCCTGCGGGCCCGGTCGATCTCGGCGAGGCGGGTGAACTCGCGCGGCGTCATCTCGCGCTCCCACTCGTCGAGGCCGCACACGCTGTACTCGCTGTGTTCGTCAGGGTCGAGGACGACGGCGGCGATCTGCTCGTCCGTCAGCTCGCCGCCGTCGAAGATGAAACCGATGTGGTTGGCCGGCCACTCCTCGCCCCGGTCGGTCATGAAATGGGTGCCGAGGAGACGCGGCTCCCCGGTGAAGACGATTCCGGTCTCCTCGTGGCACTCGCGCACGGCCGTCTCCCAGGGGGTCTCCCCCGGGTCCATGTTCCCGCCGGGCCACTGCCACAGCTCGGTGCGGTAGCTGGCGCGGAGCTGGAACGGGCGGCCGCCCGTGTCGGTGAAGTACAGGCAGGCGTACGCCGTCGCTCTCGGCAGGGTCGCTACGTACTCGACGGGCGGCAGCCAGATGTTCGCCATGGGCGGCTCTCTTTCGACGGGCCGGTGGGGACTCCTCCATCCAATCGGCCCCGGGACCGCCGCCCGGCCCGTGGCGGGGAGATCACCGGATCGTGTGATCACCGCTCACGGCCGGCCGGGTCAGGCCGCGGAGACCAGACCCGCCTCGTACGCGATGATGACCAGCTGCACGCGGTCGCGGGCGTCGAGTTTGGCGAGCAGGCGCGTGACATAGGTCTTCGCGGTGGCGATGCTGATGTGGAGCTCGGCGGCGACCTCCGTGTTGGAGAGACCGCGGCCGACGAGGGTGAGCACCTCGCGTTCGCGGTCGGTGATGCCGTCCGTGCCGCGGCGGGGCGTGGTGGACGGCCGCCGCGGGCGGCCGGTGAACTCCTTGATGAGGCGGCGGGTGACGCCGGGCGCGATCAGGGCGTCGCCGGACGCGACGATCCGGACGGCGGCGAGGATGTCGTCCAGGGCCATGTCCTTGACGAGGAAGCCGGAGGCCCCGGCGTGCAGCGCCCCGTACACGTGGTCGTCGTCATCGAAGGTGGTGAGGACCACGACGCGGGCGCCGGTGGGGCCCGAGGTGACGAGGCGGGTCGCCTCGATGCCGTCGGTGCCGGGCATCCGCAGGTCCATCACGACGACATCGGCTCCGGTCTCCTCGACGAGACGGACGGCCTCGGCGCCGTTCGCGGCCTCGCCGACCACGAGGAGGTCGGGGGTGTCCGCCATGACCATCCGGAGCGCGGTGCGGACGAGGGGCTGGTCGTCGGCGAGGACGACACGGACGAAGCCGGCGTCGTCGGCGGGCTGCTCGGCGGTGGGCTCGGCGGTGGGCTGGGTCATCGGGCGGTGGCTCCTGTGGGGAGGGGAAGTCGGGCGGTGACGCGGAAGCCGCCGCCGGGCCGGGGGCCCGCGGCGAACTCTCCGTGCAGCAGGGCGACGCGCTCGCGCATGCCCGCGAGGCCGTAACCGGATCCTCCGCCGGGTCGCTCGCGCTCCCTGCCGGGGGTCGGGCCGTCGTCCTCGACGGTGACGGCGACGGCATCCGGGTCCTGGTGGTCGACGGTCACCGTGCAGGTGTCGGCGCCGGAATGGCGCACCACGTTGGTGACGGACTCCTGGACGAGACGGAAGGCGGAGAGGTCGATGTCCGGGGGCAGGGGGTGCGTGGCGCCGAGCCGCCGGACGGCGACGCGGACCCCGGCGGCCCCGGTGACCTCGGCGAGCCGGTCGAGCGCGGAGAGGCCGGGCGACTCGGGGAGGCATGGCGTCTCGGGGCGGCCGAGCGTCTCGGGGCGGCTTGCGGTGGTGACGGCCGACGTCCCCGTACGGGACGACTCGTCGCCGCGGTCGACGCCGGTCGCGGCGGCCTGGTCGGCGGTGCGCAACGCGCCGAGCATGCGGCGCAGTCCCGCCAGGGTCTCGCGGCTCGCCGTCTCGATCTCCGCGAGGGCCTGCCGGGCGCCCTCGGGCTGCGTGTCGATGACGCGCCGGGCCGCGCCCGCCTGGAGGGCCACGATGCCGATGCTGTGGGCGACCGTGTCGTGCATCTCGCGGGCGATGCGGAGCCGTTCGGCGGTGACGGCCTGCTCGGCGGCCTGGGCGCGGCTCCGTTCCGCGTACGTCCGGCTCTGGTAATCGGAACGGCCGAGGAGCCAGGCGACGGCGGCGGTGAGGGCCACGGCCAGGGCGCCGGTCGTGCCGACGCTCCAGCCGGCGAGCAGCCGGACCGCCAGGAAACCGGCGAGGATCCCTTGGGCGAGCAGGAGCGCCCGGACGGCCTCGCGGGGCGGCCGGGCGGCGGCGATGGCGTACAGGGCGACGTCGACGGCGAGGTACTGCGCGAACGGGATGGCCATGACGCTGAGCGGGACACTGCCCAGGACCGCGCCGCCGAGGAGGAAGCGGAGCGCGGCGGCCGGACGGCGGGCCAGGAGCACGCTGCCCCGCAGTACGAGGGCGGTCGCGATGGCCAGCATGGTGACGCCGTCCCAGCGGAGGAAGACCACGCCGGCCATGACCTCGGCCTCGTCCTGGCCCGGTAGCCGGAGCCGGAGGAGGCCGGTGAAGAGCAGGCCCGCGAGCCAGGCGAGCACGGCCCAGCCGCCCGGTGTGAGCCTCTTGAGGAACGGCGCTGACGGGGTGGCGGACATGCGGTGATCGTAGAGCGCCGCCCTCGGCCGGGTCATCGGACCCGGGGTGTACGACCAGGGGTGACAGCGCGGCCCGCCGATTGTCCTTGCTGGTCCGATGCCCCGGAAGGACTCCGGTCGGCACGGTGGTGCACATGATCGAAGTCAGGGAACTCACCAAACGCTATGGCTCCAAAACCGCCGTCGACTCGCTCACGTTCACCGTCCGGCCCGGCATCGTGACCGGGTTCCTCGGGCCCAACGGGTCGGGGAAGAGCACGACTCTGCGGATGGTCCTGGGGCTGCACACGCCGACGAGCGGCGCGGTGACGGTCGACGGGCGGCCCTTCACGGACCGGCCGCGCGGCCTCCGGCACGTCGGCGCGCTCCTCGACGCCGGTGACGTGCACGGCGGGCGGACCGCCCGGGCGCATCTGACGGTCCTCGCGCGAAGCAACCGCATCCCGCTCTCCCGGGTCGACGAGGTGCTCGATGAGGTCGGGCTCGCGGGGGCGGCACGGCGCAGGATCGGCGGGTACTCGCTCGGGATGCGGCAGCGGCTCGGGATCGCGGGCGCGCTGCTCGGCGACCCACCGGTGCTGCTGTTCGACGAGCCTCTCAACGGGCTCGACCCGGAGGGCGTGAAGTGGGTGCGCGGGCTGTTCCGGCGCCTCGCGGCGGAGGGCCGTACGGTCTTCGTCTCCAGCCATCTGATGACGGAGATGGAGCACACGGCGGACGAGCTGGTCGTGATCGGCCGGGGAGAGCTGATCGCGGCGGAGAGCCTGTCGGCGTTCGCCGCCCGTGGGGCCCGGCTGAGCGTGACGGTCGGTACGCCCGATCCGTCGGCGCTGACGCCGCTGCTGCTCGCGGAGGGGGCGGAAGTGGCGGAGGAGGACGGTCGGCTGACGGTGACGGGGCTCCCGGCGGCGCGGATCGGCGCCCTCGCGCTGGATCACCGCGTGCTGCTCGACCAGCTGACCACCCGTACCGCCTCTCTGGAGGAGGCGTTCATGGAACTGACCGCCGACAGTGTCGAATACCTGGCAGGAGACGCCCGATGACCGCTCTCGATCTTCGTGTGGCTTCCGTGGTGGAGCCCCGTGCCCGCTTCCGCGACCTGGTGGCGTCGGAGTGGCTGAAGCTGTGGTCGCTGCGGTCCACGGGCTGGTCGCTGCTGCTGAGCGCGCTGGCCGTGGTCGCCTTCAACGCCGGAACCGCCTGGGACCACTACCGCTACTGGTTCACGTACGACGCGGAGAGCCGCGCCGACTTCGTGCGGCACGACATGGCGCTGTGGGACGTGTTCACGGGGAACGCGTCGATGGTGCTGATCCTCTGCACCGCCGCGATGGGAGCGGTGGCGGTGGTCGGCGAGCACGGCAGCGGGATGATCCGGACGACGTTCGCGGCGGTGCCGGCGCGGAGCTCGGTGATGTCGGCGAAGGTGCTGGTCGTCGCCGCCGTGCAGACCCTCTTCGGGGCGGTGGTCGCGGCCGGTTCGTTCTGGTCGACGCAGGCGATTCTGGACGTGCGGGGCGTCGGTCTGCCGCTCTCGCATCCGGGGGCGCTGCGGATCGTCGTCGCGTCCGCGCTGCTCGCGCCGGTCTGCGCGCTGGTCGGCTTGGCGCTCGGTGCGCTGCTGCGGCAGAGCGCGATCTCGATCGTCTGCTCGGTGGTCCTGCTCCTGGTGCTGCCGTCGGTGCTCTCCGACCGGCGCCATCTCTCCGCGGTGCTGGCCCACGCGACGCCGCTCCACGCGTGGCGGCGGCAGGTACCGGTGGGGTTCGACGAGGTCCCGTACCCGTGGACGAGCGGCGCCGCGTGGCTGGTGTACGGGCTGTGGGCGCTGGGCGCGGCCGTGGTGACGGTGGTGGCGGTGCGCCGCAGGGACCAGTAGCGGCGCGCACGGGCCCGGGTCACGCGCCGCCGGTGAGATCGCGGCTCAGGCGGCGGCGGACGAGGTGCTCGTGGACGAGGCGCCCGGTGAGGGCGCCTCCGTACACGACGAAGCCGACGCCGACGAGCCAGGACTGGAGGACGAGGACGGTGCCGAACTGGCCGTAGGTGACCGCGTTGGAGGCGATGAGCGGGGAGAAGACGAGCTGGGAGAAGATCCGCAGCCCGAGGAGACCGAGAGCGGTGAGGGCGGCGCCGGGGGCGAGGGCGCGCCAGCGGATGCGGCCACAGAGGAGGAAGCGCTGCGACCACCAGAAGAAGAGGAAGGTGCCGATGAGGTCGGCGACGGCGACGAGGAGGGTGGTCGAGGCCGGAGACGTCTCGGATGCGGGGGTGGCGACGAAGAGGAGGAGGGCCGCGACGAGGACGGCGAGCCAGACGACGTGCCGCCACATGGTGTGCCAGCGGGCGGTGGGGAGGTCCCAGGCCCGCTCGTAGCCGGTCTGGACGGCGGACCCGAAGGTGACGCCGAACGCGGCGAGGGCGGCGAGACCGAAGGCGGTGGTGCGCTGGAGGGCCTGCCCCGGCTGGCCGAAGAGCCGCTCGACCTCCTCCTCCGAGACCTCGGAGACACCGAGGCCCTGGACGAGCCAGCGGGCGAAGCCCTGGCCGCTGGCGAGGTCGGCCGCCGCGACGACGATGAGGAGCGGGACGAGGGTGAGCAGGCTCAGCGCCGCGAAGCCCATGGCGCGGTGCATGAGTTCCATGGCGCGGCCACGGTTCCAGGCGAGCCCGACCGGTGAGGCGAGCAGCCGCATGTGGAGCCGGTGGAACCAGTGACCGTGCTCGGTGGGGGGACCGTCGTCCGGCGGGCCGGGAGTGGGGGGCATGGTTCGTGGGGTACCCGTCCGGGGGCCGGGACACCTCCGAAGTGCCGCCGAACGGGTGCCGCCCGTCGTGGTGGCGCGGGTCCGTCGGCGGCCCGCGAGCGGTCCGTCAGCGGGTGAACGGGCGGGCTCCGGGACCGGGCCGGACGGTGACGTCCCGGGCGGCGAGGGTGGCGTGTTCCTCGCCCTCGCACTGGACGACCACGCGGACGGGCGCCCCGCAGTCGCTGTGCCGGATGTCGAGCACGGGGCCCTCGGGATCTCCCGCGTACGCGTCGCCCCACTGCTTCAGGGCGAGGAGGACGGGCCAGAGGTCGACGCCCTTGGGGGTGAGCCGGTACTCGTACCGGGTGCGGGCGCCCGGTTCGCGGTAGGGCTCGGCGCGCAGGACGCCGGCCGCGACGAGCTTGCGGAGGCGGTCGGCGAGGACGGCCTCGGAGAGGCCGAGGTGGCGCCGGAACTCGTCGTAGCGGCGGACCCCGTTGAAGGCGTCCCGCAGGATGAGCAGGCTCCACTTCTCGCCGACGAGGTCCAGGGTGCGGCGGACCGAGCAGTTCTCGGTGTCCGTCTCCAGCCACTTCATCCTCACACTCTAGCCACCTGGCTGCGTCGTTGACAGTCAGCTGACACGACGGCTAGCTTCGCTGTACAGAGTCAGCGGGGCCTAGCGGAGCGGAGTGGTGACGGTGCGGTCACGGACGGTCGAGTGGCGGGACGCCGGGGTCAGCGCCCGGGCGGCGGGCACGATGGCGGGGCTCGACTTCCTGCGCGAGATGGTGGCGGGGCGACTGCCCGGTCCCCCGATCGCCGCGCTGCTGGGCTTCGGCCTCGAGGAGGTCGAGGACGGCCGGGCCGTGTTCGCCTTCGAGCCGGGCGAGGAGCACTACAACCCCATCGGCAGCGTGCACGGCGGGGTGTACGCGACCCTCCTCGACTCGGCCGCCGGCTGCGCGGTGCACTCGACGCTCCCCCAGGGCACGGCGTACACCTCGCTCGACCTGTCGACCCGCTTTCTCCGGCCCATCACGATGGACACGGGCAAGGTGCGGGCGATCGGGACGGTGCTGTCGCGGGGGCGCCGCACCGCGCTGGCGGAGGCGGGCCTGTACGACGCGGAGGACCGTCTGCTCGCACACGCCACCAGCACCTGCATGCTGTTCCCGATGCCCGCGTAGACGGGCTGATCCCGCTCCCCTGGTGGCGCCGGACTCAGCGGATGCCGGTGACCGGGAGGGTGCGGGTGCAGCCGTCCGGGGCGACGTCGGGCACGCCGTTCGCCTGGAGGGCCGCGCTCACCAGCGTGGCGAGCAGGTCGATGTCCGAGCCCATGTCCAGACGGACCGTCACCCACCCGGATCCGGCGCGCATGCGGACCGCGCTCGACCCGAGCAGGGCGGAGCGCAGCTTCGCGACCATGGCCCTGGTGAGGTGGACATCGGCCTCGTGCTCCCCATGGAAGTGCACGATCTCCTGTGTCGCGGTGCCCAGACCGAGCTCGGCACCGCAGTGGGTGCGGCCGGGGGTCAGCGAGGGCCAGCTCATCAGACGTTCACTGGCATGCCTGGCCGTGTTCATACCGAGGAGCGTGCCGGGCCACGGGGCCGCGCACAAGCGTCCTGGCGAAAGAATCCCGCGCAGGCGGGAAACAGGACGCGGACTGGCCGAAGTGACCGTGTGTCACGGGGCACGCGGGTCGGGAGTGACGTGGCGTCAGGCCGTCGGCCGGGCGCGGACGCGGGCCGCGAGGACGGCCACGTCGTCCTCGGCCCGGTGGGCATCGAGGCGGCGGAGCACCTCGTCGACGACCTGGTGGGGGCCCGGGTCAGGGGGGAGCCGGAGCGAGGCGAGGCGGGCCAGCGACACGTCGATGTCCTCGCCCCGGCGCTCGACGAGGCCGTCGGTGAAGAGCAGCAGTGTCTCGGCGGGCGTGAGCGGGCGGGTGGTGGGCTCGTAGCCGCCGACGCCGGTGCCCAGCGGTGGGCCCACCGGGAGGTCCACCAACTCCGCCGAGCCGTCCGCGCCGAACACGGCGGGCGGCAGGTGGCCCGCACTGGCGAAGGTCGCGGCGCCGCGCGCCGGGTCGACGCGGACGAGCAGGCAGGTCGCGGGACGGCGGCCGTCGTCCTCGGCGACCACGGAGTCGAGGTGGCGCAGCACCCGGTGCGGCGGCAGGTCCGTGGCGGCGACCTCGCGGAGCACGGTGCGGTAGGCGTTCATGTCGACGGCGGCGTCCAGACCGTGCCCCATCACGTCACCGACGACGAGGAGGGTGCGGCCGAAGTGGAGCCGTACCGTCTCGAACCAGTCGCCGCCGACGAGGGTACGGAGGCCGGCGGGGAGGTAGCCGCCCGCGATCTCCAGATTGGGGTGCGGGCGGCCCGGTTCGGCGACGAGGGCGCGCTGAAGGTGGAGGGCGGTGTCCTCGGTGGCGGCGAGGCGGCGCGCGTGGTTGATGTGCCGGGCGGCGAGCCGCGCGGCGTGACGGAGGGTGGCGGCCTCGTCGGTGGTGAAGGGGACGCCGTCGATACGGGTCGCGGTGACCGTTCCGAGGGGTTTCTCGTCGTCGCCGACGGCGAGCGCGGCGGTGAGGGTGTGTACGGGGCCGGGGGTGCCGGGAACGGTGGCCTCGGACCGGGGGGCGGCGCCGGGCCGGTACGGCTCGGCGGACGTGCGTGCCGTCGCGGCGCGGCGCGGCGGGACGCCCTGCTCGGCGGCCAGGTCGACCACCACCGAGCCGCCCAGCCGGCGCACGAGGAAGGCGGCGACCTCACGGCAGGTGTGCGTCTCGTCGAGCGTCGTGCCGATCTCGCCGATCGCCTGCTCCATCGCCCGCACCCTGGCCAGGAGGGCCTCGTCCCGTTCCGCCACGACACCTCCACCGCCGCGCGGCTCCCCGGGCGCCGTGCCCGGTCCCCCCATTGCACCAGCGGGTCGCGGCCCGCGCGCGGGCACGGGCCCCGCACGGAACGGTTGTGCGGTGCTGCCGGATCTGATCAAGTACCCCTGAGGCTACTGGCCAGTAAGAGTTTCCGCTTCCCGGGGGGACAGGCATGACGACCGGATTCTTCAGCTCCGTGGACGACGTCGCCGAGCGGCTCGCCACGACCGGCTACCTGGCGTCGCGGGCCGTCGCCACCACCGTCTTCCTCGCCGACCGGCTCGGCAAGCCGCTCCTGGTCGAGGGGCCCGCCGGGGTCGGCAAGACGGAGCTGGCCAAGGCCGTCACCGAGGTGACGGGCGCCCGGCTCGTCAGGCTCCAGTGCTACGAGGGCGTCGACGAGTCCCGCGCGCTGTACGAGTGGAACCACGCCAAGCAGCTGCTGCGGATCACGGCCGGCCGGGGCGAGGCCTGGGACGAGACGCGGACGGACATCTTCTCCGAGGAGTTCCTGCTCGCCCGCCCGCTGCTCACCGCCATCCGGTCCGAGGAGCCGACCGTCCTCCTCATCGACGAGACCGACAAGGCCGACGTCGAGGTCGAGGGTCTGCTCCTGGAGGTGCTCAGCGACTTCCAGGTGACCGTCCCCGAGCTCGGGACGATCGCGGCGGCGCGGCGGCCCTTCGTCGTCCTCACCTCGAACGCGAGCCGCGAACTGTCCGAGGCGCTCCGGCGGCGCTGTCTCTTCCTGCACATCGGGTTCCCGGAGGAGGAGCTGGAGCGCCGGATCGTGACCCGTAAGGTGCCCGGGCTCGACGCCGCGCTCGCCGCGTCCGTCGTCCGGGTCGTGGGGGCGCTGCGGGCCATGGACCTGCGCAAGGTCCCGTCCGTGTCCGAGACGATCGACTGGGCGCGCACGCTGCTGGCGCTGGGCGCGGACCGGCTGGACGAGCGGGTCGTACGGGACAGCCTGGGGGTCCTCCTCAAGCACCAGGACGACATCGTGAAGGCCGCGGCCAAGCTCGACCTGGACGCGGTGTGACCCCGGCGGTCCCGGGCGGGACCGTGGAGCGGCTCACCGGTCTGGTGGGGGCGCTGCGCGACCACGGCTTCGGGATCGGGACGGGCGAGACCGTGGACGCGGGGCACGCCCTGGAGGCGGTCGGGTTCACGGACCGCGAGCGGGTGCGGGAGGCGCTGGCGGCGACGCTGCTCCACGGGGAGCGGCAGCGCCCCGTCTTCGACCGGGTCTTCGACCTGTACTTCCCGCTCGGCGGCGGGCAGACGGCCCTCGACGGCACCGCGGCCGACCTCGCCGAGCTGCGGGAGCGGCTCGCGGCCGCGCTGGCCGCCGACGACGGGGCCGCCCTCGCGGTGCTCGCCGCGGAGGCGGTGGGCGGTTTCGGGGGGTACGGCTCCGGCCCGGAGACGGACGGCTGGTCCTCGTACCAGACGCTCTCCCGACTGCGCCCCGAGACCCTGCTCGCGCGGGTGCGGGCGGCGGAGCGGGGCGACGAGCCCGAGTTCGCCGACCGGCTGCTCGACGACGAGATCCGGCGGCGGATCGAGGCGTTCCGCGAGCGGGTCCGGACCGAGGCACGGCGGCGGGTCGCCGAGCGGCAGGGCCGGGACCGGGTCGCGCGGCGGGCGGCCGCGGGGACGGCGGACGGGGTGGACTTCCTGCTCGCCGGGCGGGCGCAGCTGGACGAGCTGCGGCGTACGGTACGGCCGCTGGCGCGGAAGCTGGCCACCCGGCTGGCGGCCCGCCGGCGCCGGGCGGCGCGCGGGGAGATCGACCTGCGGCGGACGCTGCGCCGCTCGCTGTCGACCGGGGGCGTCCCCGTGCGGCCGGTACTGCGACGGCGTCGTCCCGGGCGGCCGGAGCTGGTGCTGCTCTGCGACGTGTCGGGGTCGGTGGCCGGTTTCGCGCAGTTCACGATGCTGCTGGTGCAGGCTCTGCACGACCAGTTCAGCCGGGTGCGGGTCTTCGCCTTCGTCAACCGGGTCGACGAGGTGACAGGTCTGATCGCACGGGGCGCGGCGGACCCGGCGGGGCTCGGCGACCGCATCCTCGCGGAAGCGGAGCTGACCGGCTGGCACGGGCAGAGCGACTACGGGACGGCGCTCGGGGAGTTCGCCGACCGGTACGCGGAGGCCGTCGGCCCGCGCACGGTGCTCTTCGTCCTCGGCGACGCACGGACCAATCGCGCGGACCCCAACCTCGCGGCGCTGAAACGGGTCGCGGACCGGGCGCGCCGGGTCCACTGGCTCAATCCCGAGCAGCCCTCGCTGTGGGGCACGGGTGACTCGGAGGCCCCGGCGTACGCCGAGATCGTCGACATGCGGCCCTGCCGCAACGCACGCCAGCTCGAAGCGCTGATCGGCCGCCTGCTCCCGGTCTGACCTACGGGCCGCCTCCCCGAGCGCGTGGCACGATCGGGCCATGGCCACCCCATCCGACCGTCCCGGTACGGACTTCCCCCGGGGTATCGGCGTGCCCGCGACGCGCGCCCTCGTCGCCGCCGGCTACACCCGGCTCGCCCAGCTCGCCGACGTCCCCACGGCCGAGCTCGCCGCTCTGCACGGCGTGGGCCCGAAGGCGCTGCGCGTGCTGGGCGAGGCGCTGGCGGAGCGAGGAGAGTCGCTGGGGTAGACGCCCTGCTTAGGGGGGTCGTACGGGGTCCGGTTGTACGGCGGCGGGGCGGCCATTTAGCGTGACCTCCATGGAACTCTTGGGAGAGATCGTCGTCGGCCGTCCTCTGTACGTCGTCGCGGTGAAGGAGGAGGCGCAGTTCCTCGACACCGATCTGCCGGTGCTGCTCACCGGTATGGGCAAGGTCAACGCGGCGACCGCCCTCGCGACCGTACTCGGCCGGGGACCGCGGCCGTCCGGGATCGTGAATTTGGGGACCGCCGGGGCACTGCGCCCGGGCTTCATGGGCACCCATGTCGTCGGCACCGTCCTCCAGCACGACTTCGACGGCGCGTTCCTCGCCACGCTGACCGGCGAGACCTACGGAGAGCCGCTGACCCTGCCCGACGGCGGTGACGTGGTCCTGGCCACCGGTGACTCGTTCATCGCGGACGAGGCCTCCCGGGCCCGGCTCGCGGAGCGGGCGGCGCTCGTCGACATGGAGGGGTACGCGCTGGCCTCGGTCGCGCAGCTCGCCGGGGTTCCGCTGCGGATGGTGAAGCACGTCAGCGACGAGGCGGGAGACGGAGCGGCCCGCACCTGGCGCGAGTCGGTCGCCGAGTGCGCGCGGGCGCTGGCCGACTGGGCGGCGGCGAACACTCCGTACCGCTCCTGACGCCGACGGATCGACCGCCCGAGCCGCGAGCGAGCCACCTCTCGGCGGCCCGGCGGCCCGGGCGGACCGGTCAGCGGTGCTGGAAGTGGACCTCCGGGTCGTCCGGGGTCGGGCCGTCCAGGACGGGCCGCGCGAGGCCCCGCAGATGGCGGTCGAAGAAGGCGGCCACGTACGTCCGGGTGACGGCGACGGCCCGGTCGGCGGACAGCGCCGGCCCGGGCAGACCGAACTCGTTCTGGATCACAGGGTAGTCGGAGAACGTGAAGTGCTCAGCGCCGGCCACGGTGATCCACCGCTTCCAGCCGTCGAGCGTGGGCCACACCCGGTCCCAACTGGTGTCCTGCCCGCCGGGCAGGTGCACGCCGTCGTGGGTGCCCAGCATCAGGAACGGACGGCCGCGCAGGCCCTCCGACGGCAGGTCCTCCCAGAAGGCCCCGTCCATGTTGACCCCGGCGTCGATGCGCGGGTCGGCCGCCATGGCGGTGGCCGCGCTCGCCCCGCCGATCGAGTGCCCCGCCATGCCGACGCGGCGCGCGTCGATGGCGCGGGCGTGGCGCCAGACGGGGCGGGGGCCGGTGAGCCGGTCGAGGACGAAGCGCATGTCGGCGGCGCGGGTGGAGGTCACCACGCTCGCGTGGACGCCTCCCTCGTCGAGCGCCGTGCACGCGACGCAGGTGAGGGTCCGGCCGCCGGGGACGGAGATGCCGTACGACTCGTAGGCGTGGTCGACGGAGGCGACGACGTAACCGCGCGAGGCGAGGTCCTCCGCGAGGTGGCTGAGCGTCCAGCGGGAGCCGCCGAAGCCGGGCGACAGCAGCACGAGCGGGTGCCGGCCGGGGGCGGGACGGGCGTCGGTGCGGCCGTGGGTGCGCATCCGGGCGAGCGCTTCGCCCGGGACGACGGAGCCGATCCCGAGCGCCTCGATCAGGAGGCGCGCCTCCTCGCCGGTGGCGTACGGGGCCGGGCGCCCGTCGTCGGGGCGCGCGGCGGGGTAGTGGAGGGTGACCATCAGTTCGCGCCCGGCGGCGGTGGGGACCCAGGGGTCGGTACGGGACCGGTCGACGAGCGGCAGGACCGTACGGCCGATGGCGTACGGCCCTGTGGGCGCGGGCAGCGCGGGCCGTGCGGTGCCGGGGGCGACGGGCGCCACGACCGAGAGCGGAGCGACGGCAGGGGCCGGGGCCGCGACGGACGGGCCCGCCGTGGCGAGGGCTCCGGGTAAGGCGAGGGAACAGGCGAGAAGCACGGCCGCGGCCGCGCGGGTGAATCGGGTCATGCGGGGCACGCTAGGGCCGGCGGCAGGGGCCGCGCGTCCTTCCATGGGTGCATGTTCGGTCAGACCGACGGCTGACCCCTGCTCACCCGCTTCCGGTCAACTCCCCTCACCCTGTGGCCTGCTGACGCTCTCACCTGCCGGGACAGCCTTGACAGCGCGGAAGCCCGCCTGCCTATGGTGAGACGTTCCTTCCCGGATGGCCGGGACGGAGCCGGACCTGACCGAGGGGAGGCGTACGTGCACGCGTCGAGCACCGCGCCGCGCCGCCTCGTCCGCTCCGGGGCGCCGCTGGTCTGCCGCCGGCACGTCGACTTCTGCCGTACCTCCTCGGCCATCTGTCCTTCCGTCAGCGCCTGACCCCGCTCCGCGTGGGTCCGCGCGTTCCGTGACGTCCCGTCGCCCGGCCACACGCCGGCGCACCTTCGCGCGCCCGTGGCCCGCCGTGCGCTCCCGTCTTCCGGAAGGACACTTCCCATGCCCCGCCCTGCCCTGCGCCTGGCCGTCGAGCTCGACGGCGACGGTGCCCATCCGGCCGCGTGGCGCCGTGCCGCGCACGCCCCCGGCGAGCTGCTGACCGCGCGCCGGCTCGCCCGGACCGCGGCCGCCGCCGAGAACGCCGGATTCACGCTCGTCACCCTGGACGACTCGATCCTGCCGCCGGCCTCCGGCGCCGACCCGGTGGGCCGGATCGGCGCGGTCGAGCGCGCCGCCTTCGTCGCCGCGTCGACGAGCGTCCTCGGGGTCGCCCCCCTGGTCGCCACCACCTACGCCGAACCGTTCCACGTGTCCTCGCAGCTGTCCTCCCTCGACCACCTCTCGGCCGGCCGCGCCGGCTGGGTGGTGGGCGTCGAAGAGGACCCGGCGGCCGCGCGGGCCTGGGGTCGTCCCCTCGTCGAGGGTCCCGAGGCCCGGGCCCGGGAGGCCCGCGACGGGGTGCGTGTCGTCCGCGACCTCTGGGACTCGTGGGAGGACGACGCGGTGATCCGGTCCGTGGCGACGAGCCGCTATCTGGACCGCGAGCGGCTCCACTCCATCGACTTCACCGGCGAGACGTACTCCGTGAAGGGCCCGTCCATCGTGCCGCGCCCCCCTCAGGGCCGACCCGTGGTCCTCGCCCGCCAGGGCCTCGTCCCGGCCGGGCTGACCGACGTGGCACTGGTCGGCGCGCCGACCGCGGCGGAGACGGGCGCGGCGGGCGAGGCGGCCACGGCCGCGGGTGTGCCGCTGGCCTTCGCCGAGATCGAGGTGGCCCTCGACACCCCGCGCGAGACGGCCCGGGAGCGGATCGCCGATCTGGAGCGGTACTCCCGCTGGGAGGAGCGCCCCGACCGGCTCCGGTACACGGGTTCCGCGGACGGTCTGGTGACCCTGCTGGCGGAGCTCGCCGCGCGCGTCGACGGGGTACGGCTGCTGCCGCTGGTCCTCGACGAGGACCTGTCGGTGCTCTCCCGTCTCGTCCTGCCCGCACTGTTCGTCCGGCGGCTCGCGACGCGCCCGCTGCCGGGCACCACGCTCCGTACGGCACTGGGGCTCCCCAGGCCCGTCAGCCGATTCGCGACGCGCACCGCCACCTCCACCTCCACTTCCACTTCCACCGCCCTCACCGGAATCGGCACCAGCGCCGACACCGCCGCCGCTCTCGTCCGGGAGGAGACCCGATGACCCGCACCGATCCCACCGACGTCCCCCGTCCGCATGCCCGGCTCCACTTCGGCGTGTTCTTCCAGGGGGTCAACCACTGGACGATCTGGTCCGACCCGTCGAGCGGTTCACAGATCGCTCCTGCCTCGTTCCTCCAGGTGGCGCGGACCGCCGAACGCGGGCTCTTCGACGCCTTCTTCCTCGGGGACGGGCAGCGGCTGCGCGAGTCGGAGGGCGGGATCCACGAGCTCGACGTCGCGGGGCGCCCGGACTCGATCACCCAGCTGTCGGCGCTCGCCGCCGCGACCGACCGCATCGGTCTGGTCTCCACCTCCAACACCACCTACAACGAGCCGGCCGACCTGGCCCGGCGACTCGCGGGCCTCGACCTGCTCTCCGGCGGCCGGGCCGGCTGGAACATGGTGACCACGCACAACGCCTGGACCGGGGAGAACTTCCGGCGCGGCGGGTTCCTCGACCACGCGGACCGCTACACGCGCGCCGAGGAGTTCCTGACCGTCGCGCGTGCCGTGTGGGACGGCTGGGGGAAGGACACGGTGGCCTCGTCCGCCGACGCGCGTTCCTGGTCGGTGCCGGGGGCCGTGGGGCGCGTACGGTCGCGCGGGGAGCACTTCGACGTCGATCTCGCGCCGACCCTGCCGCGCAGCGCCCAGGGCCACCCGGTGATCTTCCAGGCCGGCGACTCCGGTGAGGGCCGGGACTTCGGGGCGCGGAACGCGGACGTGATCTTCTCCGCGCACGGTCTGGACTTCGACGACGCGCTGGGATTCGCCGAGGACCTCCGGCGACGGCTGCGTGCGGCGGGGCGGCCCGAGGACGCCCTGCGGATCCTGCCGGGTACGGAGATCATCATCGGGGCGACGGAGAAGGAGGCGGAGGAGAAGGCCCGCTGGGTCCGCCTCGAACAGGTCACTCCCGCCGTGGCCCTCGGCATCGCGGGCCGACTGTGGAACATCGATCTGTCCGGGCGGGACGCCGACGGCCCGCTGCCGGCCGAGGATCCCGTGATCGTCGAGTACACGGGAACGTTCGGGTCGAGCAGGATCAAGGACGCCCTGACGACGGTCGCCGAGTGGCGCGCGAAGGCGGAGGCCAACGGCTGGTCGCTGCGGGAGACCGTCATCGAACTCGGTCCGCAGCGCGGGCACGTGGGTACGCCCGCGGCGCTCGCGGAGAAGTTCGCGCGGTTCGTCCGGTACGGGGCGGTCGACGGCTTCAACGTCTCGCCGTACCTGGTGCCGGACGGGCTCGACGACATCGTGGACCTGCTCGTGCCCGAGCTCCAGGAGCGCGGGGTGTACCGGACCGCGTACACGGGGACGACGCTCCGCGAGCATCTGGGACTCGCGCCGGTGCAGTGACGCGGGGGCGTGGGGGGGGGGGGGGGGGGCCCCCCCCCCCCCCCCACGCCGCGTACCGCTTCCGCGCTCAGCCGAGGGGCAGTTCCAGGAACGACGGCTCGCCCTCCGGTGAGCCGAAGGCGGTCTGCGTCCAGGTGATGGAGGCGCCGCCGTACAGCGGGTCCATGCTGTCGACGACCAGCATCAGCCGGTGGCCGGCGGGGATGTCGTACGCGGCGGCCTGGAGGTTCCAGGTCACGGTGACGTCCTGCTCGGGCGTCAGGCCGTAGACGTTGAGCGGCTCGTGGGTGATGATCCGGGCCGTCTCGTCCTCGGCGACATCGAGGAGATGGGCGACGAGACCCGCCGAGGTGGCCGTGGAGCGGACCGTGAGGCGCAGGCGCGGGATGCCCCGGACGCGGCGGCCGCCGTGCCCGTCTCCCTCGGGGGCGACGAGCGGTTCGGTGGTCCAGGCCACGGCGTGCCGGCGGTCGATCTTGCGGGTGTCGTAGATCTTGGGGTTGCCGCCCCACTCCGCCTGGCCGGTCTTCATGAGCGGCAGGTCCATGGCGGTGGCCTCGGTGTCCACGCCCGCGACGAACGCGCGCCGCCAGCCGGTCTCCTCCGGCGGTGCCGACTCCGCGCCGGCGCGCGGGATGAGCAGGCCGTCGGCGCCGCCTGCCCCGTCGCCGGTGAGACCGAACACCTCGACGCCGGTGGTGACCTCGCTCCAGGCCGCCCGGATCTCTCGGACGGCGGGTTCGACGATCCGGTTCTCCCCGGTCGGTTCGCCGGTGCCAGGGTCCGTGACGGGTTCAGTGACGTAGGTGAACATCACCTGGCTGGAGACCTGCTCCCAGTCCTCGACCCCGTTCCGCTCGCCCTTGAGGTGGTGGTCGAGCCAGGCGTACGCCTCGTCCATGGGGACGTTGGCCTTGCGGGGCTCCGTACCGATGAGCGCCGGGCCCTCGGGGGCGGCGTGGTCGCCGATCCAGAGATTGAGCCGCTTGGGCACCCGCAGGCCCTCGAAGGTCGTCAGGACCTGGTTGACCGGGAAGAGGCTCTCGTGCCAGGTGTTGGAGAAGAAGGTCGGCGTCTCGTTCTCGTTGGTGAGGGGCAGGTACGACTCGGGGGCGCGCCTCCGGCCCCACTTGACGACCTCGTCCAGGTTCCGGTCGGCCTGGAAGTCGGCCAGGATCTGCTGGTTCTCCTCGTCGAACTTCTCCTCGACCGGTCCGCCGGTGAGCGAGAGCAGCGCCTTCACGGCCGCGAGGTGGCGGGTCTTGTTGTCGTAGAGGCTGGTGGCGAGGTTGCCCCAGGTGCTGAGGGCGACGACGGCGGAGACGCGACCGTCGTGGGCGGCGACGAGCTGGCTGATGCCGGAGCCGTAGGACTCACCGAGGAATCCGATGGCGCTCGGGCCGAAGTGCTGGACGGCGAAGTCGATGACGGCCGAGCCGTCGGCCCAGTCGTGCGGTCCGGCGACGTCGATGAAGCCCTCGGAGGTGGAGGGCAGCCCGGGGATGCCGAGGCCGCGGGGTGTGTACGCGAGGACGTGGTAGCCCTTCCGCGCCAGGGTGAGGTACGACCAGAGGAACAGCGGCCAGCCGAACGGGGTCCAGCCCGCGGGGACGACGACGAGCGGGTGCGGGCCGGGACCGAGCTGCCGGAGGCTGAAGGCGGAGAGCCGGACGCCCTCGGTGGCGGACTCGATGCGGTGGTACGCGGGCCAGGCCAGGCCGCGGACCTCCTCGACGTGCGCGGCGAGTTCGGCCGGGAGCAGCGCGTCGGCGCTCGCCGCGCCGGGGGTGCCGCCGCCGAGGAGCGCGGTGGCGAGGGTCTGGCCGAGGCGGACGGCGTCGGGGTTCACCGTTCCGTCGGCGGCCCAGAGGCCGCCACCGCTCCCGTGTCCGCTTCCGCTTCCGCTTCCCGCGATGCGGGCGGTGTCGGCGGCGGTGAGTCCCACCGTGCCGTCGGGGAAGCCGGGGAAGTCTTCGGACGAGCCGGTGGTGAAGGGGTTGTCCTGGGGCACGTGCACCCGTTCCTCTCGAGTGGACTGCAGACTGTCCGCGATGCGGACGGTCGCAAGCCTCACGTATGAGGGCCGGAGCGGCCAGAGCGCACGAACGGCGCACGTGTCACGTAACCGTGCGGGAACGACACAAGCCGCCCCGAACTCGATGTTTGAGGACGCCGGTTCCGGTGTGCAGGGGGTCAGACGGCGAGTCGGCCCGGCTCGGGCGGGCGGACGACCAGCAGCGCGGCGACGTCGTCCTCGAGGCCGTCGACGCCGTACGCGGCGAGATCGCGGTGCAGGATGGCGGGCAGCTCGGCGGCCGGTTCCCGCGCCCAGCCGCGCAGCCGCAGCTCCAGCGGGTAGAAGGTGCCGGCCCGGTCGCGGGTCTCGCTGACGCCGTCCGTGAAGAGCAGCATCCGGTCCCCCGGTCCGAAGGACACCTCTTCGATCCGGTGGTGGTTCTCCGCGAGGCCCGCGAGGTTGACGGGCAGGGAGGGGTCGGCGAAGGCGACGGGGGTGACCTCGGCCCCTCGCTGGACCAGGGGGGCGGGGTGGCCGCAGCTGAGGAGCCGGGCGATGTCCTGGTCGTCGGGGAGTTCCAGGAGGACGACGGTGGCGAAGCGTTCGGCGGCATCGGATTCGGGGTCCCAGCCGCTGAAGCGCGTCAGGCCGTCGTCGAGCGTGTCGGCGAGCGCGGCCAGGTCCGGGGCCTCGTTGACGGTGGCCCGGAAGGCGCCGAGCAGGACGGCGGCGGTCTCGACGGCGCCGAGGCCCTTGCCCTGGACGTCGCCGAGCATGATCCGTACGGCTCCGGGGACCCGGACGGCCTCGTAGAAGTCGCCGCCGATCCGGGCCTTGGCGGCGGCCGCGACGTACAGCAGGTGCAGGTCGAAGCGGCCCAGGCGGTCGGGCAGGGGACGCAGGACGACGCGCTGGACGACCTCGGCGACGGCGGTGACCTCGCGCAGCTCCCGTTCGTAGCGGGTGCGGACGCGGCTGACCCAGGCGGCGGTGGCGGTGACGAGGGCGAGGACCACCTCGCTGGCGAGGAGTTCGGGGACGAGGGTTTCGTCCCGGTCGAGGTGGAGCACCGCGCGTACCGCCATGGCGAGCAGCCCGATGCCGATGGTGCCGCGCACGCTCCAGGTGACGGCGGCGAGCGCGGGCGCGGCGACGAGGAGGCGCTCGAAGCGCTCCCTGTCGGGGGTGAGGACATCGGCGGCGGCCGTCATCGCGAGGATCAGGAAGGGCAGGGCGCGACCGAGGTTGAACTGTGTGCGCTCCGCCCTGCCGGGCGGGCGCCGGTGGCCGGCATCGGACATTTCATGATCGTACGCAGAACCGCCGTCGGGGCTCCGGTGGCGTCGGCCCCCGGCGTGTCCCCTGGCGTTCCCCAGGACGTTTCCCCTGGCGCTTCCTCGGACGTTTCCCCGGGCGCTTCCCCGGACGTTTCCCCTGGTGGTGTGCCGCGTCGGGCAGGGCGAGTGCGGCGGGCAGGGCGAGCGCCGCGATCACGGCGAGGGCGGGCAGGGCGACGCCCCGGTCCGGGACGAGACCGCCGTCCGGTACGAGGGCGAGGAGCAGGGTCGTGAGGGCGACGCCGACGGCGGGTCCGATGTTCATGGCGGTCTGCTGGAGGCCGCCTGCGACGCCCGCGTGGGTCTCGGGGGCGCGGTGCACGACGACGGAGGTCGCGGTGATCATCAGGGTGACGAAGCCCGCGCCGAGGAGGGCGGAGCCCGTACCGACGGAGGCGGCGGAGGCCGTCACGTCGAGCCGGGAGAGCAGCAGGACGCCGAGCGTGAGCAGGACCGCGCCCACGGCCGCCGTGCGCCGGGGGCCGAAGCGGCGCTGGAGCGGCGGGCAGAGGGGCGCGCCGAGCACCATGAACACGGCGAGCGGCAGGACCCGCAGTGCGCAGCCGAGGGGATCGAGGCCCTGGACGTCCTGGAGGAAGTACGTCGCGACGAAGAGCGTTCCGAAGAGAGCGGCCGAGGCGGCGAGGAGGACGGCGAGCCCGGCGCGGACGGGGACGCTCCGCATCAGCTCCGGCGCCAGGAGGGGGTGCGGTGCGCGACGCTCGTGCCGGACCAGCGCGGCTCCGGCGGCCAGGGCGGCGGCGACCACGAGCGCGGTGGTCCCGGAGCCGCCGGGGCGGGGCGCGTCGACCAGTCCGTGCACCAGGAGGCCGAGGGCCGCGGCGAGCAGGAAGGCGCCGAGCGGGTCGAGCGCGGCGAGTCCGGCGGTGGGGCCGCGCTCACGGACGTCGGCGCGCGGCTCCGGACCGGTGAGGGCGAGCAGGCCGATCGCGAGGGTCGGCGGCACGCCGAGGAGGAAGACCGCGCGCCAGCCGTACGAGGAGACGAGCGCGCCGCCCACGAGGGGGCCCGCCGCCGCGGCGAGGCCGATGGCGGCCGTGCGCACCGCGATCGGCGTCGCGAGCCGCTCGGGTGGGAACGCGGTGCGCAGCATGCCGAGGGTGGCGGGCTGGAGGAGCGCCCCGCACACCCCCTGGAGCACGCGCAGCGCGATCACGGCGCCGATGCCGGGGGCGAGGGCGATGCCGGCGGAGGCGGCGGCGAAGCCGAGGGCGCCGACGGCGAAGACACGGCGGTGGCCGTAGCGGTCGCCGAGGCGGCCGGCGAAGACGAGGAGGCTCGCGACGGTGACGAGGTAGGCGGTGCTGGTCCACTGCACCTGTCCGACGTCGGCGTGCAGGTCCCGCTGAAGGGCGGGTTGGGCGACGGTGAGGACGGTGCCGTCGAGGGCGACGACGGCGGCTCCGACGACGCTGCAGGCGAGAGTGGAGGCGCGGCGCGTGCCTGTCGCGGTCACGGGGCGGGCTCCACGGGGCCGAGGTGGGCGTCGAGGGCGGCGGCGAGGAGCGGGGCGGGATCGGTGCCGCCGGTGGCGAGCGGGAGGCTGCCCCAGTGCCAGAGCTGGGCGATGCCGTGGAGGTTGGCCCAGAGAGCGCCCGCACGCACAGCCGCGTCGGCACGCGGCGCCGGGCCCTCTCCCAAAGCCGCGTCGGCACTCCGCGCCGAGCCCTCTCCCGAAGCCGCGTCAGCGCCCGGCCCGGGATCCGTGGCGCGGGCGACGAGCCCGGTGAGGTGGGCGAAGAGCGGCAGGCTCGTCTCGCGCAGTCCCAGCCTGCCGCTTTCGAGCAGGTCATGGCGGAACATCAGCTCGTACATGCCGCGCCGGCCGCCCGCGTACGCGAGGTAGACGCGCGACAGGATCGCGATCCGTTCGCGCGGCCCCGCGTCCTCCCGGTCCTCCTCGGCGAGGCGGTCGGCCAGCTCGGCGAAGCCCTGGCGGGCGATGGCCGACAGGAGGTCCAGGTGGGTCGGGAAGTAGCGGCGGGGGGCTCCGTGGGAGACACCGGCCCTGCGGGCGATCTCACGCAGGGACAGGGCCTGCGCGCCTTCGGCGTTCACCAGCTCGACGCCCGCCCGGACGAGGCGTCCGCGCAGTCCGTCCTCGCGGTCGTCGTGATCTTCGTTCTCCTGATGCTGCATAGACAGTGTCTACCAAGATCGAGTAGACACTGTCTACCCATGCTCGCGCCCTGTTCGGTTACACTCAGGGACAGCGAAGGGGAGTAGCCCCGCGAACCGGTCGTCGACACACTGGAACCCCCGGGTTCCCGGTGACCGGGTCCACGCACGACGTGGACGGGCGAGACCTTCGGCCAGGCATCAACCGCGTCCGCGATTCCGTGGGCGTGGTCCGTCATGCCGGGCCGAGTGGTCCTCCCGTCGCCTTCGAGGTGCGGAGCCCACGGGCCCGGACCGAGCAGAGAGCCCCGGTATGCACCTCGACCCCTTGGCGATCCTCACCGCCTTCGGGCTGATCTTCCTCGCCGAGCTTCCCGACAAGACGATGTTCGCGTCCCTCGCCATGGGCACGCGGATGCGTCCGTTGTACGTCTGGTTCGGCACCTCGACCGCTTTCCTTGCGCACGTCGCCATCGCCGTGGGAGCCGGCAGCCTGCTCGGGCTGCTCCCCGGCTGGATCGTCAAGCTGGTCTCGGCCCTGCTGTTCGGCTTCGGCGCGTTCATGCTGCTGCGCGGCGGGGGCGACGACGAGGACGACGACACGGGCGGCCGGGCGGTGACCGGCTTCTGGCCCGTCTTCTCGACCGCCTTCATGGCCGTCTTCATCAGCGAGTGGGGCGACCTCACCCAGATCACCACCGCCAACCTCGCCGCCACCAACGGCACCTGGTCGACGGCGATCGGCTCGCTCGCCGCCCTGATGAGCGTCTCCGCCCTCGCCCTCGTCGCGGGCCGGTTCATCGCCAAGCGCGTACCGCTCAAGACCGTGCAGCGCGTCGGCGGCGTGATCATGGCGGGCCTCGCCGTCTGGTCGCTGATCGAGGTCTTCACCGGCTGACGTCGCCCCGGCCCACAGCGGCCCACGCCCACGCCGCACACCCCCCGTCCCGTACCGGACGGGGGGTGTGCGGCGTCCGGGCCCGGTGCGATCACGCGGGGATGACCACGGCCTCCGAACCGGCCGACCGCCTCGCGGCGTTCGGGAATCAGCTCGTCGACGTGCACATCCGGCTCCGCGAGGAGCTCGCCCGCCTCCGCGAGGACGTGGACTCCTTCCTCTCCGGCGACGGCGACCGCCCCCGGAACCTGCGGGCGCACTGCCTCGCCTTCTGCACCGCGCTCACCCGACACCACACCGCCGAGGACCAGGGCGTCTTCCCCGTCCTCGCCGAGACGTACCCGGCGCTGCGACCGGTGCTCGACGCGCTCGGCGCACCCGTGCCGGACGACTTCACGCTCTCCGATCTGACGGGCGGCTGACACGCCTCGGGCCTGTCCGGTCCTCACCCGCCGGACAGGCCCTCGGTGCGAGGCTGGTGGGGCACGGTCCCCATGGCCACGGCGCGAGCCGGTACGAGAGGGAGTCCCCGTTGAGCACGGAGTCGGAGTCGATGCACGCCGAACTGGACGAGCGGGCAGGGAAGGTGGCGGAGCGGGTGGTCGCCTGGCGGCGCCATCTGCACCGGCATCCGGAGCTGTCCAACCGGGAGGTCGAGACGGCCCGGCTGGTGGCGGACGAGCTGCGCGCGCTCGGCCTCGACGAGGTGCGTACCGGCATCGCGGGTCACGGCGTCGTGGGCGTCCTGCGCGGTACGGCGCCGTCACCGGGCGGGCGGGTCGCGGCGCTCCGGGCGGACATGGACGCGCTGCCCGTCAGGGACCTGTGCGGGGCGGAGTTCGCCTCCGAGGCCGTCGACGCCGACTATCCGGGCGGCCCGTTCCCCGTCTCGCACGCCTGCGGGCACGACTGCCACACGGCGATGGTGCTCGGCGCGGCGGCGGTGCTCGCCGGGGTCCGGGACCGCCTCCCGGGCACCGTTCTCTTCGTCTTCCAGCCCGCCGAGGAGGGCCCGCCGGTGACCGAGGAGGGCGGGGCACGGGCCATGGTCGAGGCGGGCGCCTTCGCCGACCCGGTGCCGACGATGGCGTTCGGACTGCATGTGACGCCCTATCCGAAGGGCCATGTGGGGTACCGGATCGGCAATCAGTACGCCGCTTCCGCCCTCGTCCGCATCGTCGTCACCGGGAAGCAGACGCACGGTTCCACCCCCTGGGACGGCGTCGATCCGATGCCGGCGGTGGGGGCGGTCCTGACGGGCGTCGGCCAGCTGTACCGCCAGGTCTCGGCCTTCGCTCCGGTCACGGTCTCCATCGGGCATGTGGAAGACGTCGGCCGGTTCAACATCATCGGGCAGACGGTGACGCTGTGGGGCACGGTCCGGTGCGCCGTCGAGGCGGACATGGCGGAGGTCCAGCGACGCCTGACGACGCTCGTGGAGCACTCCGCGGCGGCGTACGGGGCGACGGCCTCGGTGGAGTACCTCCAGTCCGTACCGCCCGTGCACAACAGCCGGCCGTGGGTCGAGTCGGCGCTGCCGACCTTCCGCCGGGTCGTGGGCGAGGAGCGGGTGGTGGAGACCGGGGGGACGCTCGGGTACGACGACGTCTCCGAGTTCGTCCGCCGCTTCGGCGGGCTGTACGTGGTGCTCGGCGTCCAGGACGCGGCACTGGACGCATCGGGCCGGCCGGTGCCGGTGCCGGGCGGGCGCGGGATCGTCACCAACCACAACCCGCACTTCTACGCGGACGACGACACCCTCGTCACCGGCGTCCGGCTCCACGCCCACGTGGCGTACGACCATCTGACGGGGGCGCTGGTGGCGCCCGCGCCCGCCGACGCGCCGTAGGGTCCACCGGACGGGTCAGGGCCCGGCGGCGCCGACCGCCTCGACGAAGGCCCGGAGCAGCGCGGAGTCCGCGGCCGTGGGCCAGACCAGGCCGTACTCGACGGGCGGGGCGTCACGCAGGGGGACGTAGGCGATGCCGGGGCGCGGGTGGTAGCGGGCGCCGAGCGCCGCGCCGGGGGCGACGCCCCGGCCGGCGCTGACGTGGGAGAGGACCTCCTGCCAGGTCGCCGCGACCGGTCCCCGGCCGACGGGGGCGCCTGACGGGGTGCGGCGGGGGTAGTGGTGGTCTCGCCAGTACGCCGGGCTCGCGCCCTCCGGGGCGATCAGGGCGAGGCCCGCGAGGTCCTCCAGGCCGAGGGACGCCCGGCCTGCCAGCGGATGAGCCGAGGGCAGGAGCAGGACCCGTTCCTCGGCGACGACGACGGGACCGGTGGTCAGGTCCGGCTCGCGGACGGGAAGGGCGACGAACTGGACGTCGAGCGTGCCGTCCCGGAGGGGGCCGAATCCGCCGTCGAGCGGGACCTCGCGGACCGTGATCTCGCAGCCGGGGTGGCGGGCGAGCAGGGCGTCGGCGGCGGTCGTGAGCAGGTCGCCGCCCCAGGGGGTGGCGAAGCCGGTCCGCAGTCCGCCGTGGAAGCCCCGCCCGGCCTCGGTGGCGCGTTCGAGCGCGGCGCGCAGCCGGCGGTACGCGGGCAGCAGGTCCTCGTACAGACGCAGGCCGACGGGGGTGAGGTGGACGCTGCGGCTGGTGCGGGCGAAGAGCGGGGTGCCGACGCGGCGCTCCAGCTTCTTGACGGTCTGGCTGATCCGGCCGGTGGAGACGCCGAGTCGCTCGGCGGTGCGCCCGAAGTGGAGCTCCTCGGCGAGCGTGAGGAACGCCTCCAGTTCGTACCGTTCGAGCATCGGACCCCTCCTGATCGCTCCAGATCGCCCAGATCGGCTCCTGCATCTTCTCCTGATCGTTGAGCGTGACTCAACGCCGGTTCGATGATCGCATCTTGTTCGGCGGGATGGCGGCGAGGAGCCTGGAGGCGTCGCCCGCCCCGTACGGAAGAGAGTCCGTGGAACCCAGTCCCCTCGCCGCTCCCGTGAAGTCCGCACCCGTGAAGTCCGCACCCGCCGGGAGGGTGAACGTCCTGCTCTTCGCCGTGGCAGGCGCGGTCACCGTCGCCAACATCTACTTCCCGCAGCCGCTGCTCGCCGCCGTGGCACGCGGCCTGGAGGTCTCGGAGCGGACGGCGGGGCTGATCGCCTCCGCGGCCCAGATCGGGTACGCGCTCGGCATCCTGCTGCTCGTGCCGCTCGCCGACACCGCGCGGCTGCGCCGGCTCACCTCGGTGCTGCTCGCGCTGACCTGCGTCTCGCTGCTCGTCGCCGCGGCGGCGCCTGACGTGGTCACGCTGACGCTCGCCACGCTGGTCCTCTCCACCACGACCGTGCTGCCGCAGATCCTCACCCCGGTGGCGGCCGTGCTCGCGGGTCCGGGACGGCGGGGCAGGGTCGTGGGGCTCGTCGGGCTCGGCCTCACCCTGGGCTCGACGCTGTCCCGCACGGTCTCGGGTGCCGTGACCGACGCGAGCGGGAGCTGGCGCGCGGCCTACGTGGTGGCCGCGGCGGCGACGGCTGCGCTGCTGTGGGTCCTGCCCCGGCGGCTGCCCGAGCGGATGGGCGCGCTGCCGGCGGAACGGCGCCGTTCCTCGTACCTTCGGCTTCTGGCCGGACTGCCCCGGCTCCTCGCCGACCACCGGGAGCTGCGGATCTCGGCGCTGCTCGGGGCCTGCGTCTTCGCCGCGTTCAGCGTCTTCTGGGCCGTGCTCGCGTTCCACCTCGCGGCCCCGCCGCTCGGGTACGGGCCGGGCGCCGCCGGGCTCTTCGGGGTGCTTTCCCTGCCCGCGGCGCTGCTCTCGGCGGCGGCCGGACCGATGGCCGACCGGTGCGGGCCGCGGGCGGTGAACGCCGCGGGTCTGGCCGCCGCGGCGCTCGGCCTCGGGGTGGCGGGGTTCGCCCCGTACTCCCCCGTGGCGCTCGTGGCCGGGGCCAATCTGCTGGTCGTCGGGGTCAGCTCGTGCCAGGTGGCCAGTCAGGCCCGGATCTTCGCGATCGGCCGGGCGGTGGCGGCCCGGGTGAACACCGTCTTCATGCTGGCGACGTTCGGCGGCGGGGCCCTCGGTTCGCTCGCCGGATCCTGGCTCTACACGGCGTACGGCTGGTCCGCCACCCTGCTCGCGGCGGGGCCGTGCGTCGCCGTCGCGGGTCTCGTGGTGGCGGTCGTGGCACGACCGGCGGTCCCGAGTTGCGGCCCGGACGCCACACGGGAGGCTGGGGGTATCCGCCCGAGCACCTCGCAGGAGAGCACCCCGCAGGGAGAGACATGATCCTGGACCTCACCGCGCTCGCCGACGAACACCTGGCCGCGGCCCGCACCGCGCCGCACGGGCGCAGCGCCCATCTCCTCGTGCACGACGGGGTGCTCCGGCAGACCGTCATCGCCTTGACCTCGGGAACGTCCCTGGACGAGCACAACGCGCCGCCCGCCGCGAGCCTCCAGGTGCTGCGGGGCCGGGTGAAGCTGACGGCGGCCGGGTGGGCGGAGGAGCTGCCGGCGGAGGCGCTGCGGATGCTCCCCAAGGAGCGGCACGGGCTGACCGCCGTGGAGGACTCGGTGTTCCTTCTGACGGCCGTGAACGACTGACCGCGGTCCCTCCGCTGCGCGACGGCGGCCGGCGGTCACTCGGTCGTGTCGAGGTCCTCGGCGTAGTGCTCGATGGCCCGCCGGTAGGTGCGGACGGACGGGTCGTCGCTGGTGGCGGCCAACAGGCGCAGCAGGGTCCGGACGGAGTCGTGGTGCTGCCCCGTGTTGTAGAGGGCCATGGCCAGGAAGGTGCGGAGGGCCCCGTCCTGGGGGAACTCGTCGGCGGCGGCGGTCAGAAGCGTGACGGCGTCGTCGTACCGGCCGAGGATCCGGTACGTGCTGCCGAGGCCGAGGAGGGCGCCGCGCCGGTCGTCCGGGGTGAGTCCGGCCCCGGCGAGCGCGCGCTCGTAGTACGGCACGGCCTCCGCCTCCAGGCCGAGGACGTCGTGCGCCCAGGCGGTCTGATAGGCGACCTCGGCGTCGTCCGGACGGCGTGCGGCGAGGTCGACGAGCAGCTCGCGCGCCTCCTCCTTGCGGCCCTGTTCCCGCAGGGCGACCGCCTCGGCCAGGGGGTCCTTCTGCTCCTCGTGATGCTCCATGACCGCATCCTCGCAGCTCGCGCGGCCGGGATCGCACAGGGGTCCCGCTCCGGCGGCCAGGTGACGGGCCGCCATACCGACCCGGAGGGTTTGTGGCGTCCTCCCCCATGGCAGGCGCCTCCTGACCGGCCGTAGCCTCCCGGCCGACCCTCCGTCAGGACCGAGCCGCCCGGGAGACCCCATGCGTTCACCCCGTCCCGCCCACCACCGCGGGCCACGCCGTTTCGCGGCGCTGCTGCTGTGCGCCGCGGCCACCCTGTTCCCGACCGCCGTACCGGCGGGCGCCGCCGCTCCCCCGCCCGTGCCGGGCACCCTCCAGGCGTACGACATCGGTTCCGTGTACAGCGCGGGCGTCTCGTCCGGCGGGTACATGGCGACCCAGTTGCACGTGGCGTACTCCGGTACGTTCGAGGGGTCGGCGTCCTTCGCCTCGGGGCCGTACGACTGCGCCCGCGGCTCGCTGCCCACCGCGCTCAACGCCTGTATGGACACGACGCAGAACCTTCAGCTCGGCGCCCTGGAGCAGGCGACCCGCGACCGGTCCGCGCAAGGGCTCGTCGACCCGGTCGCGAACCTGGCCGACGACCCGGTGTACGTCTTCAGCGGCTCGAACGACTCGACCGTGAGACGGCCGGTCGCGGACGCGCTCGCCGACTACTACGACCACTTCGGCGCCCGGGTCCGCTATGACAGGTCGACGGCGGCGGGGCACGCCTGGATCACGCCGCTCGGCCCCAACTCCTGCACGGTGACGCAGAGCCCGTACCTGAACAACTGCGGCACCGACGCCGAGGGGGCGCTGCTCGGGCACCTCTTCGGATCGGTCGCGGCGCCCGGCTCCGGGACAGGCGGCTCGCTGATCCGCTTCGACCAGGACGCGTACGCACCGGGCGGTTCGGCGGCGGCACTCTCGATGGGCGAGGACGGCTTCGCCTACGTGCCGGCGTCGTGCGCGGGCGGGGCGCGCTGCAAGCTCCTCGTGGCGCTGCACGGCTGCAAGCAGGGGTACGCGTACCAGGGTTTCGGGACCCGGTTCGTGGAGGGCGCGTATCTGAACGAGTACGCCGACACGAACGCCATGGTCGTGCTGTATCCGCAGGCCGCGCCGACGGCGACCCTGGAGAACCCCAACGGCTGCTGGAACTGGTGGGGCTACCTCGGTGACACGGCCTACGCGCGGCACGGCGGGAAGCAGATCGAGGCGGTCATGAGCATGGTGCGGGCGCTGCGCGGGGGTTCGACGCCGCCGCCCGCGCCGGGGCGGACCGCGCTGGCCAGTACGGACTCCGAGGACGGGTACGTGAAGGCGGCGGCGGACGGATCCGGGCCGGCGGTGGGCACTCTGGAGGACCTGTACGGTCTCGCGCTCGGCCGGGGCACGGACGGCAAGGTGAACCGGTCGGTGGTCTCCTTCGACACCTCGAGGATCCCGGCGGGCAAGGAGGTCACCCGGGCCTGGCTGACCGTCACGCGGTCCAGTGGCGCCGGCGATCCGTGGGCCTCGCCGGCCGGCAACCGGTTGGTGGTGGACGTGCGCACGGGCTGCTTCGGCGGGTGTGCGGTGGAACCCTCCGACTGGTCGGCGGCCGCCTCGGTGGCGGGCGGGGCGGAGATCGCCGCGTTCACCTCGGGCAGCGCGGTGTCGACGGACCTGTCGGCGGCGGCGCTCGCGGCGCTGAACCGGGGCGGGGTCACGCAGCTCCGGCTCGGCTTCGCGTCGGCGCCTGCCGGGAGCGCGTACCTCTTCGTGAACCGGGACGCGCCGGTGACTCTCACCGTCGAGTACAGGTAGAGGCTGGTGGGTGTGAGGGTTCGCATGCGCTGCTCACCATGGCCGCGATCGCCCTGGGCGTCCACGTCGCCGCCGGACTCCAGCCGCGCCCGGGGGCGCCGGGAGCCGCGAGCACCCGGAAGGGGTGCGGGGTCCGCGGCCTGACGGTGCCGGTCAGCGGGACGACTTCTTCCATTCGAGTGTCACCCGCAGGCTGGCGTTGGCGCTGCCCTGGACGACAAGGGCGGTGAGCTTGCCCGCGTCCAGGCCGAGCTGGCAGCCGAACTCGACGGTCGCCCGGTCGGGGGCCGCCCGGTCGAGCGCCTCGCCGATCTGCCCGGCGAAGGAGGCGAGCGCCCCGGTGACGGCGGAGAGGTCCGGGAGGCGGTCGCCGAAACCTTCGAGCTCGGTGTCGGGGCCGAGCCGCCGCGCTTCCACGAAGAGGGTCGCGTCCCCGACCTCGACCTTGGTGACGTCCGGCATCGAAGCTCCCTGGGCGCGGTGAGGCGGGTGGGCAATACGGCAAGCAGCAGGCAGGCAGGACGTCAGTATCACCGAGGGGTACGGGACCGGGGGCGCCCGACGGGCACTCGGCGCGGCGCGGTCCCGTCTCTCGCGGCGCCGTCGCGCGTACGGCTCAGAACGCCGGGCGCAGGGAGCCCGCCGCGGCCGTGGGTCCGGCGGCGGCCGGAGCGGTGAGCGCGCTGCCGCGCCGCTACTCCGCCCAGCTGAGGTTCCAGTCCCCGAAGCCGTTGCCGAAGGGGGTCATGGGTTCCCCGTAGCCGCTGACAACCCGGACGAGGTCGCCCTCGAGGACCGTACGGAACGACCAGGCGACGTCCTCGGTGCTCATCCTGGTGCCGCCGTGGCTGACGCCCTCGCTGCCCTCCGTCACCCGGGTGGCCCAGCGGACCTCGGTCGAGGTCGTAGGAGTCGCGGCTGCCGCGCCGATCGGTCACGGTGACGGCGGCAGCGTCGGCGGGCGTCGCCGACCGCAGCATCGAAACGGATGGAAGGAGGAAAAGATGGTCAAGGCGCCGGGCGTGGCGGTGGAGTGGGGAGGGAGACGACTCGAATGGGCCGGCGGTGACTGGAGGTCAGGTCAGCGGGGCGGCTCGGGGAGTTCCTCGCCGGTCTCCAGAAGGGACTTGAGACTGGAGATCAGCGCGGGCCAGCCCTCCCCGATCAGCCCCTGCATGATGCCGTCGGGCTCCAGGGCACCGTGGGTGACGGTGAGTTTGACGGTGTCGCCCGAAGGCTCGACGTCGAAGGTCACCTGGGACCGGCGCTCCCGGGCCAGGCGCGCGTACACCTCCCGGTCCAGGCCGACGGCTTCCGCCCACGCCGGGGTGAAGGTGTGCCAGGTGTACGAGAGGAGGCGGCCGGGCTCGGCGGCGAGGACGACCTGCTCGGGGTCGACGGTCCTGCGTCCCACCTCGTCCCACACCATCACGGCGCCGGGGGTCCACTCCGACTCGAAGGCCACACCCCAGTAGCGGCGGGTGAGCTCCGGGTCGGTGAGCGCCTTCCAGAGCTCGTCGGGAGTGGTCCGGATGTAGGTGGTATAGACGAACGTGTCGCTGCCCATCGCAATGCCCCTCGGATCTGCGCCCCCACGGCCTTCTCCCTCCAGCCTAGGCAGGCGCGGGATCGACGTGCCAGCGAAGAGCGGCCTCCCGCGGTCCGGCCGGCAGGTCCTGCGGTCCGGTCGGCAGGTCCTGCGGCCGTTGAATAGGTGCGGAGGAAACTATTCAACGTGCTGCTACTTTGTCCGGATGTCCCTCAAGCACGCCGTCCTCGCAGCTCTCCTGGAGGGCGAGGCCTCCGGATACGACCTGGCCAAGATCTTCGACGTGTCCGTCGCCAACTTCTGGGCCGCCACCCCGCAGCAGCTCTACCGCGAGCTGGAGCGGCTCGCCGAGGCCGGTCTCATCACTGCCCGTGTGGTGGAGCAGGAACGGCGACCGAACAAGCGGATGTTCAGTCTCACGGAGTCGGGACGGCGGGATCTGTACGCCTACACGTCGGCGCCGCCGCGTCCGAGCGCCATTCGCGACGAGCTGATGGTCCAGGTGCAGGCCTGCGACGAGGGCGACACGGGAGCGGTCCGGGGGTCCGTGGCGCGGCGGATGGAGACGGCCCGGACCAAGCTGGCCCGCTACGACCGGCTGCGGGAGCGGATGCTCGACGGGCGGGACGAGGAGACGTATCTCCGCGAGGCGGAGCGGGTCGGCCCGTATCTCACGCTGATGCGCGGCCGGTTCTTCGAGGAGGAGAACCTGCGCTGGGGGGAGCGGGCCCTCGCCGTGCTCGACCGGCGTGCCTCGGCGCACGGCGGCGTGCCGGAGACCGCACGCTGAGCCTTTTCCCCGGGGGTTTCGAGATCCCCTACTCTGCGGTAACGTCACCGGCCGGCCACCGGAGGCGCCGGGGCCTCGTACGGACGGATCGGGGACGGACCTCCATGAACGTCGGTGACCTTGTCGAGGACTTCACCCTTCCGGATGAAACCGGCACCCCGCGCTCCCTCTCGGAGCTGCTGTCCGAGGGGCCGGTCGTCCTCTTCTTCTACCCCGCGGCGCTCACCCCTGGCTGCACGGCCGAGGCCTGTCACTTCCGCGATCTCGCGGCCGAGTTCCGAGCCGTCGGGGCCCTGCCTGTGGGCATCAGTACCGACGGGGTGGAACGGCAGCTGGAATTCGCGGAGCGGCACTCCCTCGGCTATCCGCTGCTGTCGGATCCGGACGGGGGTGTGCGGGATCGGTTCGGCGTGAAGCGCGGCTTCTCGCTCGCGCCGACGAAGCGGATCACGTTCGTGATCGGCCAGGACCGGCGCGTGCGGGAAGTCGTGCGCAGCGAACTCCGCATGAGCGCGCACGCGGACCGGGCGCTGGCGACTCTGCGGCGCGGCTGACGCCGGCCGCCCGGGATCAGACGCCGAGCAGTTTCGCCTTGGCGGCCGCGAACTCCTCGGGGGTGAGCAGGCCTTGCTGGGCGAGTTCACCGAGCCGCGTCAGCTGATCGGTGACCGTGGACGCCGCCCCGGGCGCCGGCGCTCCGGCGGGCGGTAGTGGGCTCGGCGCGGGTGCGGGCGCGACGGCCTGCGGCTGTTGCTGTTGCTGTTGCTGCGCCTGGAGGTCGGCGATGGCCTCCTCCTGGTCCTGTTCGCGGCGCGCGGAGCGGGCGGAGCTGCGGCCCGCGGCATAGGCCGCGCCGCCCACGAGGGCGCCGCGCAGCAGAGGCGCTCCGCGGGGCCGGACGACCGGACGGAGGAGGGGACGGCGTCGCATGAACATCGGTCAGCGCCTTCCGGCCGCGGCGACCGCGGCCTCGCGGTAGGCGTCCCGCGCCTGTTCGACGTGGTCGGGCGGGATTCGCACGGTCCCGGAGATTCGGCCGCCGGCCTCGCGGATCGCCTCCGCCGCGCGCTCGGCCCAGACGTGTTCGACGAGCAGCATCAGCGCGCAGGAGCCCGGTTCGAGGGTCTCGGCCGCCTCGGCAGCGTCCTCGGGGCCTAGCAGGTTCGCCTCGGGCCCGATCTCGGCGGTGGCCTCGTCGTACTCCTCGTACTCGACGAGTTCGGAGGTGGACACCTCCCCCGTGACGGACTTGACGACGACGAGCGAGTCGATCAGCCGCACCTGACCCGCTCTGCGCAGTTCCGCGACGGCCGTCACCGCCGCCACCTTCAACCGCTCCCCCGGGAAGGCGAGTACGACACATTCCACCGGCCCCATGACGCTCCGTTCCTCGGCGGTCCTCGGCAGCCACCATCCGAACACGGCCGGGGGCGGGCCGCACCCCGGGCCGCCACGACATGCGGGGGCGCTATGCCTGCACGAGACTCACTCGTACGCCGGGCCTCCCGGCCCGAGTGGGAACGGAGTGTGCAGGAATGGACGACTACCCCCTCCTCAACGTCTTCTGGACCATGCTGTGGTTCTTCCTCTGGATCATGTGGCTCTTCCTGCTCTTCAGGGTGATCACCGACATCTTCCGCGACCACGACCTCAGCGGCTGGGGCAAGGCCGGCTGGCTGATCTTCTGCATCCTGCTCCCCTATCTCGGCGTGCTGGTGTACGTCATCGCCCGCGGCAAGAGCATGGGGCAGCGTGACATCAAGCAGGCCAAGGCCTCCGAGGCCGCCTTCCAGGACTACATCCGCAAGACGGCGGGGACGGGGCCATCGGCCGGCGGCGCCACCGACGAACTGGCGCGGCTCGCGGACCTGAAGGAGAAGGGCGCCATCACGAACGAGGAGTTCGAGAAGGCAAAGGCCAAGGTTCTGGCCTGAGAACAGAGACAGGGGGAGGCGGTGTGCGGGCCACGGGCTCGCACACCGCCCCTTAATACGTAGGGAAGATACCGCTTTGCTAGGGTCGGACCGTGAGGCTGACAAAGTTCACCGACCTGGCGCTCCGTGCCGTGATGCGTCTGGCGGTCTTCCCGCATGACGAGTCCGTCACCACGCGCGAGGTGGCGGAGTCCATGGACGTGCCCTACGCCCACATGGCGAAGGTCGTCACGCGGCTCCAGCATCTCGGCGTGATCGAGGCACGGCGCGGCCGTGGCGGCGGCCTGGCCCTGACGGAGCTGGGCCGGCGTTCCTCGGTGGGCTGGCTGGTCCGCACCCTGGAGGGTGAGGAGGAGGTCGTCGACTGCGAGGGCGACCCTCCGTGCCCCCTGCGCACGGCGTGCCGGCTGCGGGGTGCGCTGCGCGAGGCGCAGGAGGCGTTCTACCGGGCGCTCGACCCGCTGACCGTGACCGAGCTCGTCGCCTCACCGACGGGGCCACTGCTCCTCACCCTCACCCCACGCCCCTCCCCCTGAACTGCGGGCTGCCCTTCCTCGGCACACGCAGGCGTTTAAATACGTAGATCATCTACCAGATTGAGAGTCCCCATGCTGTCCGAGCAGGCCGCCCCGGTCATCCGTGCCACTCTGCCCGCCGTCGGCGGCGCTCTCGACGAGATCACCGAGCGCTTCTACGCGCGGCTCTTCGCAGCCCATCCCGAGCTGCTCCGCGATCTGTTCAACCGGGGAAACCAGGCCAACGGCGAGCAGCGGAAGGCGCTGGCGGGATCCATAGCCGCGTTCGCGGCCGCCCTGCTCGACCACCCGGGCAGCCGCCCGGATCTCATGCTGTCGCGCATCGCCCACAAGCACGCCTCGCTCGGTGTCACCGCCGAGCAGTACAAGACGGTGCACGAGCACCTCTTCGCCGCGATCGTCGAGGTCCTCGGCGACGCGGTCACCCCCGAGGTCGCCGAGGCCTGGGACGAGGTGTACTGGCTGATGGCCAACGCGCTGATTGCCGTGGAGGCCCGGCTCTACCAGCAGGCCGGCGTCCCCGACGGCGAGGTGTGGCGGCCGATGGAGATCGCCGAGCGCCGTGAGGAGACGTCCGACACCGTGTCCTTCGTCCTGCGGCACGCCGACGGGACCCCGACGGCCGCGTTCCGCCCGGGTCAGTACGTGAGCGTCCAGGTCACGCTGCCCGACGGCGCCCGGCAGATCCGCCAGTACAGCCTCTCCGCCGCTCCCGGGCACCCGCAGTGGCGGATCACGGTGAAGCGGGTCGACGGAGACCCGGCGGGCGAGGTCTCCACCTGGCTGCACGCCCACGCCCGCGCGGGGGACACCGTGGAGGTGTCGGCGCCCTTCGGCGATCTGGTCCTGCCCGAGGGCGACGGGCCGCTGCTGCTCGCTTCCGCCGGCATCGGCAGCACCCCGATGCTGGCGATGCTCGACCACCTCGCGGCCACCGGATCGACCCGCCCGGTCATGGTCGCGCACGCGGACCGCTCCCCCGCGTCCCACGCACACGCCGCCGAGCTGTACCGCCTCGTGGCGGAGCTGCCGCAGGCGACCCTGCACCTCTGGTACGAGGAGCCGGGCGAGGACTCCGTGGGCTGCGGGGCCGCACCGACGTCACCGCGCTCGATCTCCCCGAGGGCACGACGGCGTACCTCTGCGGGCCGCTGCCGTTCCTCCGCACGGTGCGCGGTGACCTCCTCACCCGTGGAACGGCCGCGGCCGACATCCACTACGAGGTCTTCGGCCCGGACCTGTGGCTCGGCGCCGAGAGCTGACACCCTCTCCCTGAAGGCCGCAGCCGCCACCTCCACCTTCGATAACCAAGCAGCATGCCATTCACACTGCGGATCCCGCATAGTGAGGGCCCGAATCGGCCTCGCGATCAGCGGGTACGGAGCGAATGGGCGGAGCGATGGAATCGTTCGGATCAGTCGGCGGCGGCCCGCCCACGGGGCGGCGCCCGGTGCGCGGGATCGCCGGGACGGCCGCGGACCTGGTCAGCGACTTGTGGCGGCAGGACGGCACCGGGGCCGTGCGCGGCGCGTTGCGCCGCGGAGTTCTGGTGACCGGCGGAGGCGCGCTCCGGCTGGACGTGACGGGCCGCCTGGCACACCTCCTCCGGGCCCGGCTGCGGCCGGCGAACGGCCCGTCGACGAGCGTCGTCCGCGGCACCGGACTGATGCCGGTCTCCGCCCTGCGCCACCACCCGGGCGACCCGCTCGACCGCGATTGATCCGGCCGGACGGATCCGGCCGGAGCGTTCAGCAGCCCATCGACCAGGTATGGGAGTCACCGCGGTCGTTGGCTGCGCCGTTGTAGCCGACCTCCTGTCCTGGGGCGAGACAGATCGTCATACCGCCTCCCTGCCAGGCGCTCTCGTAGACCTTGACGTGATCCTTGATGCCGGGTCCCGAGATGCCGTGGTTGGCCCAGGAGGAGTCGGTGTCGGAGATCCAGCTCTCCCACCAGCCGTCGTCTCCGCTCCAGTTGGCGCGCTGGCCGCCGAAGTTCGAGTCCTGCCAGGCACAGAACTCCCCGCTGGGGCATTCGGCGGCCCCTGCGGCGGTGGAGAGGGCGAGGCCGGCGGTGACGGCGAGCAGGGCCGCCGCGGAGAGGGCGAGGGTGCGCTTCACGAGTGGTCGTGGCCTTTCTGCGGATGGGTGGGCGCGGGCAGTTCGGCTGCCCGCAGCAGTGCGCGGTCGCGCAGCTGCCGGTATGCGGTGAGCTGGTCGCGGTGCAGGGTCCGCACGACGAGCAGCTCGACGGCCTCCAGCCGGGCGCGGACGTCGGCGAGTCCGCTCTCCTGGGCACAGCGGGTGGCGACGGCCGGATCGGGACTGGCGGGTCGTGGGCGGTCGGGTGGGGTCACGCACCGCGTCCAGCGGGCGAGTGCCTCCTGATGGGCGGGGTCGTCGCGCACGCGGGCCTGGGCCTCGGCGCGAAGGTTGTCGACGGTGACCTGGGCCCGGAACCAGCGGCGGGGGTCGCCGTACAGTCGGCCTCGCGCGGCGGCGAGGCAGCCGTCCTCGTGGGCGGTGACGGTGGCGCCGGTGGCGAGCGTGACGGAGAGCTCGCGGGGCCCCGCTCCGAAGAGCGCCGCCTGAAGGGTCCTGTCCTCGTCCGGGGCGCGGGCCCGTGGCGTGAGGGTGAGTCCCCGGTCCGCCAGACAGTCGACGACGAGCCGGTGCTCGGCCGCCTTCAAGAGGGCGTCCTGGGCTGCCCGACCGGCCGGGACGCCCGGCCCCCCGGGCCCGCCCTGGCCGACGACGGTGCAGCCGGAGATGAGCAGGGAGGCGGCTGCGGTGACGAGGGCGCGGCGGGCGCGCGGTGTGCTGCGGAGCATGGGGTCCCCCTTCGAACGTCCCGGGTCGGCGGGGTCCGGGTGATCGTCCGGAGAGCCCGGAAAGATCACTGCCCGGGGCGGGACCGGCCATGCAGACGCTCACTCGAACGAGTCGAACGCGCCGGGACACGCGCCCCTCGGGCGCCGTTTCACCACCACATGAGAAGGCCCCGGGCACGACAAAGCCCCGGTTGGACGGGGGATTCCAACCGGGGCCGTTAGCCGTGACACCGAAGAGCGGTCACCTCTGGGGGGGACCTTGGGGACCGGGCCCCTTCGCCGTCACATACGTATGAACGGTAGAGCTCTCCCGAATGTTCCTTGTACCCCCGCATGGGCGATGTGAGTCACCTCACCCGGTTTCGGGAGGTCTCGTCATTCGCTCTCGGGGGCGTAGACGACCCCGGGCTCGGCCTTTCCCGGGGCGAGAAGTTCGGGCACCGTCACGAAGGTGAAGCCCCGGTGCTTGAGCTCGTCGATGATCGAGGGGACGGCCGGCACGGTCCCGTCGTAGATGTCGTGGAGCAGGATGATCCCGTCACGCCGCGACTGGTCGATCACACGCTGGCGTATCAGCGCGGAGTCGGTGGTGGAGTAGTCCTTGGCGGTGACGCTCCACAGTATCTGGGCGAGTCCGAGCTCCTTGCTGACCTCGGAGACCGTGTCGTCGGTGCGGCCCTGCGGCGGGCGCATCAGGGTGGGCTTGCGGCCGGTTATCTTCTCGACGGCGGTCTGGGTGCGCTCCAGTTCCTCGCGGACCTCGGCCTCGTCGAGGTCGGTCAGGATCCGGTGGCTCCAGGTGTGGTTGGCGACCTCGTGCCCCTCGTCGGCGATGCGCTTGACGACCTTCGGGTAGCGGTCGACGTGCTTCCTGCCGAGCAGGAAGAAGGTGGCGGGGACGCGCTTCTCCTTGAGGATGTCGAGGAGCCGGGGCGTGTCCTTGCCCGGCCCGGCGTCGAAGGTCAGCGCTATGCACTTCACCTCGGCGCAGTCCACGCGCCGGGCACCCGCGCCCGCGCCGCCCTTGTCGTCCGTCCCGGCCTCGCTTTGCGTCCCGGCCCCGCCGTCCGCCCCGGCCTTGCCCCGGGCGTCCTGCGGAGTGACCCGGTCGACCCCGCACCCGCCCAGCGTCAGCATCAGCGACGCGGCGGCGAACACGACTGCCGCCGTCCCCCTGCGGCTGCCCGGCCTGAATCGGAACATGGTGGAACCCGCTTTCCCCTGCGATGACATCGGTCCGGTCGCCACCGCCTGGTCAGGACGGGATCATGCGACGTCAAGGACTCTACACACGGTGTATACCGGTGATCACAGGGGGGGTGCTCCAGACGCCTGCGGGCATGCGTGGGCCCCGGGCGGCGCCCGTCCGCTCCGCCCGGGGTGTCGGTGCCTCGTCGCTCAGCGGGAGGCGAGCAGCAGACGGGCCTCGGTCTCCTGGTCGCCCGAGACCGACTGCAGGGACTGGATGTCGAAGCCGGTGGCGAGCACGCGCTCGACCTCGTCGACGGCGTGGTAGCCACCGGTGAGCGTGGCGCCGACCAAGGCGGACAGATGGGCGGGGCCCACGTCCTCGTGTCGTCCGCCGGCCGTGTCGAACGTGGCGACCCAGACGGTGGTGGCCGGGCCCTTCGCCGTCTGCGGGCCCGGGGTCTCCATGTCCTCCAGCTGGTAGACACGGTCGAGGACGTCGAACACGGCCTGGGCGTCCTCCCGGGAGCAGTCGCTCAGCTGCACCGTGACGTCGGTGTCGATGTGCAAGTCGTACACGTCGCTCATCTCCTCGCGCCTCCTCGTGCCACGTCTCCAGCATCCCTCGCGGCACGTACTCCCGCGAGGTCCAGCGACGCCCCGCCGTCCCGCGCTCAGCGGGGCCCGATCAGCGCCTCGACGGTGTCGGCCTCCGCGGCCGGTTTGTCGGGACGGTGGCGTACGACGCGGGCGAAGCGGAGGGTGATGCCGGCCGGGTAGCGGGTCGAGGCCTGAAGACCGTCGTAGGCGATCTCGACGACGAGCTCGGGTCGCACCCGCACGGTGAACCCGTCGTCCTCCACGGCGAGTTCACCGAGCCGCTCGGTCTGCCAGCGGAGCATCTCGTCGGTGAGCCCCTTGAACGTCTTGCCCAGCATGACGAAGCCACCGTCCTCGGCGCGCGCCCCGAGGTGGAGGTTGGAGAGCAGCCCGGTCCTGCGCCCGTGGCCCCGTTCCACGGCGAGGACGACGAGGTCGACGGTGTGGACGGGCTTCACCTTCAGCCAGGTGCGGCCCCGGCGGCCGGCCACGTAGGGCGCGTCCAGGGCCTTGACGAGGACGCCCTCGTGTCCGCGCTCCAGCGTCTCGGTGAAGAAGCGCTCGGCGCCCTCGACCCGCGTGGGATCGGTGGGGTCCGTGACGACGAGGCGGCGGACCCGCTGGGACTCGGGGAGCAGCCGGGCGAGGACGGCGTGCCGGTCCCGGCCCGACCGGTCGATCAGGCTCTCGCCTTCGGCGGCGAGGACGTCGAAGAAGACGGGCGTCAGCGGCAGGGCGGCCCGTGCCCCGGCCACGTCGGCGCGGGAGCCCACCCGTGAGGCGATGGACTGGAAGGACACGGGACGTCCGGTGTCGGGGTCGAGGGCGATGACCTCCCCGTCGAGGATGAACGCGTCCGAGGGGACGGCCAGGGCGGTCGCGACGACCTCGGGGAGGCGGTCGGTGATGTCGTCGAGGGAACGGGTGTGGACGCGCACGCCGTCACCGCTGCGGTGCACCTGGACGCGGATGCCGTCGAGCTTCTCCTCCACGGCGCAGGCCCCCAGTGCGGCGATCGCCTCGGTGACGGAGGCGGCGGTGTGCGCGAGCATGGGCTGCACCGGGCTCCCGACCCGCAGGGTGAACCGGTCGAGCGCGGCGGCCCCCTGGGCCAGCACGGCCTGGGCGACCGGAGGCAGCGAGCCTTCGAGCATGACGGCACGGCGCAGCTCGGCGGCCGGCACGGCGGCGGCCTCGGCGACGCCTTCCAGGGCGATCGCGTCGAGAGCCCCCTGTCGCACCTCTCCGGAGAGGAGCCGGAGCAGAAGCTCCTGTTCGTCGCGGGTGGCGGCGGCGAACAGGGAGTGGACGAGCCGGTCCCGCTCCGCCCGGGCGCCCGCTCCCGAGACGGCGGCGAGCTCCGAGAGCGCGGTGTCGACGCGCGCGAGCGTGAGGCCGGGCGCCTCGGCCGGCGGGACGGCGGGCGGAACGACGTTCTTGAGGATGCTCCACCCGACACCGATCCGCCCCTGCGGGAGTCGACCCGCGAGGTAGGCGATGACGAGCGGACTCTCCTCGGGCACGGCCTCCGCGAAGAGCTCGGCCAGCAGACCGATCTTGCGCGAACGCGCCGAGGTGGCGGCGACCTCCCGGGACACCTTCGCGACACGGGCGAGCAGCATGGGCTCATCCTCCCCACACCCCGCCCCCGCCGCACGCCGGCGCCGGTCCGGTTTCCCGTCAGGGCCAGGCCACCGGCCGCTTCCTTCTCCGGCCCCGCACGGCACCCTCCGCGGTCCTGCGGAGGAGCCGGTCGAGCAGCCGGGTGCGGCGGGACGCGGACACCGATGGCAGCTCCGGCCCCGGAGACACCGTGGGGAGCCGTACAGCCGACTCCTCCGCGCCAGGCGAAACCGGCGCCTCCAGGGCCCGCGCGACCGCGACCGCAGAAGCCGCCAGCGGGTCCGAAGCCGGCCGTGGGTCCGAGCCCGGCAGCGACTCCGAGGCCGGCAGTGGCTTCGGGACGGCCAGCGGGTCCGCGCCCGGCTGCGGCTCCGAGGCCGCCGGTGAGTCCAGCGTCGATGGCGGCTCCGAGGCCGTCCGCGGCCCCGATTCCGCCCTCGGCTGCGGCTTGGGCCGCGGCGCGCGGGCCACGTTCTCGCCCGGGTGCGGGGCGGGGCGGTCCGCGCGGGCTTCCTCCAGAGCCAGGGTCAGGCTCATCCGGTGCCAGAGGACCTCGTCCGGCTCGTCCGCCAGCGCGAGCCGGTCGGTCACCTCGCGTGCCGCCGGCGACACAGCGTGGCCGGACTGCGGTGGCGGGCGCAGGCGGTCGAGGTGAGCGCGCTCGTACGGATCGCCGACGACCTCGGCCAGATGGACGGGGTGGAGCATCGAGGCGATGGCGGCCGCGCGCGCCCATGGGTCGCCCGCGCCCCGGAGCAGCAGGGCGAGCCGGCGCGCCCGCCAGTTCCTCGGCCTCGCGTCCTCGTGAGCGTCGAGTCGCTCACGAACGTCCTTGGGCAACCGCCCGGCGAGCAGGGCGGGGTGGGAGAGGGCGAATTCGGTCACCTCCGCCGCGAGGTACATCCACACCACCGCCCGGTAGCGGTTCAGATAGAACCGCACCGGGCTGAGGTGCCCCGTCCTGGTCAGCCGGGTGAATCGGTCCTGGGTCACGGAAAGCAGCGCCGCGGCCTCCCCGGTGCCCACCGCCCGTACCCTTTCGCGCAGGCCCTCGGGGAAGTCCGGCGCGGCCTTGAGCCGGTCGATCTCCGCCCGCTCGACCCGCCGCCGCTCCCCGTCGCCCACCGGCACGGTCCTCACCAGGCCCAGCTGCGTCGCGAGCCGGAACTCGCCGCGCCTCAGTTCCAGTTCCTCCGCCGCCTGCCCCGGTGTCACCGTGCCCGCGCCTTGGTCCGCCGTCATCACATGGCCCTCCCCCGTACGTCCGTGGTCTCTCGCACCCGACAAGAGACAACGTAACGCAGAGTGACGAGAACCGTGCGGCCTGTGGACAACGCCCTGTGGACAAACCGCCGTCAGAACGTGGTGTCACCCGGACGCCCCGGCTGGCGTGCCGCCACGCCGAGGTGCTCGCCGACCCGGTTGACCAGCAGGGTCATCTCGTACGCCACCTGGCCGACATCGGCCTCGGCGGCGCTGAGGACGCAGAGGCAGCTACCCTCGCCCGCCGCCGTCACGAAAAGCAGCGCCTCGTCGAACTCCACCATCGTCTGCCGGGCCCGGCCGGCCCGGAAGTGCCGGCCGGAGCCCCGGGCCAGGCTGTGCAGGCCCGAGGAGACGGCGGCCAGGTGCTCGGCGTCCTCCCGCGCGAGACCACTGCTCGCGCCCGTCACCAGACCGTCGTTCGACAGCACCAGCGCGTGCCGTATGAACCCGACCCGTTTGGTCAGATCGTCGAGAAGCCAGTCCAGTCCTTTGTCCAGCGCCATGCGTGGTCCTCCCCCTTGGTGTTGCGTCCCCGTCGACCCGCAAGTCATCCGGCTCCGCGTGTCGTGGCAAGCCTTACGCACTGTCGTGGACAGGGCAAGCACCGGACCGTGCCCGCGCGTGCCGCCCGACTCCGGACGCTGTCCGACCCACGACCCACGACGCACGACGTCCGACGCACGACGCCCGAAGCGCGATGTCCGAAGCGCGAGGCAGGATGGTGGCATGACGAGGATGACCGAGGATCAGTGGCGGGCCTTCGTGTCCGCGGGGACCCGTACCGGCAAGCTGGCGACCGTTCGTGACGACGGCAGTCCGCACGTCGTGCCGGTCTGGTTCCTGCTGGACGGCGACGACTTCGTGTTCAACACGGGCAAGGACACCGTGAAGGGCCGGAACCTCTCCCGCGACCCGCGGGTGTCGCTGTGCGTCGACGACGACACTCCGCCGTTCGCCTTCGTCACCCTGAGCGGTCGCGCCGAACTCGGCGAGGACCCCGCCGAGTTGCGCCACTGGGCCGCCCGTATCGGCGCCCGCTACATGGGCGAGGACCGGGCGGCGGAGTTCGGGGAGCGGAACGGGGTCCCCGGCGAACTCCTCGTCCGGGTACGGATCGACAAGGTGACCGCCCGGGGCGGCGTCTCCGACTGAGGGCATGGCGGGGCGGGGCCCTCAGCCGACGCTGTCGAGGAGTCGGGCGGTGTGCATCCGCCCGGCGTACTCGACGAGGCGGATGAGCACCTCCTTCCCCGAGTCGCGGTCGCGCGCGTCGCACAGCACCACGGGTGTGCCGCGGTCCAGGTCGAGGGCGCGGGAGACCTCGTGCGCGCCGTACGTCCGGGCGCCCGTGAAGCAGTTGACGGCGACGACGAAGGGGATCTTGCGGTGCTCGAAGTAGTCGACGGCGGGGAAGCAGTCCTCGAGCCGCCGGGTGTCGGCGAGCACGACGGCTCCGAGGGCGCCCTGCGACAGCTCGTCCCACAGGAACCAGAAACGGTCCTGACCGGGGGTGCCGAAGAGGTAGAGGGAGAGCCCGGAACGGATCGTGATGCGCCCGAAGTCCATGGCGACGGTCGTGGTCGTCTTCTGGGCGACTCCCCCGGTGTCGTCGACGAGTTCGCCGGCACGACTGAGCTGTTCCTCGGTCCGCAGGGGCCGGATCTCGCTCACGGCGCCGACCAGGGTGGTCTTGCCCACGCCGAATCCTCCGGCGACCAGGATCTTCAGGGCGAGGGCGGTGGTGTCCACGCCGTCGCCCGCGCCGGTACCTGTGCTCTCAGAGCGCTCGTAGGCCATCGATGACTTCCCTCAGGATTCTTTCGTCAGGGAGCTGTGCGGGGGGTACGGGTCTGCTGACGCGGACGAAGCCCGATTCGAGGAGGTCGCCGAGGAGGACCCGGACGACTCCGACGGGCAGGTCGGCGTCGGCGGCGAGCTCGGCCACCGACTGCGTCTCGGCCCGGCACAGTGCGAGCAGCGAGCGGTGCTCGGGGCCCAGAAGGCTCTCCTCGGCCGCTCCTGGCGGGTCGTCGTCGACGACGACGAGGGCGATGAGGTCGAACCGTACGTTGCTGGGTCCCGGTCGGGTCCGCCCACCGGTCATCGCGTACGGACGTACGAGCGGCCCGGCGTCGGCGTCGTACCACTGACTGCCCGGTACGGACGCGTCGCCGCCGGTGCTGTCCTCGTTCATGGAGGTCTCCGGGTCAGCCGGCGGCCGGCGGGGTCACCGTGAGCCGCGGCGGGGTGTGCAGGTGCTCGCCGACACGCTTGACGAGGCGGGCCATCTCGTACGCGATGAGGCCGATGTCGGCGCTGACCGAGCTGAGGACCGCGAGGCAGGAGCCGTCACCCGCCGCGGCGACGAAGAGGAATCCGTCGTCCATCTCGACCATCGTCTGGCGGACGCCTCCGGTGTGGAACTGCCGTCCCGCGCCCTTGGCGAGGCTGTGGAAGCCGGAGGCGATGGCGGCGAGGTGCTCGGCGTCCTCCCGGCTGAGTCCGCTGGAGGAGCCCACGGCGAGTCCGTCGTTGGAGAGCACCACGGTGTGGCGGACCTCGCGGACCCGCATGACGAGGTCGTCGAGGAGCCAGTCGAGTTCACCGGACCGGTGAGGGGAAAGCCTCTCGTGGTCGATCATGCGTCGTCTCCTTCGAAGCGGGGGGTCATGGGGTCGATGAGGTCGTGGTGCGAGGCGTGGGGGGACTCGCCGCCGCCGAAGCCGGTCCCGAGCGGTCGCCTGCTGCCGGGGGCGGGGCCGCCGCCGCGCTGCCAGCCGTCCCGGTAGGCCGCCATCCGGTCCCGGACCTGCTCAGGCGTACGCGCGTCCGCGCCGGAAGCCGCGGGTGCGGAGACCGGGGCCGGAGAGGGCGCTTCGCGCAGCTGCGGGACGAGGCTCGCCTGCCGGACGCGGCGCGGCAGGTCGCCCTCGGGGTCACCGTGCTCACCGCCTGCGAGGCCGTCACCGTGGTCACCTCCTGCGAGGCCGCCTTGAACTCCTTGCGGGCCGTACGCAACGGGACCGACCGGAGTCGTGGTCGGCCGCGCCGGGGCCGGCACCCACGGTGACGGTGGAGCCGCCGGTCCTGACGAAGACGTCGGTACGGCCTGGGTCGGTGTGGCCTGGGTCGGTGCGTCCTGGTGGGGTGCGGCCTGAGTCGGTGCGGCTGTCGTCGGTGCGGTCTGAGTCGGTACGGCGGGGCCGCGCTGCCGCAGCGCGGTGACTCCGGCGGGCGGGGGCCCCTCCTCCGGTCGCGCCGCCAGGGCGGGAACCGCCGTCGGGCGGGAGAGCGGCTGCGGACGGGACTGCGGGCGGGGTCGGTCGGCCTGCTGGGGCCGGTTCAGGGGCTGCGGGCCGGCCGGCGACTGTGGGGCGCCTCCCCGGGAGGCCGCGGCGGAATCGAGAGGAAGGGTCGGCGTCGGCGTACGGGGGCCCTGCGGGCGGCCGAAGCGGCGGGCCTCCGCGCGCTGCGCCTCCTCGTGTTCCCGCGCGGCGCGCGAGGCGTCCGCGACAGAGCCGCCCGCGCGCGGATCCCGCTCGCGCGGGTCGCCCGTGCGCGCGTCGCCACCGCGGGCCGGGTCGGCCGGAGTCCGCCGGGGCCCGGGATTCCCAGCCCCGGCAGCGGCCGCCACCCCCTCGGGGCCCGGCCCCGTGGTCGCCGGGGTGCCACGCCCGGGCGGCAGCGAGCCCTGGAGGAGGTCGGTCGGGAGGAGCACGACGGCGGTCGTCCCGCCGTACGGGGAGGTCCGCAGATGGACCTTGATGTCGTGGCGTGAGGAGAGCCGGCTGACGACGAACAGGCCGAGCCGGTCGCTGTCGAAGAGGTCGAGGGCCTCGGACTGGGCGATGCGGGCATTGGCCTCGGCGAGGGTCTCCTTGCCCATGCCGAGCCCGCGGTCCTCGATCTCCAGGGCGTAGCCGTTGCCGACGGGTTCCCCGCTGACCCGCACCTTGGTGTGGGGCGGGGAGAACTGGGCGGCGTTCTCGATGAGTTCGGCGAGGAGGTGGGTCAGGTCGGCGACGGCGCCGCCGACGACGGCCGTCTCGGGCAGCCGGCGCAGCTCCACGCGCGCGTAGTCCTCGATTTCGGAGACAGCGGCGCGGACGACGTTGGTGAGGGGGACGGGCATGCGCCAGGCGCGGCCGGGGGCGGCGCCGGAGAGGATGATCAGGCTCTCGGCGTGGCGGCGCATGCGGGTGGTGAGGTGGTCGAGGCGGAAGAGGTCGCCGAGCTCGTTGGGGTCGTCGGCGCGCCGCTCCATGCTGTCCAGGAGGTTGAGCTGGCGGTGGACGAGGACCTGGCTGCGGCGGGCGAGGTTGACGAAGACCCCGGAGATGCCGCTGGCGAGTTCGGCGCGCTCGACGGCGGCGGAGAGGGCCGCGCGGTGCACGGTGGTGAGGGCCTCGCCGACCTGGCCGATCTCGTCCTGGGAGACGGTGCCGGGCGGCGCCTCGGCCCGCACGTCGATCTCCTCTCCGGCGCGCAGTCGCCGCATGGCGGCGGGGAGTTTGCGGCGCGCGATCCCGAGGGCGGTGTTGCGGAGGCTGACGAGCTCGACGACGAGGCCCCGGCCGATGCGGACGGAGATGACGAGGGAGGCGGCGACGGCGGCGAGGCCCAGCAGGACCGCCGCGCCGCCCATGCTGAGGAACCCGCCCGCGAAGGGGTCGGCGCGGTCGGCCGCCGCGGTGCGCGCCTCGGTCTCGATCGCGGTGAGTCCGCCCCGTACGGCGGTCAGGGTGTCGTCCCAGTCGGCGGAGGGGACCGCCTGGGCGGCGGGACGTCCGGACTCCGCGGCCAGGACGCTGTCCTCGGCCTTGACGAGGCGGGTGTGGTCGCGGCCCGCCGCGAGCCGGGCCCACTCCGCGCGCGTGGCGGCGGGCAGGTCGGCGGTGGCCGAGGCGGTGAGGGTACGTCGGGTCTCGACGGCTCCGGCGAAGGCGCGGAGCCGCTCCGGGGTGAGGCGCCCGGTGAGGTGGGCGGAGCCGAGGAGGGCGTCCTCCCGGGACAGCATCTCGCCCGCGCGGCCGAATTCGAGGAGCACGCGCGCGTCGGAGCCCTGCTGGGTGTCCTGGATGCCGGTGAGGGCGCCGCCGACGGCGAAGCCCGCGGAGACGGCGGCGGTGTACTCCCCGTACACCTGGTCCCAGTCGGCACGCCCGTCGACGGCGGCGGTGCGGAGCCGGGCGAGACCCTCGACGGTGCCCACGAAGGCGCTGACCCGCGCGGGGACCTCTCCGGGCAGGTCCCCGGTGTCACCGACGGTGTGCTCGCCGCCGAGGCGGAGGCGGTCGAGGGCCGTGTCCGTGCGGCGCATCCGGTCCTTGAGTTCGGCCGCCCGGGCGGCGCCGGGTGCCCCGACCTGCCGTACGGCGGCGCGCCGTTCGGCCTGGAGCGCGTGGATCGCGGCCGTCACGGGTTCGCGGATCTCGGCGTCGACGCGCTGGAGCTGGCGGAGCCGCGCGATGTCCTGCGCGGTGGTGACGGTGGCGAAACCCCACAGGGCGAGGAGCGAGACGACCGGGACCATCAGGAGCGAGACGATCTTGGCACGGACGGTCCGGGGCCGCAGTCCGTGTCGCGTGGGGCGGCCCGGGGTGGGGCTGTCCGAGGCGTACGCGGCCGTGGTGCCCGGCGCGTGCGGGCCGGTCGTGCGGCCGGCGGTGGGGAAGGCCTCGGGAGTGTGGTGCGGCCCCGGCTCCTCGGCGGGTGGCCTTGCGTGTGCGCGTCGCCCGCGCGTGGCCGCCGGCGGCGGAGCCGTCGCCTCGGCGTCCTTGGTCTTGCGGGGAGTTCGCATGGGCTCCTCGTTCCGGCTGCGTCTGTCTCTGGTGCGGTATCTGGTGCGGTATCCGGTGCGGGTATGCGTGAGCGGTGTGGGGATGCGGGGGGGGTACGGGGGCGCGGGCGAGGAAATCAGGTCAGGGGTGGCGGGCGGGTTCGGCGGCGCGGAAGCCCGGTGGCGCGACGTCCACGGCCCGCTCGTCCGGTTCGGTGAGCCGCTCGGCAGAGGCGTACGCGGCCCGCTCCCCCGCCGTCGGGGACAGGGCGACGAAGGCGGAGGTGATGAACAGGTACGAGCCGAGTCCGACGGCGAGAGGGAAGATGAACTGCATGACCGTGGCGCCGGGGAGAGCGGCGGCGGAGGGGACGACCTCGACCCGCACCGCGAGCATTCCGGTGTAGTGCATGCTGCTGACGGCCGCGCCCATGACGAGCGAGGCGACGGCCACGGCCGCGGGTGCGTGGATGTGGAGGGCCGCCCAGAGCGCCGCGGTGGCGGCCACGACCGCGATCACGACCGACAGGGCGACGAGCAGGGGGTCGTACCGGACCTGGCCGTGCAGCCGGAGCGCGGCCATGCCCATGTAGTGCATGCTCGCCACTCCGACGCCCGTGGTCAGTCCGCCGATCAGGAGCGAACGGACCCGGTCGCGGCCGTAACCGACGGCGAACACGCCGACGCCGACGACGGCCATGGCGATGAGCAGGCTGAGGATGGTGAGGGGAACGTCGTAGCGGATGTCGGTTCCGGTCACTCCGAAACCGAGCATCGCGACGAAGTGCATCGTCCAGATGCCGGTGCCGATCGCGGAAGCGGCGGTGAGCAGCCAGTTCCGCCGCGATCGGCCGGTCGCGTCGAGCGCCCGTACGGTGCAGCGCAGCCCGAGGGCAGCGCCGATGCAGGCCATCGCGTACGACAGCGCGGGTGTCAGCCAGCCGAAGGTGGCGTGGTCCAGGTGTCCCATGGCTCAGGGACGCTAGTGCGCACCGGGGGGCGCACCAGGGGCGCATTTCGAAAGCTGATGGAATATGACAGAGAGATGATCCCGAACGATCACGCCGAGTTCGAACGTGCACACAGAACGTTCACACCTCCGGGTGGTGGATCATGAGCGCATGAGCGATGACCCCACACACGTCCGAGAGTTCTTCGGCAGTCGCGCAGCCGACTGGGACAGCAGGTTCCCCGACGACGGACCCGCGTACGCCGCCGCCGTGAGCGAGCTCGGTCTGCGCCCGGGTGACGCCGTGCTGGACGCCGGCTGCGGGACCGGCCGCGCCCTGCCGCCGCTCCGCGCGGCCGTCGGCCCGACCGGCACCGTACTCGGCGCCGACCTGACCCCCGAGATGCTGGCCGAGGCGGTACGGGCGGGGCGCGGGGCGCCGGATCAGGGTGCCGCAGGCGCCGGGACGCTCCTGCTCGCCGATGTCGGCCGGCTACCGGTGCGCGACGGCGCGCTCGACGCCGTCTTCGGGGCGGGACTCATCTCCCATCTCGTCGACCCCGTCGCCGGTCTGCGGGAACTCGCCCGGGTCGTCCGTCCTGGCGGCCGTCTCGCACTGTTCCACCCGATCGGCCGCGCCGCCCTCGCGGCCCGGCACGGTCGGCAGATCACGCCGGACGACCTGCGCGCCGAACCGCGGCTGCGTCCCGTGCTCGCCGAGGCCGGCTGGCGGCTCGTCAGTTACGTGGACGAGGACGCGCGTTACTTGGCCCTGGCCGTCCGCGAAGGCTGAACCGCCGCGTCCCGGCCGCCGCGCGTGTCGACCGGGATCGCCACCCCTCGGCCGACACGCCGGAACCCGCCCCCATGCGGAGGACAGCCGGCGCGGACACCCCATCGCCGGGCCACCACCGTGACCGGCTTCGCCCCGGCGCGGGACGGCGGCCAGGCCGGCGCGCGTCCGGGACGGCCGCGCACGAACGGAACGTACGGGAGGCCGTGGCGGCGGAGGCCCTGAGCCCGGACACCGGCGAACGGATCACGGCGAGTACCCGCCCGCCGACGGACACGGGCGTGGGCGTGCGCGCGGCGGCGGGGAACGCGGCCGAGGACTTCGGGTCCGAGCACGTCAGGGGCCGGGTCGAGCGCGGGTGACGACCACACCGTCGCCATCGACGTCGGCGCCGAGGACATGGAACTCACCGCGGTCTTCGAGCAGCGGAGGCACGCCCTGAAGGTGGAGTGCGAGGGCGGCAACGGCACCGTCTCGCTCTCGCAGGACGGCCCGTACTCGGACGGCGACACCGTCCTCGCCACGGCGGTGACCGACCCCGGGTACGTCTTCGTGGACTGGACTGCTCGGCGGAGAACCGTACGGCGGTGACGAGGCGCGTTCCCTCGGCGAGACGGCGGTCTCCTTCGACGAGGGCACACTCTGACGGCGGTCTTCGCACGTGCGTGAGCCGCGCCCTGATCAGTCGTGATCGGAACAGTCCCAACGCGCCCTTCTGTCCCGGCACTTCGCTGTCTACGGTGGGGGTGCCGGGCAGTCGTGCCCGGGAAAGGCGGCGGGCGATGACACGGGTTCCGGAACGACTGCGCAGACTCCTCCCCACCGCCCGGCGGGCCTCCGAGGCCGCCGCGCCCGCGCCACCGCGCGCACGGCAGGGCCACAACCTGTTCGAGGCGGCGGCGGAGTACGTGGCCGCGTGCGCCGAGGACGAGCCGGCCCGGGCGGAGGAGGCGGCGAGCCGGGTTTCCCCCGGTGCGCTCTCCTTCGGCGTCAACGAGCTGGCCTGCCGGGCGCTCATCGCCCTCGCCCGGGAGCGCGACGAGTCACCGACCACCGTGGCCCGCTCGCTGCTCGGTCTCAGGGACGGCTGAGGGGAGCTCCCGGCGAGGGGATCTCCCGCTCGAACACCCTCGACGCGCGGGTTACTCACTGGTTAAGGTGCGCCGACGACCAGATGGGGAGGCTGCCGTGGCCGGGACGGACCCGATCGCCGAGGCGCGCGCCGTCGGCGACGCCGAAGCCGACGCCGACGCGCTGTTTGTGCTGACCGCGGCACTGCTGACGCCGGCGCGCTTCCCGAGCGTGCTCGGTGACGACTATCCGGCGGCCTGCGCCGCGCTGGGGCTCCAGCCCTACGTGGACGGGTACGGGCTCGTGTTCGGCCAGGACGGGCTCGGCGCGCGGTGGACGGTCGTCGTCGACGACGTGTCGCTCGTCGCGGTGGCCATCTCGTCCTGGGACTGTGGCATGGCCTACGACCTCTCTCCCGACGAGAACTCCGTGGTGGCCGGGCTCCCGGGCTGGCCGCTCGCGGTGGTCACCGCCGCGCCCGGCGTGCCCGCGCCGCACGACCCGGAGCCGGAGGAGGGCGATCCGGCCCCGCTGGTCCCGCCGTCCGGCGACGTGTGGGGACCGGCCCAGCGCCGGCTCGGCGCGGACGAGGTGGCGCTCCAGTGGGCCGCCTGGCGTGCCCAGGTGAACGATGACGCCCAGGGCGGCGGCGTGGCGGAGCAGGAGTCGGCATCGGCGTCGGCGTCGGAGCAGGAGGCACCGGTCACCTCCTCCGTACCCGACCCCTACGACGGTGTACGGAAGGCCCTGAGTGAGCTCCGCGGATATCTGGAGGAGGCACCTCCGGTGGGCCGGGTGCGGTCCCGGTCAGCGGCGGAGGAGGGTGCTCGCATCCTGCGCGCGGACGGCCCCGGTTGGTCGTTCGTGGCCCGGACCGACGACATGGCCTTCGTGCTCCTCGATGAGCTGCCGCGCGAGGTGCTGCCGGTGGCCAGGGGTCCACGACTGCCCGCGCTCCTGGACGCGCTCGACGCGATGGCCGTCCGCACGTCCTGAACACGCCTACGCACGACACGACCACCCCCCGACACGCCCACCCGAAGAAACACGCCTCCCACATGGGACGACCGCCATAGGTGTGGTCCCGGACCATGGTCCGGCGGTGGTGGTGCGCCGCACGATATGGCGCCGCACCCCCTTCCCGTCGTCCCCACGGAGGCTCACCATGCGCCTGTTCCCAGGCGTTCCCCTGCTCACCGCGCTGCTGGCCGGGGTCACCGTCCTCGCCCCCGCGAGCCCCGCCGGAGCCGGAACGGAGGCCCAGGTCTCCGCACACTGCGCGCGTCAGGATCGGCTCCACGTACCCGGCGCCGAGCACCAGGAGTCCGCCTGCCTGGCGGACCTCACGACGGCGGGGCTCGCCGGTACCCCGTATACCGACATGGCCGACCAGGCCGGTCTCGCGGCGAAGGCGACCCGTAACCCCTCAGGGGTGCCGGGGGTCCAGATCGACGGCTACTTCCCCGACACCTCACGTCTCAACGCCACCCACGGCTGGGCCCACGACGCGCAGTTCGTGATCCGGCTGCCCGACGACTGGAACGGCGGGCTCGTCGTCACCGGCGCGCCCGGCACCCGGCGCCAGTACGCCACGGACGCGCTCATCTCCGACCGGGTCCTCGCCCAGGGATTCGCGTACGCCGCCACCGACAAGGGCAACACCGGGCCGGACTTCTTCACCGACGGGCGGGCACCGGGCGACGCGGTCGCCGAGTGGAACCGCCGGGTCACCGAGCTGACGAGGGCCGCCAAGAAGGCCGTACGGCAGCGCTACGGCAGCGCCCCCGAGCGGACGTACATGACCGGGATCTCCAACGCCGGGTACCTGACGCGCTGGCAGCTGGAGAACCGGCCCGAGCTGTACGACGGCGGGGTCGACTGGGAGGGCGTGCTGTGGACCGCGGGCGGCCCCAACCCGCTCACGAGCCTGCCGGTGACGGTGGCCCGCTCCCTCGGCCGCGCCTCCGACGAGGACCTGGTCGAGGCTGGTTTCGCACCCGGGTCCCGTTTCCTCTGGCCGTACCACGAGAGGGCGTACTGGGGGCTCACGCAGAAGATCTTCCGGGCCGAGTTCGACCCCTCGTACGACCCGGCCTGTCCGGGTGCCACGGCGGGACGGACGGTGGAGGAGATCTTCGCGGCCTGCGCCTCGGACGCCTCGTACGACTACGCCTCGCGGCCCGCGTCCGTCCACCGCGCGGTCGCGAAGGTCGCGCTCACCGGTCGCATCGGCAAGCCCCTCATCACGCTCCACGGCGATCTGGACTCCCTGCTGCCCATCGCCACCGACTCCGACGTGTACGCCGGGATGGTCGACGCGCGGGGCCGGGGCCGACTGCACCGGTACTACACGGTGCAGGACGGGACGCACACGGACGGCCTGTACGACACGTATCCGGACCGGCTGCGGCCGATCCTGCCCTGCTACCGCTCCGCGTTCGACGCGCTGACGCGCTGGGTCGAGGAAGGTACGCCGCCGCCAGCGGACCGTACGATCGCGCGGCCGGCGGGCGGTGACGTGGTCGACTCCTGCGCTCTGGAGGAGTGACGGAGAACCGACGAGCGGGATCAGACCTTCTGGAGGGGGCGGTGCGGCCCCTCGGGCAGCTCGGCCCGGATCGTGTCGCCGGGCCGCACCTCCCCGCCGGTGAGCACGATGGCCATGATGCCCGCCCTGCGGACGACCTCGCCGTTCTCGTCGCGGCCGATGACCTGCTTGAGTAGGCCGTGCCGGAAGTTGTCGATCTGCGCACAGGGGTTGCGCAGCCCGGTGACCTCGACGACGGCCTCGGCTCCCAGGTGGAGGAGCGTGCCGGTGGGCAGGCCGAGAAGATCGATCCCGTGGGTCGTGACGTTCTCGCCGAGGTCGCCCGGGCCGACCTCGAACCCGGCGCCCGCCACGTCCTCGAAGAGCTCGGCGTGAATGAGGTGGACCTGACGCAGGTTCGGCTGGGTCGGGTCCTGGGCCACGCGCGACCGGTGCTTGACCGTCACTCCCGCGTGGACGTCGCCCTCCACGCCGAGGCCCGCGAGGAGGGTGATGCCGTCCCGGTTGGGCTTGGTGAACGAGTACGTGCCGTTGCTGCTGACCGTCTGGACGGTGCCGCTGCTCATACTGAGGAGCTCCCCTTCTCCGCTGCCGCTCGGTCGTCGCGGGCGGTGCATACACCTCACCCGAACCGATGATCACATCGCGTGTGATCATCCTTGACCTTACTCGGCCGCGCCGGACCGCTCCGCGCGCAGGGGCTCGCCCACCTCGTGCAGATGCCCGAGGGCCTGGCGGTACGACTCCACGAAGCCGGTCTCGGTGTACGGCACGCCCAGCGCGGCGCAGTGGGCGCGCACGGCGGGCTGGGCAAGGCGGAGGTTGGGGCGCGGCATGCTCGGGAAGAGGTGGTGCTCCACCTGGTAGTTGAGTCCGCCGAGGAACCAGTCGGTGAGGGCGCCGCCGCGGATGTTGCGCGAGGTGAGCACCTGGCGGCGCAGGTGGCCCCAGCTGTCGCCGTCGGCGTGCTCGTCCGGGCGCTCCATGCCCTTGTGGTTGGGGGCGAAGGCCATGCCCAGGTGGACGCCGAGCAGCATCTGGTGCAGGAGGGCGAAGACCAGTGCCTGGAGGGGGGTGAGGAGGGTGAGGAGCAGGGCCGTGTAGCCGGCGAAGTGGGCGAGGAGCAGGGCGCCCTCGACGAGCCGCTCGCGCCGGGTGCGGCAGGGGCCGTCCTTCGCGAGCAGTGCCTGGACTCCGTACACCTTGAGGGCGATGCCCTCCAGGGTCGTCAGCGGGAAGAACAGCCAGGCCTGGTGGCGGGTGAGAAAGCCGCGCAGGCCCGTGCGGCCCGTGGTCTGGTGGTCGGCGAAGACGAGGATGTCGGCGGCGACGTCCGGATCCTTGTCGAGGTGGTTGGGGTTCGCGTGGTGCCGGTTGTGCTTGTCGTTCCACCACTCCCGGCTCATGCCGAGGAGAAGGTTGGCGTGCACGAGCTGGATGACCCGGCTCGCCCTGCGGTCGGCGGTGATCTGGGCGTGGCCGGCGTCGTGGCCGACGAAGGCGGCCCGGGCGGAGAGCAGGGCGAGGGGGAAGGCGAGCGGGAGCGCCCACCAGGAAGGGCCGATCAGGGCGAGTCCGGCCACGACGGCGGCGATGCCGAGGAGGTTGACGACGATCCCGCGGGCGTACCAGCCGGGGCGATGTTCCAGGAGGCCCTGTTCCCTGACCGTCCGCAGGAGCGGGCTGAACTCACTGCCGCCTCTGGCGCGGGCGGGAGCCTCGGCGAGGGCGGGCGCCGGGGGCAGGACGGTGGCCTGGGACATGGCGGGGCTCCTGTTGCTGTGGGTCGGGATCGGGATCGGTTGCGAAGGGTGGGCGCCTCCACTGAAACTACGGATTCGTGATCGTCCGGGTCCATGGCGTCACCACCCGTCCGCGACAGGGGGGGGCGCCGGGGTGCGGGGGTGGGGCGAACCCCACCCTCCGCGCGCCCTCGACACGGAGACCTCGGCTATGGCGCGGATCACACGTCCCGCGTGCGCGTCACATCGATCACTTCGGGTATCCTCGGTCGCTCGGTCCCCAGGTAGTCAAATTTGAGGAATGCATTGTCGCTGTCGTACGGACCCGATGATTCCGCCCGCGAACTCGCCCTCCACTCCGCCGTCTTCCTCCCCGCCGATCCGCCCCGCGCGGGACGGATCGCCTTCTGGTCCGCGGAGGGGGACGCCCTGCCGGACGGCGCCCCCGCGAACACCGAGCTCACGGTCGTGGACGGCGAAGGCCTCCAAGCCGTGACCGTCCCCGCGCGCGCCCTCGCCGTACGGGACGCCCTTCCGCTGCTCGCCCGTGCCCGGTTCACGGACTCCGCCTCGCCCGCCGCCGCGTTCTGGGGCGCCGCGTCCCTCCTCGCCCTCGACCTCGTCGCACACGGACTCCTGCTGCCCGGTCTCACTCCCGGCGAACACGACGCGTGGCGGGCCGGGCCGCTCGGCCCGGAGGAGCTGGCGCGGCTGCGCACCCTCGCCGCCTCGATGCCGCCGAGCGCCCACGCCGTACCCCTGTCCCCCGACGAGCCGCTGCTCCTGCCCGAACCCGAGGCACTGCTCCGCGCGTTCGCCGACGCGGTCGCGGACACACTCCCGCGCACCCCGGCGGCCTCCCTCGCGGCCGGCGGCCACGCCTTCGCGGCCGACGCGGCCCAGTCGATCCCCGAACAGCGAGCCTGGGCCGCCGACGTGGCGGCGGGTCACGACGCGGGCGTCCGGTTGTCGCTCCGCCTCGAACTCCCCGGCTTCACCACCGAGTCCGACGAGGCCCCCGCCTTCCGCGCGGTCCTCCAGCTCCACGGCGTCGCCGACCCCACGCTGGTCGCGGACGCGGCGGAAGTGTGGGCGGGGTCCGGCACGACAGCCGGCGCGTTCGGCCCCCGGGCCCGGATGGACGCGCTCCTGGCGCTCCGGCGCGCCTCCCGCGCCTGGCCGCCCCTGGCCCCGCTCCTCACGGCGGCCGTTCCCGACACCGTCGAACTCGCCGACGAGGAGGTCGCGGAGCTGCTTGGCCCGGCGACCCGGGCCCTCGCGGCGACCGGCGTCCAGGTCCACTGGCCGCGCGAACTCGCCGACCGGCTCACCGCCCACGCGGTGATCGGCCCTTCGGCCACGGAGAACGAAGAGAGCGACGCGCGGTACGGGGTCGGCGACGCGCCCAGCGCCGATGGCGCGGCACCCCCGAGCACCGGTGACGCGCCGGACGAAGAGGGCGGCCCCTCCCGCGGCTCGCTCCCCTCCTTCCTCTCCGCCGACGCCCTGCTCGCCTTCAACTGGCGCTTCGCCGTGGGCGGGCACGAGCTGACCCGGGCCGAGCTCGACCGGCTCGCCGAGGCCGGACGGCCCCTCGTCCGCCTGCGGGACCGCTGGGTCCTCGTCGACCCGGCCGAGGTGCTTCGCGCCCGAGCCCAGCAGGACCGCAAGGTCACTCCGGTGGACGCGCTTTCGGCCGTCCTCACCGGCACGACCGAGGTGGACGGCCGCCCCGTCGAGGTGGCGGCGTCCGGCTGGCTGGAGCGGTTGCGGGAGCGGCTCGCCGACCCCGAGGGCGGCCGCCCGGAGGTCGCGCAGCCCGCCGCGCTCGCCGCGACCCTGCGCGACTACCAAGTGCGCGGGCTCGACTGGCTCCACCGGATGACCTCCCTCGGCCTCGGCGGCTGCCTCGCCGACGACATGGGCCTGGGCAAGACGATCACCGTCATCGCGCTCCATCTCCACCGGCAGACCGATCCGGCCTCCGCCGGACCCACGCTGGTCGTCTGCCCGACCTCGCTCATGGGCAACTGGCAGCGGGAGATCGAGAAGTTCGCGCCCGGCACGCCGGTGCGCCGCTTCCACGGCGCCGCGCGCGACCTGGAAGGCGTCGCCGACGGCGGCTTCATCCTCACCACGTACGGCACCATGCGGCTCGACACCGAGCGGCTCGCCGCGCGGAGCTGGGGACTCCTCGTCGCGGACGAGGCGCAGCACGTCAAGAACCCGTACTCGGCGACCGCACGTGCGCTGCGGACGATCGGGGCACGCGCGCGCGTGGCACTGTCCGGCACCCCGGTGGAGAACAACCTCTCCGAGCTGTGGGCGATCCTCGACTGGACGACCCCCGGCCTGCTCGGCAGCCTCGGGGCCTTCCGTACGCGCTTCGCCGCCGCCGTCGAGGGCGGCGGGGACCCGGCCGCCGCCGAGCGGCTCGGCGCGCTGGTCCGCCCGTTCCTGCTGCGCCGCCGGAAGTCGGACCCGGGCATCGCGCCCGAACTCCCGCCGAAGACCGAGACCGACCGGGCCGTCTCCCTGACGCCCGAACAGGCCGGTCTGTACGAGGCGGTGGTGCGCGAGACCCTGGAGTCGATCGCCGTCGCCGAGGGCATGGAGCGCCGCGGGCTCGTCGTGAAACTCCTGACCGGTCTCAAGCAGATCTGCAACCATCCCGCCCAGTACCTCAAGGAGGACCGGCCGAGGATCGAGGGCCGCTCGGGCAAGCTGGAGCTGCTCGACGAGCTCCTCGACACGATCCTCGCCGAGGGCGCGAGCACCCTGGTCTTCACCCAGTACGTGGGGATGGCCCGGCTCCTGGAGACGCATCTCGCGGCGCGGGGCGTACGGACGCAGTTCCTGCACGGCGGCACGCCCGTCGCCGCGCGCGAGGCGATGGTGGCGCGGTTCCAGGACGGGGACGTCCCCGTCTTCCTCCTCTCGCTGAAGGCCGCCGGGACCGGGCTCAACCTCACCCGGGCCGAGCACGTCGTGCACTACGACCGCTGGTGGAACCCGGCCGTGGAGGCCCAGGCCACCGACCGCGCGTACCGGATCGGGCAGGACCGCCCGGTGCAGGTGCACCGGCTGATCGCCGAGGGCACGATCGAGGACCGGATCGCCGCCATGCTCGACCGCAAACGGGAACTGGCGGACGCCGTTCTCGGGACGGGCGGGGACACCCCGCCGGAACTGACCGAACTGACCGACGCGGAACTGGCGGAGCTCGTACGGCTGCGAGGGGACGGACGATGAGCGAGTACGGACACGGGCAGGGCCCCGCACAGGGACAGGGACACGGACGCGGACACGGACACGGGGGCGACGAGCGGACGTTCGAGGCGCTGCCGCCCGCGAAGGGCGCGGCGTTCGCCCGGACCTGGTGGGGCCGGGCGTGGCTCAAGGCACTGGAGGACACGGCGCTCGACGGCGAACAGCTCAAGGCCGGGCGCCGGCACGCGCGCGCGGGGGCCGTGGGAGCCGTGTCGGTGCGTCCCGGCCGGATCACGGCGATCGTCAAGGACCGCGACGGCACGGCGCACCGCAGCGACGTGCTGGTGCGGGAGTTCTCCGGGGAGGAGTGGGAGCGGCTGCTCGATCTGGCCGTGGACAGCGCGGGGCACATCGCGGCGCTCCTCGACCGCGAGATGCCTCCGCACCTGGTGGAGGACGCGGCGGTCGCGGGGATCGACCTGCTCCCGGGGATCGGCGATCTCGATCCGGAGTGCGGCTGCGAGGCGTGGGACCACTGCCCGCACACGTCGGCGCTCTGCTACCAGGTGGCGCGACTGCTCGACGAGGACCCGTTCGTCCTGCTGCTGATGCGCGGGCGCGGCGAACGGACCCTCCTCGACCAGCTCCAGGCGCGCAGCGCGCGGCGGGCCACGGCGCCTGCGGAGCGCGACGGTCAGGAGGGATCCGGGGACGGGGCCGCGGTGGAGGGTGCCGGGGGCATGCCGGGCGTGTCGGCGGCCGAGGTGTACGCGGCCCGGGACATCCTGCCGCCGCTGCCCGCCCCGCCCGGGGCCCTCTCGGCGCCGGGCGAACCGCCCTCGCTCGACACGGAGACGGATCCCGAGCCCGGGGTCGATCCGACGGCACTGGAGTTCCTCGCGACGGACGCGGCGGCTCGCGCGCACCGGATGCTCGTCGCGGCCCTCGGGGGCGGCGGGCCGGAGCTCACGGAGCCGCCGCTGACGGTCGCTCAGGACGCGGTGCGCCTCGCCGCGGGCTCGCCCGCCTCCAGGATCACGGCGCGGCTCGCCACCGGTTCGGGCAGATCGCGGGCGGATCTGGACGCGGCCACGCGCGCGTGGCGCTTCGGCGGCAGCGCCGCCCTCGCCGTACTGGAGGAGGAGTGGACGCCGGACGCCGAGACCCTCGCCCGGGCGGCGGCGCGGCTCGCGGAGGCCTGGGCGGACGACGAGCGGCCGGTGCTACGGCGGACGGCCGGCGCGCGTTGGACGGTGGTGGGAGGGGAGGCGCAGTTGCGGCTCGGTGCGGACGGCCGCTGGTGGCCGTACCGCAAGGTGGGTGGCCGCTGGTCCCCCGCGGGCCCGGCGGACCGCGATCCGGCGTCGGCCCTGGCCACGGCCACGGACACGGCCACCGCTACGACCACGGCCACCCTCGCGGCCCACACCACGGGAGCGGGAGGCTCCGGCGGCGCTACTGGAGGAGGCCGGTGACCTTCCCGACGGTGGTGGACGGGGCGGCCAGGCTGCAGGCGACGGCGTCGGAGCCGAGGAGGTAGCTGGTGCGGTAGGGGTACTGGACGAAGGTGGTCCAGCGCGTGCCGAGCGGCTGCCGGGCGGCCTTGGCGCGGAGGGGTTCGCGGCAGAGTTCCGTGGCGGCCTCGCGCACCTTCTGGTCGTCGGCGTAGGTGCCGGTCAGGCGTGGCCGGGTGACGAGCTCGGCGTCGTGCGGCGTGTCGCAGTCGCGCCGGAGGGCGGTGCCCGGCGTGGCGCGGTCGATGTCGAAGCAGTCGCCGACGCGCAGTGCCTCGAAGGAGACGGGCCTGGCGGGCGGACGTGTCGCCGTCGGGGCCGAGGTAGGGGCCGGCCGGGTCGTCTCGGGAGCGGTGCTCCCGGTACGGGAGGGCTGCGGGGAGGCACTCCGCCCCTGCGGGTCGGGCCGCTTGTCGCGCGCCGCGTGCGTCGGCGTGTCGGCCACGGGGCCGCCCGTGGCGGGCACGCCGGTGGTGGATGTGCCCGGCGAGCCCACGCCCGGCGCGCCCGGCGTGGGCTCGCCGGGCGACGGCGCGCCGGCCGTCGGGACAGACGTCGTGCCGGTGTCCTCCGCGGTGACGACGGGGGACGGTACGGCCACCGGGCCGCCGCCCGGCCGCCCGTCGGCCGGCCCTTCGAAGTCCTCTCCGCCGCCGACGGCCATGAACCCGCCCACGACCAGGGCTGCCAGGAACAGCGGTACGAGCGGCACGCCGAACCAGCGGGCGCGCCGCGCGGCCGGCCCCGGCCGGGGTGCGCCGAGGCGTACGACACGCGGCCACGCCACAGCGGCGAGCCGCTCGGTGGAGTGGGACTCGACGGAGTGGGACCCGGGGGAACAGGACTCGGTGGAACGGGACTCGAGGGAGCGGGGCTCGGCTGAGGGGGACTCAGCCGGTCGGCGGTCCGGCGGCGGAGTGGCGGTCGGCTGGTGCGGCACAGACACCAGGGTTGCTTGTCGGCGGCCGTGAGGCGAGTGATCCGGGGCCGCTGAGCACGGCCTGTACAGAATCGTGACCATCGCCGACCACGGCTTGTCCGACCATGGCCGGAAAGGGCCTCTCCTCCCCCGGTCGCCGTCCCGCCGACGCCCCGTCACGGGTTGTCCTACAGACCGAGCTGGCGCTCCGCGCCCTCGACCGTCTGCGCGAGCAGAACGGCGATGGTCATGGGACCGACGCCACCGGGGACCGGAGTGATGAGGGAGGCGCGCTCGGCGGCGGACGCGAAGTCGACGTCGCCGATGTTGCCCGGGTTGTAGCCGGCGTCGACGACGACGGCGCCGGGCTTGATGTCCTCGCCCTTGATGAAGTTCGGCTTGCCGACGGCCGCCACCAGGATGTCGGCCTCCCGTATGACGGAGGAGAGGTCCTTGGTGCGGGAGTGGCAGTAGGTGACGGTGGCGTCGCGGCCGAGGAGGAGGAGACCGGCCGGCTTGCCGAGGATCGCGCTGCGCCCGACGACCACGGCCCGCTTGCCGCTCGGTTCGACGTCGTACGCGTCGAGGAGGCGCATGATGCCGCCGGGCGTGCAGGAGACGAAGCCGGGCAGTCCGAAGCCCATGGCGGCGAAGGAGGCCATGGTGACGCCGTCGACGTCCTTCTCCGGCGCGATGGCCTCGAAGGCGGCGCGCTCGTCGATGTGCGGACCGACCGGATGCTGGAGGAGGATGCCGTGGACCTCGGGGTCCTCGGACAGCGCGGTGATCGCGGCGACGAGCTCCTCGGTCGTCGTGGTGGCGGGCAGCTCCACGTGCCGGGAGCGGATTCCGGCCTTCGCACAGCGGTTCTGCTTCATCTTCACGTACGTCACGGAGGCCGGGTCGGCGCCGACCAGGACGGTGGCGAGACACGGCGTGACGCCGGTGCGGCGGGTGACCTCGGCGGCACGCGCGGCCGTCTCCTCGACCGTACGGCGGGCGAGGGCGGTGCCGTCCATGAGGCTGGCGGTGCTGGTGGACATGGCAACTCCTGGGCGTCGTGTCTGACCGGTGGTTCGCCCAGGCGCACGGCATCGGCACGGTCGCACCGCTCGGGTGCGCTCCGCCGGGGCCGCTCCCCGGTGGTGATCCACCTCAAGCGCCAGTCACGGCCCGGGCCCACTCTACGTGCTCCGCGCCAGGGCCCGGGGGCCGGTCCCGGACAGGGCGCATATGCCGTGGTGCCGGGGCGCTTGTCGGCGGCCCGCGCGCGCACGACGATGAGCCGGACGTGCTGGACGACCTCGACGAGGAGGCCGAATTGAGCGATGCGTGGGTAACCGGGGCGAGAGGTCCGGGCGACAAGGCCCGCGGTCCGAGCGACAAGGCCCGCGGTCCGAGCGACGGGACGACGGGCTCAGGTGACGGGGCGACCGGTCCGGTGCTGCGGCCGCTGGTGGCCGCCTCGTGGCGGCGTTCCGTCCGGGCCAGGGTGAGTCAGGAAGCGGCCGCGCGGATCGAACTGGACGAGGACGAGTTGGCGGGACACCGGGACGGGCATCCCCTCTCGGCGGCGATGCCGGTGATCCGGGAGTTGATGGGGACGTACGCGACGGACGGGGAGCATCTGCTCGCGGTCTGCGACGCGGCAGGGCGGATGCTCTGGGTGGAAGGCCATCCGGGCACGCTGCGCAAGGCCCGGGCGATGAACTTCGTGGCCGGGGCCCGCTGGTCGGAGTCGGCGGCCGGGACGAACGCGCCCGGGACCGCGATCGCCGTCGGCCGGCCGGTGCAGGTCGTCGCCGACGAGCACTTCCGGCTGCCGGTGCGGGCCTGGACGTGCGCCGCCGCTCCCGTGCACGATCCGCTCTCCGGCCGGGTGATCGGCGCGGTGGACATCACGGGCGGGGAGCGGCTCGCGCACCCGCACAGCCTCGGCTTCGTCCAGGCGGTGGCGCGGGCGGCCGAGTCCCAGCTCGCCCTCCTCGGTCCGCCGGCCCGGCCGGGCGGGTTCAGGCTCTCCGCGCTGGGCCGCGACGAAGCGGTGCTCACCATGGGCGGGCGGCGCGTTCGCCTGTCCCGCCGGCACAGCGAGATCGTGGTGGTCCTGGCGCACCGCCCGGACGGGGTGGGTGGCGACGAGCTCCTGACGCTGCTGTACGAGGACGAGTCGGTCACCCCGGTGACGCTGCGGGCGGAGCTGTCCCGGCTCCGCGCTCTCCTCGGGCCCGACATGCTGCGCTCGCGCCCGTACCGGCTGGCGGGAGCCGTCGACGCGGACTTCGCGACGGTCGACCGGCGACTCGCCTCGGGGGCCGTCTCGGCTGCGGCCGGCGAGTACGCGGGCCCGCTCCTTCCGGCCTCACTCGCCCCGGGGGTGGTCCGGCTGCGCGAGCGGCTCGCGGACCGGCTCCGGGCCGCCCTGGTGGACCGGGGTGACCCCGGACTCCTCGCGGACTGGGCGTACAGCACATGGGGCGAGGACGACGTCGTGGTCTGGCGTGCCCTGTGCGCGGCCGTACCGACGTCGCAACTCCCGCCCGTCCGCGCCCGGCTCGACTCCCTGGAGACGGAACTGACCGCCGGTGCAACGGGGTTGCAACGTAGGGGCGCGCAGACTCGGCGATGAGCGCCGGCCAGGGACGGCCGGCGCGCCGAGGGAGGCCATGCCCATGACCCGATACGCCGCACCCGGCACCGAGGGCGCGCTGATGTCGTACGCGGACCGCTACGACCACTGGATCGGCGGCGAGTACGTCGCCCCGGCGCGCGGCCGCTACTTCGAGAACCCGAGCCCGGTCGACGGCCGGGCCTTCACCGAGGTCGCCCGCGGCACGGCCGAGGACGTGGAACGCGCCCTCGACGCTGCGCACGCGGCGGCTCCGGCGTGGGGCAGGACGGCCCCGGCGGAGCGCGCGACCGTCCTGCTGCGGATCGCGGACCGCATGGAGAGCAACCTGGAGGCGCTCGCGGTCGCGGAGAGCTGGGACAACGGCAAGCCCGTCCGGGAGACCCTCGCCGCCGACATCCCGCTCGCCATCGACCACTTCCGCTACTTCGCGGGGGTGTTGCGGGCCCAGGAGGGCTCGCTGAGCGAGATCGACGACGACACCGTCGCGTACCACTTCCACGAACCGCTGGGCGTCGTCGCGCAGATCATCCCGTGGAACTTCCCCATCCTGATGGCGGTCTGGAAGCTGGCCCCCGCGCTGGCCGCCGGCAACGCGGTGATCCTCAAGCCCGCCGAACAGACCCCGGCCTCCGTGCACTTCTGGCTGAGCCTGGTCGCGGACCTGCTGCCGCCGGGCGTCCTGAACATCGTCAACGGCTTCGGCGAGGAGGCCGGCAAACCGCTCGCGTCCTCGCCGCGGGTGGCGAAGATCGCCTTCACCGGCGAGACGGCGACGGGCCGCCTGATCATGGGGTACGCCGCCGAGAACCTGAAGCCGGTCACCCTCGAACTCGGCGGCAAGTCGCCGAACATCTTCTTCGACGACGTGTGGGCGGCGGACGACGACTTCCGTGACAAGGCTCTCGAAGGCTTCACGATGTTCGCCCTGAACCAGGGCGAGGTCTGCACCTGCCCGTCGCGCGCCCTCGTCCAGCGCGGCCGCTACGGCGAGTTCCTGGAGGCGGCGATCGCCCGTACGGAGCGGATCGTCCCGGGCCACCCCTTGGACACGGCGACGATGATCGGCGCGCAGGCCTCCGCCGAGCAGCTCCGGAAGATCCTCTCGTACCTGGAGATCGGCCAGCGGGAAGGTGCGAAGATCCTGACGGGAGGCCAGATCGTCACGCACGACGGAGACTTGGCCGGCGGCTACTACGTCCAGCCCACGATCTTCGAAGGCGACAACCGCATGAGGATCTTCCAGGAGGAGATCTTCGGCCCGGTGGTTGCGGTGACGTCCTTCACGGACTTCGACGACGCGATCCGCACGGCCAACGACACGCTCTACGGCCTCGGCGCGGGCGTCTGGACCCGCGACACGAACACGGCCTACCGCGCGGGCCGCGCGATCCAGGCGGGCCGGGTCTGGGCGAACTGCTACCACGCGTACCCGGCCCACGCGGCTTTCGGCGGCTACAAGCAGTCGGGCATCGGCCGCGAAACCCACCGCATGATGCTGGACCACTACCAGCAGACGAAGAACCTGCTGGTGAGCTACTCCCCGAAGAAGCTGGGCTTCTTCTAACGGCACGGAAGAAGAAGCCTGACCTGGACTTTTATCCGGGTCAGGCGCCTCCGTGGAGCGCCCAGCAACGCAAGTGGGCGAGGTGTCGAAATACGCTTCTTCTCCCAGTTCATCCCACTGGTATCCCAGTCCTGACCAGCAGTTCCGGGCCATACACGGGCCAGAGCGTGACTCAGCCCGTAGGGCCACTGTCCCCACTGCGCCGACTCCACTCCTGCATCGACTCCTCGATGAGCCGGTTAGAATGCTCCTGCAGACCCTCACCGATTGCACAGTAGAAGCTGTCTTCGTCGACCATGTGCCGGCCGTCCAAGGCGAACACCTGGCCTGCAGGCGCATCGGGCTTCCCCTGGCGTTGGTACTTCCGGGACCACAGGGCTACCGACAGCCACGCGTGTCGATCCTCGGGTGCGATTCGTGCCACATGCCGGTGCGGTTCAGTTGACCCGTGCGGACCAGGTCCCACGCTCGTTCCGCTCCGGGCAGGGCGTTCTCGCACCACAGCGTCACTGTGACGTCGATGAGGCCGGTTCCAAGGGCGGAAGGTTTGGCGTCGACGACGGTGACCTCGTTGACGAAGTAGGACCCCATCGTGACACCGTCGCCGTCGAGAAGGGCGAGCCATGCGTTCCCCACCATGGCGCGACGACTACCGACATGATCGAGGCTCTTCAGTAGGCCACCCTGCGGGAGACAACCTTCGAGGTGCACTCGGCGTGCGCCCTCCTCATCCGGCAGAGGCGTGAAGAGCCCCTCGGCCTCGTGAGCAAAGCCCCAGAAGTCACTGTCGTCCTCGTCCGAGGTCAGCGCGTACTTCTGCCCCTCGCCGGCCTGCCCTGATGTTCGCATCGCACCCCCAATAAGAGCGCTGATCTTACCGACGCCTGACAACTCACCGGGCAGTCGTCGGCGCTGTCCCCACCCCTGACCCCATCCCATCTATCTCGAAGGCCCATTGACGAGCCACATAGACCCGTTCACCCATGAGCGTGAAGTGCAGAGAAGTACGGGCGAATATACGGTAAATCCGATCAAAAAGGCGGTCCGGAGGCTGCTCGGATACCCGTATCCGAGGCGCGTACCGAAGGGGGTGTTCGTCGAGCAGTGGATCGGCATATCCACTGATGAATTCTATCGCGCCAAGGACGCCGACGTCCGCTACATGCGGAACGTTCACCCGCTGATCGACATGAACTGGTCACGCTCGGACTGCGTCCGCTATCTAACCTCCCTCGGACTCGCCGAAACTCCGAAGAGCAGCTGCCTCGGATGCCCCTTCCATGGCAACGCCCAGTGGCGGCACATACGCGACACCTCCCCCTCCGAGTGGGAAGACGTCGTGGAATTCGATGCCGCCATCCGCCGGGGGAACGCTCGGGCCACCGCCACAGGCAACGCGCTGCTCGGCAAAGCGTTCCTCCACCGCTCGCGCGTCCCCCTCGGTCAGGCCCCGATCGATCACGTCACCGCCGCGGAACGCGCCGCTCTCGGCGAGGAAGCCGCCTCCGAACTGGAGCAGGGCGTCGTCCACGGCTGCTCCCCCTGGTCCTGCCGCAGCGAAGTCGAGGCGGTGCAGGACGACTTCGGGATAACGGCATGATCACGAGCCGCGATCTTGTGATCGACCTGTTCGCGGGCCCGGGCGGATGGAGCGTCCCCCTGCGCCGCCTCTGGATCCGCGACATCGGACTGGAGTGGGACGAGTGGGCCTGCAAAAAAGACGCGAGCGGCAGCCGGCCTGCTGACCATCCGTACGGACGTCGCGATGTATCCGGCCTGGCTCTTCGCAGGCCGGACCTGCGGATTCATCGCCTCCCCGCCCTGCCAGGCGTGGTCCATGGCGGGCAAGCGCCTCGGCCTGGTCGACCAGCCCCTCGTTCACCAGGCCGTCGCCGACCTTGCCGCCGGGCTCGACACCCGCGAAAAGCTCCTGGCCGCCTGCCGTGACGAGCGGTCGCTCCTCGCGGCGGAGCCGATGCGCTACCTGCACGCCCTGCACTCCGTCGGCGAGCCGGAGTGGGTGGCCATCCGCTCCACGCTCACGGTCTACCAGCGCCGTCGCGTTCCCGGCGCCGCCGATCTCGCCCGCCGCATCCGCGAGGCCCTCGCCTAACATGCCCAACAACCCGCCTGACGAAGGGAACACCGTGGTCCAGCAGACCGAGACCCAGCCCAGGGCCCTCAAGCCGGCACTCGAATCGATGACCCTGCTGGTCGCGGCTGTCATCGTCCACGACCAGGCCACCAATCGCGTTGTCCTCCTGCAGCGCAGCGAGAACGCCAAGTTCGCCCAGGGCCTGTGGGACCTGCCCGTCGGCAAGAGCGAACTGGGCGAGCCCATCACCGAGACCGCGGTCCGCGAGCTGTATGAGGAGACCGGACTCACGGTGAAGCCCGAGTCCCTTAAGGTCGCCCACGTCATCCATGGTGCCTGGGGCGTCGAAGCCCCCAACGGCTTCCTCACCATCGTCTTCGCCGCCCATGAATGGACCGGGGAACCAGAGAACTGCGAACCCCGCAAGCACTCCCAGGTCCGCTGGATCGGTATCGACGCCATCCCCGACGCCTTCGTCGACACCACCGCCAGTGCCCTGCACCACTACTTGGAAGGCGGAGCGCAGGTCTCCCTGGACGGGTGGAAGCAGCCTGCCGTGCCCTGACTCAGACAGCCGCACGGTCTCGGAAACGAGGACCCAGCAGCTTTGGAGCCCCGCACAACCCGGCATCACGCCCGACACCACGGCACTGGCTTCAAGCTGAGCCCAGCGGATGCCGATGCTGCCGGATCCACAGAAACTCCGGGAGAAAGCCCCCTTCGGCAGAACCACGGACTCCCCGCCAGCGCGGTGTATGTGGCTCCTTGCCTCGTGTTCACCGAAACTGGCGCCAGCCCGCGGTCCGATCCAGCAGGACGTTTCTGACACGCTGCTCGGCGTCTGGCCCTCCGTTCCCGAACACGCTCGGCCTGGATCCGGCTGGCGAAGTTGCCGGCGTCATCGCTTCGAAGGGGTCGCCCCCGCGGCAAGCCCAGCCGGGGCGGCGCCTCCGGCATCTTCTGCGGAGGGCTTAGAGGTCCTAACAGAAGCTGTTGATCATGTGACTATCGGTCCGGATGGTCGTTGGTCTGGCTGTGGGGAAACGTCAGTCGCGGCCGTGGATCGTGTCGGATGAACTGTGGTCGCTCATCGAGCCGTTGTTGCCTGAGCCGGTGCCGAAGCAGGTGGCGGGACGCCCCCGGGTGCCGGACCGGCAGGCACTCTGCGGGATCCTGTTCGTGCTGCATACCGGGATCCAGTGGGAGTACCTGCCGCAGGAGCTGGGCTTCGGCTCCGGGATGACCTGCTGGCGGCGTCTGGCCGCGTGGAACGATGCCGGCGTCTGGGACCAACTGCATCTGGTGCTGCTGAAGAAGCTGCGGGTCGCGAAGAAGCTGGACTGGTCGCGGGCGGTGATCGACTCCTCCCACGTCAGGGCAGCTCGACGGGGCCCAAAAGCGGTCCCAGCCCGGTCGACCGAGCACGTCCGGGCAGCAAGCACCACCTCATCGTCGACGGCCAGGGCATCCCACTCGCCGTATCGCTGACCGGCGGCAACCGCAACGACGTCACCCAGCTGATACCCCTGCTGAAGAAGATCTCATCGGTCGCCGGCCTGGTCGGACGGCCACGCAACCGACCCGACAGCCTGCTCGGCGACCGCGGCTACGACCACGACAAATACCGCCGTCTCGTCTGGGCGCTGGGCATCAAACCCGTGATCGCCCGCCGCGGCGTCCCACACGGTTCCGGCCTCGGCGTTCACCGGCGGGTCGTGGAGCGGACCATCGCATGGTTCCACGGCTTCCGCCGACTACGGATCCGATGGGAACGACGCGACGACATCCACGAAGCCTTCCTCGGACTCGCCACCTGCCTTATCACCCACCGACACGTCCAACGCCTTTGTTAGGACCTCTTACACGGCACCATGACCGACTTGGACACGAGGGTGGCAAAGACTGCGTCGGCTGCCGAGCCGGCGCACTGCGGCTCATCCGTGGCCTCCCCTATCGCGACCTCCAAGCTGCGTTCGCGCCCAGGTTGTGCTGCGTGACCTTGTCCAACTCCCGCAGGACGACGAAGTCGTCGGTCCGCGTCAACCACAGCTCGGCCGCGCATTCGCACACTTCCCCAGAGCCACCCGCGAACGTCTGAACATCGAGGTGCCGTCAACTCCGCGCCTAGGGAAGCCGGTCACCCCAGCCCCGAGAAGCTCATCCCCTCGAGGGGCAGATCAGGTCGGCGTCCGAGTCGGACAGCTGGAGGTGACGGCTCCGCCACCGGAATGGCGCACTCGGCAAGGTCAGCGCTCCAATCCCGAAGGTGACGACGAGAGCGGTACGACAGCTTTCGCAAGATGCCCAAAAAACCATTAGGGGTAAATGCGGCACACATTCACGGTCGACCGCAAACGTACATGAATTGCGCGAAGAGGGCAGACGCCACCGTTCAAACTCAAGGCACCGATGGGACCCACCAACCTCCGGCACGCGAAAGGGAGTTGGTAACCATCTTCGACCCTCGACATACCGGCATATCAGGAGGCAGCCCAAGCGTCCCGACCTTCCCTTGACTAGACCAATCCGCACCCTCATATTGAGGTGGATCTTTGTGTGGATCATGTGGACGATGTGGGTGAAATATGCAAGATGGGGCGTGGCGTCGTGGACGCCGAAGACTAAGTGCCGTGTTGGCCGCTACAGCCGTTTTGTCTGTCTTCTCGCCGCTGTACAGCAATCCGGATGCCGCTCTGGCGGCTTCCTCTGAGTTGCTGGATGAGGAAGCCGCCACTCCAGAGTCGGCTGCCTCGGAGGCAGCGGCTGAGACGGGGCAGAGGGCGGAGGTGCTTGCCCGGACTACGGAGACATCGCAGGTCTTCGCCAACCCGAACGGCACCTTCACCAAGGAGATGAGCGCTGCGCCCGTTCGCGCCCAAAAGGACGACGGATCGTGGGCAGCCATCGACACCACGCTGTTTCGCACGGGGGACGGACGCGTCGAGACCAAGGCCACCGTGAACCGGGTGGAGTTCTCGGGCGGCGGGTCCGATCAGCCGATGGCGACCGTTTCGAAGACAGATAGGGAACTGTCTCTCGCGTGGCCCGGGGCTCTGCCCGAGCCCGACCTGGACGGTAGTACTGCCACGTATCGAGAGGTCTTCCCTGGCGTTGACCTCAAACTGACGGCGGTCGAAAGCGGGTTCACGCAAACCCTCGTGGTCAAGACCGCCGAGGCGGCTCAGAATCCGGCCCTGGAATCCGTGCAACTGGGCATGGAGAGCAGCGGCGTGCGGTACACGCCCGGTCGCGACGGCGGGATGCGTTTCGTCGATGCCGACGGCAGGACCGTCTTCGAAAGCCCAAGTGGTCAGATGTGGGACTCCTCCGGAGACGCCCAGATATCTACAGAGGCACCGGCGCAGACTGTCAGCAGCCAGGCGCGGAGCATGGTTGCCGAAGCGCCGAGTCCTTCGGCACCACCGGGTGAAATTCATGACGGCGGCGCAGAAGAGCCGTTCGCCGCACCCAGCACCGGCGACAAGACAGCGGGCGTTGCCGTGAAGCTCGACGGCGCGACTCTGGAGGTGAAGCCGGACCTGGGTCTTCTGCGGAGCGAGGCAACGGTATACCCGGTGTACATCGATCCTCCGGTGAAGGGGTTGGTGCTCACAGACTGGACTGCTCTGTCGTCGGACGGGGACAGGTTCTGGGAGTTCACCGGGGACAAGGGCGTGGGCTACTGCGCCAATTACGCCGGCTACCTGTGCGCCTCGACGCCGTACACGCAGCGCATGTACTTCGAGTACCCGATGTCGTCGCTGTACGGGAAGAAGATCCTGGACGCCACCTGGGAGGTCTACCAGACCTGGAGCTTCACCTGCACCCAGCACAACTACCTTCTCGTCCGAGTCGACGAGAACAAGGGCATCTCCAGCTCCACGACGTGGGGATCCAAGCCCGCGTATGTCGACATGATGGGCGACAGGTGGGCGGCGCAGGGACGCGGAGCGCTGTGCGACCCCGCACAGCCGGCGAACTGGCTGCGTTACAGCGACAACGCGACCGGCGGCGAGACCGACGAGAACCTCACCCCCACGCTGCAGTCCTTCGTGGACAACCAGAAGTCCCAGCTCACTCTGGAGCTGCGCGCCCAGGACGAGTCGACGACCGCTGCGTGGGCACGATTCCGTAACGACGCCAAGCTGTCCGTCACGTACGTCTCCAAGCCCACCGCGCCCACCTCGGTAGGCGTGCGCAACGGCACGACGGGCAGGGCGTGCAACGCGTCGAGCACGCCGCTCGTGACGAGTGACGACACGCCGTACCTCACTTCTGTCGTCCAGTCCCCCGACGGTGCGCAGGCCCAGCTCAGGGCCCTGTACGAGGTGTGGAAGGCGGACGGTTCGCAGAAGATGTTCTGGGCTGTGTCGCCCACAGGCGGAGCCCGCGTAGCGGACAACGCGGCGGCCGACACCACCTCGCCCACGCTCGCCGACAACACGAACTACCGGATGCGCGTCCTGACGGAGGCGTACTGGGCGAACGATCGCGGCGCTTCCGGGAACCTGCAGTCGCCGTGGTCGACCTGGTGCTATTTCCGTGTCGACAAGAGCAGCCCCCCGCCACCGATCATCACGAGCGACGACGGCCTGTACCCGCCCGCAGCGAGCAGCGTGCCTTCCGGTGCGGTCGGCAAGGCGGGCAAGTTCCGCTTCACGCCGGCGGACACGAACGCGAGCCTGTCGGGCATTCAGTCGGATGTCACCTCCTACAAGTGGCGGCTGAACAGCGGTCCCCTTTCGGCGCCGATCAACGTGTCCACCGGTGCGTCGGCGACGTTGTGGGTGACTCCGAACCAGGACATGGAGAACACCCTCCAGGTGTGGGCCTACGACGCGGCCAGGCACAGCTCGGTGACGGCCTTCTACAGCTTCAAGGTCAATCGAGCCGAAGCCCCTGTGGGGAAGTGGTCCCTCGACAACAGCGGCGCCGACTCGACCTCCGCCACGAAGCATCCCCTCACACTCGGCGGGTCCGCCGTGTACGGCACCAAGAGCCGCGCGGGCTCTCACGGCCTGCAGACGAACGGCACCACCTCGTACGCGGCCACGTCCACGCCGCCGGTGAACACGCTGTACTCGTACAGCGTCTCCGCGTGGGCGAGGATCAACCCTGGTGAGACGGGCGGAACCGTCGTCGGCATCGACGGCGAGGTCTACAGCGGTTTCTACATCGCCTTCGACGAGGGACGCTGGAAAATGATGACCTCTCCCCTCGACACCACGAGCGGGAACATCAACGACCAGGTAGTAGCGTCCGATCAGCCGGCCACCACTGGCGTGTGGACGCATCTGACGGGGGTGTACGACTCCGTCGAGAAGGAGATGCGCCTCTACGTGAACGGGCGCCTCCAGGGAACGCACGCGATGCAGGCCTCATGGAAGGCCACGGGTGGCCTGCAGATCGGCCGCGCTCTGTGGAATTCCGAGTACCACGGATACTTCGCCGGATCCATCGACGAGGTGAACACCTGGTCTCGGGCGCTCTCCGGTGACGAGGTTGCCCAGATCGCGACCCAGGAGGACGAGGACGCCAGCGACGGTTACGCGGGCGACCCCACCACCGCCAACGTCGCCTCCTGGGACGCCACCACGGCGACCGGCAACACCATCCAGGACGCCTCCGGGTACGGCCGCGCGATGACGCTCAACGGCGCCACCATCGACATCGACCCGGCCACCGCCGACAACGAGGCCCTGGATCTGCCCACGACGAACGCGATGGCGCTCAACGGATCGTCCGGCTATGCCAGTGCCTCCGGTCCCCTCGTGGACGACACGGGCTCCTTCACCGCCTCCGCCTGGGTGCGTCTGGACTCCTCGAAGGTCACGGACACGTCCAAGGGGTACCTCCTCCAGGTCCTGGGCCAGCAAGGCAAGTCGAACTTCTCGTGGGGCATCTGGTACGAGCAGGCCGCCGGATCCTCTGTCGGCACGTGGAAGCTCGGACGTTCCAGTAAGGACGCCTCAGGTTCCGCATGGTCCTATGTCTCGTCCGCGCCGGCGGTGAAGGACCAGTGGGTCCGACTGACCGTCGTCTACGACGCGCAGGACGCGACCACCTCCGGTGACGGCGACGAAGTCAGCCGCGGCACCCTGCTCCTCTACGTCAATTCGGCGAAGTACGGCAGTGACAACGGAGTGGCGTTCACGACCCCGTGGCAGGGCCTCGCGAAGTTCGAGGTCGGCCGGGGCATCGTCGACGGCGCCGTCGGGCGCTACTTCCCCGGGTATGTGAGGAACGTCCGGGTGTGGGTGGGTGCCATGTCACCGTCCGCGGTCGGCGACTTCTACGCGACCGAGCAGGACTAGCGACACCATGCCGGTGGCTCGCCGCGCGTTTGCGGCGAGCCACCGGCTTTCCATTGGTCGGCACCGCATCCGTTGCCGGCTTTCCTCCCCCTAGAAGAAGGAAAAGCCCATGTCACCTGCCCCGAAGGGCAGACGACGCCGATCCTCCCTGCACAGGTGGTTCGGCCGAGGCGCACTCGCGATCTCGATAGCCTTGGTCCCGCAGATCGCGGTTCCCGACGGTTTCGATCTCACCACCAGTGCCGCCGCCTCAGCCCAAGAGTTCGAGACGCCCGCGAAACCCAAGATCGACCGTGTCGAGGACTACGACCGGAAGGCGTTCAAGCCCGTCGACGCCACGGCCCTCGCCGCCAAGGCGACGAAGGAGCGACTGGCCAAGGCGCAGTGGCCGACGGCCGGTAAGGCGACCCTCCCGCTGCCCACCGACGGCACGACTCAAGCAGAGGTCGGCGGCCTGCCCGTCTCGCTGGCGCCGGTCGGGAAGAGAGGGAAGCGGTCGGCCGGAATCGGCGCGGCCTCGGCCGGCCAGGCCGAGATCAAGGTCCTCGACCAGGGAACCGCCCGCAAGGCAGGCATCAATGGCGTCGTCGTCTCCGTCGTCCCCGGTAAGTCGGCGGACACGGCGGACCCGCTTCGCTTCTCGCTGGACTACTCGTCCTTCGCCGACGTCTACGGCGGCGACTTCGGCGCCCGTCTCCACCTGGTCCGGATCCCCGCCTGTGCGCTGACCACGCCCGACAAGGCCTCCTGCCGTACCCAGACCTCCGTCGACTCGAAGAACGACACCGTCGACCAGACCCTCAGCGCCGACCTGTCGGGCGGCACGCTCCGTACGGCCCAGCCCATGCTCCTGGCCGCCACCGCGGGTGCCTCCTCGACGCAGGGTGACTTCGGTGCGACTCCGCTGTCGTCCTCGGCAACCTGGTCCGCCGGCGGCAGCACGGGTGACTTCAACTGGAGCTACCCGCTGCGGATGCCGCCGACCACGGCCGGTCCCGCGCCTTCGCTCGCCATCAACTACAACTCCGGCAGCGTTGACGGCCGTACCGCGAGCGAGAACAACCAGACGTCCGTGATCGGCGAAGGCTTCTCCCTCACGGACTCCTACATCGAGCGCAAGTACGGATCCTGCAAGGACGACGGCCAGGCCGGCAAGGGCGACCTGTGCTGGAAGTACGCCAACGCGACTCTCGTCCTGAACGGCAAGGCATCCCAGCTCGTCAATAACTGTGCCGACGCGGCGGCCTGCACCACGGCGGAGCGCTCCGAGGCTGCCGGTGGATCGTGGCGTCTGGGGGATGACGACGCGAGCAAGGTCGAGCACCTCACCGGCGCCGCCAACGGTGACAACAACGGCGAGTACTGGAAGGTCACCACGCCCGATGGTGTCCAGTACTTCTTCGGGAAGCACAAGCTCGAGGGCTGGAGTGACAACGGCACAGCGGCGGACGACCCTGTGACCCACTCCGCCTGGACCGCTCCGGTCTTTGGCGACGACGCCAGCGAACCGTGCCACGCCAGCACGTTCGACACCTCCGCCTGTACCCAGGCGTGGCGATGGAACCTCGACTACGTCGTCGACCCTCACGACAACGTCATGACCTACTGGTACGGCAAGGAAACCAACAACTACGCCAAGTCCGGCGTCGACAGCCCCGGCACCCCGTACGTCGCCGGCGGCTACCTCAAGCGCATCAACTACGGCCAGCGTCTGGACAGCATCTACTCCAAGCCGGCCTCCCAGTCGGTGGCCTTCGTCTACTCGCAGCGCTGCACCGCCACGGACTGCAGCGGCCTCACCAGTACGACCAAGGCGAACTGGCCCGACGTCCCGTTCGACATGATCTGCGACACGGGCAAGGCCTGCACCAACATCATCGGTCCCGCGTTCTTCACGCGATACCGCCTGACGCTCATCAGCTCCTACGTCTGGTCGGGCACCGGCACCACCATGCGGCTCGTCGACTCCTGGACGATGGAGCACGACTTCCCCGCCACCGGCGATTCCTCATCTCCGAGCCTGTGGCTGAAGTCCATCCAGGCCCACGGCAAGGCCGACGGCACCACCCTCAGCATGCCGAAGACGACGTTCGGCGGCAGCGCTCCGATGCCCAACCACGTCGAAGGCGGCGACAACACCCTGCGCTACTACAAGTGGCGCGTGCGCGTGTTCACCTCGGACACCGGCAGCAAGACCACCGTCAACTACTCCGATCCGCAGTGCGTCCGCGGTACCACGATGCCCGCGAGCGAGGACAACAACAGCCTGCGCTGCTTCCCCGTCTACTGGTCTCAGTCCGGCGGAATACCCGAGCTGGACTGGTTCCACAAGTACGTCGTGGACTCCGTCGTCGTCACGGACCCCACCGGCTACGCCGACGCCCAGGAGACGCACTACACCTACGCGGGTGGCGCCGGCTGGGCCTTCGCCGACGACGACGGCATCACCAAGGACAAGTACCGCACGTGGTCGCAGTGGCGCGGCTACTCGAAGGTCACGACCGCCACCGGCGTCACTACCGGCACGCAAGGCAAGACCTTCACCCTGTACATGAGGGGCCTCGACGGGGACAAGACGAAGGGCAGCGCCGTCCGTGACGAGAAGATCACGGACTCGGCTGGCCAGACGATCGAGGACTCACGCCAGTACAGCGGCTTCGTCCGAGAGAGCATCACCTATGACGGCGCCGAAGAGGTAAGCGGCAGCATCACGGATCCGTGGTCGTTCAGGACCGCCAGCCACAAGTACACCTGGGGCACGCCCGAATCCTGGTTCGTCAAGCCGGGCACGGTACGAACCCGGCAGAAGACCTCGACCGGCACTCGTACCGTTTCCACCACCACGACCTACGACACCACGTACGGCATGGCCACCAAGGTGGACGCGGCCGGAGACATCGCCAAGTCCGGCGACGAGACGTGCACCCGCAGCACCTACGCCCGTAACACGACGGACTGGCTGGTCCAGTTCGCGTCGCGTATCGAGACGTACGGGGTGGGCTGTTCGGTCACGCCCTCGCTGCCCGGGGACACCATCTCCGACCTGAAGACCGCGTACGACGGCCAGGCCGCCGGCGTCGCTCCCACCAAGGGCGACATCACCAGCTCCTACCGTCTGTCCGGCTACAACTCCGGGACCCCCACCTACCAGACCGTCTCGACGTCGACCTACGACACGCTCGGCCGACCCACGGCGGTGACCGACTCGCTCAGCCGCACGACCAAGACCAGCTACGTACCCGCCGTCTACGGCCCGCTGACCCAGCAGACCGTCACCGACCCCAAGCTCTACACCGCCACCACGTGGCTCGACCCGGCATGGGGCAAGGCCACCAAGGTCACCGACGCCAACAGCAACACGACCGAGTGGGAATTCGACGCTCTCGGCCGGCTCACCTCCGTCTGGAAGCCCAACCGCATCCGGGCCATGTCGGACGCCGCGAGCATCGTCTACACCTACAACGTCAGCAACACGGCCGAGACCTGGATCCGCACGGACGTCCTGAAGAACGACGGCACGACCTACAACAGCTCCTACCAGATCTACGACTCCCTGCTCCGTCCTCGCCAGACGCAGGTCCCCGCACCCAACGGCGGACGAGTCATCTCCGAGACTCTCTACGACGACCGGGGCCTGGCGACGATCGCCAACGGCGGCATCCACGACAACATCGCGCCCAGCGGCAGCCTCGCGAACACCTTCCCCGGCTCGACGCCCGCTGCCACCGAAACCGTCTTCGACGGAGCCGGCCGTCCGACCGAGACCCACTTCCGCGTGTACAACCAGCCGAAGTGGACGACCTCCACCGCCTACGAAGGCGACCGGACCGCCTACACCGCGGCCTCCGGCGGCACCGGCACCCTCACCTTCACCGACGCCTACGGCAAGACCACCGAGCGCCGCGAGTACCCGGGCACCACACCGACCGGGAGCGAATACACCGCGACGAAGTACACGTACACGCCGGGCGGCCAGATCGAGACCATGACCGGTCCCGACAAGGCCAAGTGGACCTACACATACGACCTGCGCGGCAGGCTCATCGAGTCCACCGACCCCGACAAGGGCAAGAGCACCAGCACGTACAACGATACGGACCAGGTCCTGACGTCCACGACCACCGTGGACGGCAAGGCCAAGACCCTCATCCGCGAATACGACGCCCTCGGCCGCCAGACCGGCACCTGGGAAGACGTCAAGGACAACGCCCATCAGCTCACCAAGAACCTCTACGACACGGTGGCGAAGGGCAAGCTGACGGCTGCCATCCGCTACGTCGGGGGCACCACGGGCCAGATCTACTCCAACGTGGTCACCGGCTACGACACGATGGGGCAGCCCGCGGGTATCAAGACGGTCCTGGCGGCCGCCGACCCGCTGGTCGTCGCGGGAGCGCCGCAGACCTTCACCACATCCACCGCGTACAACCTGGACGGCACGGTCCAGAACACCATCCTCCCCGCCGTCGGCGGACTCCCCATCGAAACCGTCGCCTACAAGTACAACGACCTCGGCATGCCGACGTCCGTCGAGGGCATGACGGACTACGTCCGGTCCATCGGCTACTCACAGTACGGTGAAGCCGAGGACACCCGTCTGGGCACCTCCACCACTGCCAAGCACTTGCAGGTGGTCAACCGGTACGAGGACGGCACCCGGCGACTCAGCAACAGCCATGTCGTGGACGAGACGAGCGTCGGCTACCTCAGCGACGTCGACCTTAGCTACGACGCCAGTGGCAACGTCACGTCCATCAAGAACAAGGCCGGCGTGCCGGACAACCAGTGCTTCGCCTACGACGGCTACCGCCGTCTGACCGAGGCGTGGACCCCTGCCTCGGGTGACTGCACCACGGCACAGTCCGTGTCCGCGCTGGGAGGACCGGCTCCGTACTGGCACAGCTGGACGTACAAGCCGGGCGGCCTGCGCGAGACCCAGACCATCCACACCACGTCCGGCGACACCAAGACCGAATACAACTACCCGGCCGTGGACGAATCCGGAGCAGGACAGCCCCACACCCTGACGAGCACGGTCACGGGAACCACGACCGCGAACTACACCTACGACTCCCTCGGCAACACCACCAAGCGCCCCGGCACCACCGGCGACCAGACCCTCACCTGGAACATCGAGGGCAAGCCGGCCACGCTGACCGAAGGCACCAAGACCACCACCTACCTGCACGACGCCGGCGGCGCTCTCCTCATCCGCCGAGGCCCGACGGAGACGGTGCTCTACCTTCCCAGCGGCCAGGAACTCCGCTACGACACGGTCACCAAGAAGTTCTCCGGCCAGCGCTACTACGGCGCGGGAAGCGGCAAGGCCCTGCGTACGGAAACAGGGCTGAGCTGGATCGTAGACGACCACCACGGCACCGCGTCCATGAGCGTGGACGCCACCACCCAGGCCGTCACCCGCCGCTACACGAAGCCGTTCGGCGAGGCCCGCGGCACCACCCCGACCTGGGTCGACGACAAGGGATTCCTAGGCAAACCCCAGGACGAGGAAACCGGCCTGACACACATCGGCGCCCGCGAGTACGACCCCGCCATCGGCAGGTTCATCTCCGTGGACCCGATCCTCTCGCCCGGCACCCACGAATCCGTCAACGGCTACACGTACTCCAGGAACGCTCCCACCACGTTCTCCGACCCCACGGGCCTCAAGGAGATCATCACGGAGCGCGGCGGAGCGTCCGACAGCATCTATCTCAGCACCCACAAGGCGAGCTGGAGCGGCGGCCCCGGCAACTGGGTCTACACGCAGAACAATGACCGTAAAGTCACCTTCAGGGATGGCTCGTCGGTCACTCTGCGGACGACGGTGACCATCGGCAAGACCATCAAGGTCGAACACTTCACCAAGGGCCCCGACCCCATCCCGATCAGGAAGGAAGCAGCACCCTTCACCGGATACGCGATGGGAAGCAATTCCAACTACAACCCCACGCAGAGCCTGGGCGTCGATCGCGGTCCGCTCGCCACATGGCAGAAGGTGCTTCTTGGAGGTGCGGTAGTCGTAGCCCTCGCAGTAGCGGTCGCACCAGTAGCGGCCGTCGCGGGTCCGGCCTGCCTGGCAGCCTGGGTCGCTTGCGCCGAAGGCGTTGCGGAAGTAGCGGCAGGCGACGCGGCAGGTAGTGGTGTCGCAGTAAGCGGCGCGCTCGGTGCAACGGCGGTTGCCAGTGCGGGACGGAACAAGGCAGCCACCGCAGCGACCAAGTGCAACAGCTTCGTCCCTGGCACCAAGGTGCTCATGGCCGACGGCACGACCAAGCCGATCGAGAAGGTCAGGGTCGGCGACAAGGTTCTCGCTGCCGATCCCAAGACGGGAACGGTCAGGCCGGAAACCGTCACAGCCGAAATCCGGGGCCAAGGCACCAAGCGCCTCGTCAACCTCACCATCGACGTCGACGGACCCGGCGGCACCAAGAGCGCCCGAATCTCGGCTACTGCCGGCCACCCCTTCTGGGTCGCAGCAGAGCGACAGTGGATCGACGCCACAGACCTTCGCCCCGACCAGATGCTTCAGACCAACATCGGGACGTACCTCCGGATCGACGCCATTCAGCGGAAAACAGCCCTGAATGCCAAGGTCTACAACCTCACCGTATCCAACCTCCACACGTACTATGTCCTCGCGGGCAGCACACCAGTACTCGTGCACAACAGCTCGGGTAACGCATCTATCGATGACTTTAGAGGCGGATACTACTTTCATACGGTGCTGAACACGGCCCAAGGGAACATAGACGTCGGAGCCTTCGTCGAAATCGATGGAAATAAGCTCGTACTAGATAATGTGTCCATCTATGGAGCAAACGGCGATCTTCCCCGAGGCTCTGTCGGTGCGAGTGATTTCTTGGCTCTTAAGAGAAAGGTCACCGACGCGGCCGCGGCCCAGGGATTTGAGAGGCTTGAGGTCAATTGGCTTCGCACAAGCTCAGGTCCGGAGAATGGCAAGTCGGGAAAATGGAATATCGACCTTCCTAAGGGATGCTAGCGAAAACTCACCAAACGATGGGAAGAGTATCTACATGGATAGATATCTAAGTGCGCTGAGCTCAGTGCGCGGGGACCTTGAAGACGGTGCTGGCCGTGAAGCCATCCTAATCAAGTTGAAGGAGGCGGGCCTATCGCAAGTCGAATGCATTCGCGCCGTTGTGGATCTCGGATTGAGTAGTCGATCAGATGCCAAGCATCTGGTACATTTCAGTCGGGCTTGGTCGTCCACCAGAATGCAGAGCGAGCGCTTGCATAACAGTCTCGAAGACCTTATGGATGAAAATCCATAAGCTAACCGAGATTGCCGCGAAAGCCGATCGGGCTGGCTTATTTCGGCGTCTACCTTCAGCTCAGAATTGAGATGAAGGCGTAAGGGCAGCCTGCAGAGGCTGACGCACAGCGGGTTCACTCCTTGCCCAGAACGAGGAGTGAACCCGCAGGGTCGTCACCACTGGCCGCGGTGAGGTGTCCGAAAGGGCAGGGGCGGCTGGTGGCCGCGAGGCTACATCCGCATTCATCAACTTGGCCGCCACGGGTTGCCCTCAGCGGCAGATCCTGCATAACCTCGATTAAGTCAGCGAGGTTCGGCCGCTGATTGGTTCGACGGTTCGCCCGTAATTTTCTCTGTTGGGGAAGGCGGCATCTGAACCGTCTGCTTCCTCCCTGTTCGAAATGACCTGCGTTGTGGCCACGCGTGCACAGCCGTGCCCACTACGCCGTTCTCGTGCCCCGGAATCCGCCAACCGTCCCGGCGGCCTGTCGGCCTGTCGGCCTGTCGGCCTGTCGGCCTGCGATGGCATCACCCCCTCAGTCGGGAAGTGATCACTGGGCGGACGGGAAGCGATCTTCAGGGTCTCGAAGCGCCGCAGGCCAGACCTAGTCGTGAACACCCCTGCCCCGGCATCGCGGCTGGGCTGCCGGACGAGGAACGGACCGGGGTCTGGCACGCTGTGCGTGTCGACCGGCCTCTCGATGCCCTCGGGCACGTCCGCGCCGTCGTGGGAGGCGAGCCGGGTCACCCGACGTACGGAGAATGCGACAACTGCCCGGTGGACACGGTCGCCACGGGCGACCTCACGACAGTACTGAAGGCAGCACAGGAAGCCGGCGCGGACACCGAGCCGCTGTACGTCCCGGACATCCTCACACCCATCGCCGCTTCCTTCGCCCGGCCCCTTCGGTAAGCGCAGCTGGGGACGGAGCCCAGTTGTGAGGACACCCGGCCGATCCTAGGAGAAGTTCGGCAGGATCGTGCCATGGACTCCTCGGTGTTAGCGGCTCTCATCTCGGTCCCGGTCGCCCTGCTCGCCTCGGCCGCCGCATACGCGGCGGGCCGGGCCCAGGCCAGCGGCGCCTACCGCGGCCCCGTGACCGCCGTGCGACGGCAGCACCAGCGCGAGGCGTACGCCGCTCTGCTCACCGCGGCGAACACCTACACCGAACTGACTGAATGGGGGGTCTGCCTCACCGAGGCGAGGATCCACCTGGGCGTCGACGCAGTCTTCGAGGACCGTGCCGAGGAAGTCACGAGGCATGCCGCCCGTGTCCGTGCCGACGTTCCCGTCGAACCGGTCCGGGCCGCCGCCTCGGTGGTCCTTCTCGAGGGCCCCGACCACATCGCCGAACTGGCCAGGAATATCGAGCTGATCGCGCAGCGGGTGCGCTCGGACGCACGTGTCGGCCGGGGAGGTCCTGCCGGGGCGCTGTTCGCGTTCACCGAGGGGCGCGACTGGGAGGTTCCGGCTCGCTACAACCTCATCGAGGCGGTCGACGCGTTCACCGCCGCTGCGCGCGGCCACCTCAACGGAGGCGACGTGCCCGCGTGACTCGGGAATCCGACCGCACCACGGCGTTCCGCCGGAGCCACTCAGCCGCCGGCCGGGGGCATGCACCAGGGGCAGCGCGGTTTCGACCGCGTGTAAAGGACCGGAAAGCTGAACCGTTAACCATTGTCGAGTTTGCAGACGCGTATACAGGTCGGCTTGGGAGTGCCGTGAAGGGCTGAAAGATCGACTTCGGGGCTGTGGTGAAGGTTCGCCTGGCAAAGGGGCGAGACGTGCGTCACATCGTCGCAGCTCATCCGGTGTTCCTCGTGCAATTGCGCGAAGGGCGCGACGGTCGGAAATGGCGCCGAAACCCAAAGCAACGGCAGGGCAAGAGCCGGCGGGTGGTGTGCTTCGTGCCGGATCTCTTCTTCGCCCTTCGACTCAACCTGTACCCAGACACCTGGAAGCAGCTAGGGACCTTTCCCTGGGACGCGATCCGCCCCGTCACCGACGTCGTTGTGGTGTCACCAGACTTTCACCGCGCCACGGTCTTCTCGGACGCCGCCCCCACCAAGCAGACACCGGTACGCAACGCGGAAACAGTGCCAGCCCAACGCACACTCGGATGTCACCCCCGCAGATAGCACGTCCAGCACACTCCCCGACGGGCGGCCTTCCGGCTCACACAGTGGCGCGGACGACGATGCGATCGCGCCTGGCCACAGTGTCCTTGTGGCGGGATGGTGTCGGGGCGTACGCGTGGACGGTGGGCCGGGTCGCCGCTGTTCCAAGTGGCGGCCTGTCCGTTGGCGAGCCCAAGAAAGATGCTCTGCTGCGCTTCACCTCCGACTGCCCCAAAGCGGTCTGCGCTACGAACTGGCCGAGCAACCGGCAGCGCGCGCCGGCCCGGGTGGTGATGTCATCGATGCAAGGCGGCCGGGTCAGCGTGCGGCGAGGGGACTCCACAACCTCGCCGGCTGCTGAATGACGCTGAGTCCCGTGGTTTGTAGCGAGGCTCCGGATACCACCGAAATTGGGTGCCTTGCCCCTTGTGAGGTATGCGAGCATGCGGCCATGAACGAGCAGCATGACCCGGAGCCCCCGGACCCGGAGCCGGACCCGGCGGCCGAGACGGTCGGAGAGGCAGATCCTTTCCGGATCGACCTGCCAAACCTCCCTGGCTTCTACGTCCCCCGGCTGCCCGGCATTTATGAGTCGGTCTTCAGGCCGCTGCAGCCGTACCTCGAGCAGCAGAGCCATCTGTCCAGGTTCGTCGCCGCGGCTGCTCGCATGCAGGAGTTCGCAGTTCCACGCGTGCCCGTCGTCGTCCCGGGACTCAACGCTGCGATAGAGGCCATGCGTGCGCAGATGGCCGACCTGACCGGCTTCAACGACGCGATCACGCAGGCCCTTGCACCGCTCACAGCCGGGGCCTTCCAGACCGCGCGCTGGCATCGGGTCTTCGCGTCGATGGCCGAAGCGGCCCGGGGTATCTACCCGGAGAACCTGCGAGAGCTGACACCTGGGCTCGACGAGATGGAGACGCTCCTCGTCGACGAGGGGATCCCGCTCATGTGGGTTCCCGGTCCGGGCACGGTTCAGGCTCTCCTGGAAGCACCCGACGCCGCTACGCGCCGACGGCTCATCGGGCAGCGCTGGAAGGGCATCGCCAACGACTGCGAAGGCGTCCTCGACAAGGTCAAGCACCCCGACCTCGAGGCTGCCCGCAGCTTCGCCCTGGACGTAGTGCACGCGTTGAGGGACGGCCACACCAGCGCGGCCCAGGCCCTGGCGGCCAACCTGCTCGACTCCGTCCTTCAGCGTCACCTCAGCCAGGCCCTGCGAGTCGAGCTCACGAGGAACGACTTCAAGGAGAAGGGCGTCAAGTTCAGGCTGGACGCCTACAAGTTCAAGATGGCCTGCACGTTCGCCCCCGTCTGGTACGCACACGCCAAGTACTACGCGGCCAACGGAGACGCTATCCCCCGTACGTTCGGCAGGCATCCCAGTGCCCACGGCGTCTCCAAGAACCAGTACTCCCGCATCAACACTGTCTACGCTCTGATGCTCGTCACCTCGGTGATCAAGTTCTTCGACACCGAGTTGCCTCGCTGAATCGGCAGTGCCGAAGACGGGGTAAGCGACATGTGTGGCTCGTCGGTCAGTCCGGGATCCATCGGACGCGATAGCGGGCCTGGAGGTCGTCGGCCGTCATGCCCCGCCGCTGCGCGCATTCCTGCTGCTCGGCGGCCTGCTGGGTGGCATCGAGTCCGAGTCCATCGGGGGGAGAGGCATCGTCGAGGGCGAGCTCGGGTACCGCCCAGTCTGTCTCGATGCCAAGGACCGGACCGAACGGGGCCGGGCCCAGGCCGGAGACACCAACAAGGTCGGGTGATCCGCTCGTGGCCATGAACGTTTCGGTTCGGCCATCGGGGAGAGTCAACCGACCGGGCGCGGCGTCCCATAGGTCGTCGCCGGTGTCTGTGTGGAGGCTTCCCGCCCAGGTGGTGTGGCGGTCGTAGGTGAACTCCGGCATGGTCTCGGGATCGAGCTTGAGGACCAGAGCGGCGACGACCGGCACCTCGCGTCCATCGCCGAGTGTCACGGTGCCCTCACCTACATAGCGGGGCTTCCCGTCTTCCCACGGCATTGCGCCCCCTTTTTTTGCGTTTGCCCGACGGAGATGGGTCCGTTGGCCTGCCTGGCACGGCAGCTGACCCCAGCGGCACTCCACGCCCTACCTGCGTCTCCCCAGGAGCGGTCGTACGACGCGTCGCCACTCAACCCCGTAGTCGGGCTCGGGACCGGCCGCCCTCGGCGCACTGACGGCTCACCGGACCAAGGACGACGCGGATGCATCTCCGCTCACGCCCGTTCGAGCGGCGGATCACGCGGAGCCGAGGCTGGGCGGCACCGCCCAACCGCATCTCCTCGCCGGGCGGCCGTCCATCACCACTCCGGACCGTCGGTGGGAGCGCCCGACAACCGCGGCCGGTCCGGGCGACGGGATCGAGGCCAACTCGCTCACCACCCGTCCGCCGGCACCATGCGCCAGGACTGCTCCGGCCACGCGACGGAGGAGCACCGCTTCAGGCTGCCGGTGCCCCGCCGTCCACGGGGACGCCCAGTCGGCCGGCCAGGGTGGTCAGGGTCGGCCCCAGAGGAAGAGCGACCCGGGCGACCGCGTGCCGGTCGCCCCGTGTGGGGTCCCGGTTGACGATCAGCACCGGCTTTCCCGTCTGGGCCGCCTGGCGGACGAACCGCAGCCCGGACATCACCGTCAGCGAGGAGCCCAGGACCAGGAGCGAGATCGCCGCATCGACCAGTTCTCGGCAGTACTCGACCCGCTGCGGCGGAACGGCCTCGCCGAAGAACACCACGTCCGGTTTGAGGATGCCGCCGCACGCGGAGCAGGGCACCACGGAGAAGTCCCCGACCTGCTCGTCGGTGAGGTCGGCGTCGCCGTCCGGATTCAGTCCGGCGGCCACCGGCGCGAACCCCGCGTTGGCCTCCTCCAGTCGCCGGGCGAGTTCCCGGCGCGAGCCGGAGGCACCGCAGGAAAGGCAGACGACCCTGCCCAGGCTGCCGTGGAGCTCCACCACGCCCTCGCTGCCGGCGGCGTGGTGCAGGCCGTCGACGTTCTGGGTGATCACACCCGAGAGCAGACCGTGCCGCCCGAACGCCGTCACAGCCCGATGCCCGGCGTTGGGCCGGGCCCGGCCGAACGTGCGCCAGCCGAGGTGACTGCGTGCCCAGTACCGGCGCCGGGCCCGGGCGCTGGCCGTGAACTCCTGGTAGGTCATCGGCGTATGCCGCCGCAGGCTCCCGCCCTCACCCCGATAGTCAGGGATGCCCGACTCCGTGGACAGGCCCGCCCCGCTGAGCACCAGCACACCGCCGACTCTCAGCACGTCGGCGACCGGCTCGGGATCCGTGATGCCTGGCGGCAGATCCTGGGGCGGAGTCCAGCTCAGAGTGGGGCGCATGCGCATGCCGCCAGCGTACGGAACGGGCCACGACCCCGCGGAGCCGATGGCAACCTGAGGCCGTCTGCCGCGGACGTTAGGGCACACTCCCGGCAACCGAGCCGGGAGCAGCGCGCACAACCTGCTGGGTGGGGCGCCGGCGCAACACCGTCGCCGCGACGACGAGGTCCACGCAACCAAGATCCGGACCTTTCGCGGACCGTCCTCCCGGCAGTACAGGCCCCAACCGTCATCGTTGCTGGTCAGCGGGTATCTGGCACATGTACCACCAGCAGACGAAGAATCTTCTCGTGTCGTACTCGCCGAAGAGGCTCGGGTTCTTCTAGGGGCACAAAAAGGACGCCTGACCTTGGATTTCGCCCAGGCAGGCGCCCCTCGGTCGGGGTGCGGCCAGCGCGAGAAGGGTTATGCGGCGCAACTCCCGGTTTCTCCCACTGTCATCCCACTCTTGACCAGCTCTTCCGGTCTATTTCCGGTCCAAGTCCGGTCCGGCTGAGGGGGTGGCGGACGTCGATCCCGCCGGGGCGTCTGGTCAGCCGCCACCCAGCACACATGGGAAGGGCCCCACCCCGGGCGAACCGGGGTGGGGCCCTTCCTGTTTGCGCTGCTCGTTCAGGCTACTCCTGGACGGTGCGGCGACGCCGCATCCACCACACCAGGGCCGCGCCGGTGGCGGCGATCGCCGCGGCGATGCCGGAGATCAGGCCGATCGGGGTGTCCGATCCGGTGTCGGCGAGGCCGCCGTCCGGGTCCGGCCGGTTCGCCGGAGGCGTCGCGCCCCCACTGCCGCCGGTGTCACCGTTGCCAGGGTTGGTCGGGTCCGGGCCCGGCGACGTGGGCGGGGCGGTCGGGTCGGTCGGCGTCGGCGTGGGCGTCGGCTTGGGCGTCGGCGTCGGCGTCGGCGTCGGCGTCGGCGTCGGGTCAGGCTTCCCGTCATCCGTCAGGGCGGCGCCGTTGCCGCCCAGGAACGCGGTGTCGCTGTCGCGGGCGGAGGTCTCGGTGCGCACGGAGTCCTTCGTCGCGCGGGGCAGTTCACGGTGCTGGACGGTGAACTCGCCGCCGGTGATGTTCCGCTTGGGGACCTTTGCGAAGTCGATGCCGCCGACGAAGAACGTGTAGATCCTGCCGTCGCCGAGGGGCCATTCGTAGGTGAAGTCGCCCTCGGTGAAGGACTTCACCATCTCCTGCCACACGGTCCGCTTGTCCCAGTGGGCGTTCTCACCGCGCAGCGGCCACCGCTTCAGGTTGTTGCTGTTGATGAGGGGACGGAAGTCGGTGGCCCTCTTCGCGTCCTGCTGGCGGATCCACTCGGCCGCGACGCGGGACTTGTAGACGCGGCGCAGGTCAGCGTACTTGGGGTCGGTGTTGATCTGCTTCTCGACGTGCGGGACGAGATGCTGGGTGATCAGCCGGTGGCTGCGCTCCTTCTCCTCCTTGCTGAGCTTCTTCGAGCAGTCCTCTCCCGGTACGGGGGTGTCGAAGTCCATCGCCGCGTGGTTGACCTCCAGCGGGGCGTCGAGGATGTAGATCCCGCCGTCCTGCTCGCGGACCTTCGCCCGGCCGGGAACGATCCAGTTGCGTCCCGATCCCCAGCACGGCACCCCGTCGACCTTGGGGGCGGCGTCCATGAACTCCTTGCCCGGGGACTTCTTGGGGTCCATGGCACGGGAGAAGTCCCGCTTCATCTCCATGTCGGCTACGAGGAGGACACGGCCGGCGTCGGTTTCACCGAACGCCTTGTCCATGATGGTGTCGGGCTGGTCGGGGTTGAGGTTCACCCACTGCCGGTCCGGGGTGAGCGCCAGCCACGTGAACAGGGCATCGGAGGCCAGTTCGAGCTTCGCCTGTCCGCCCCAGCCCGGGTTGTTGTCCTCATCGGGCATGAGGTCGGCCTTCATGGAGAAGTCCAGAGCCTTGCCCTTGACCGGGTTGCCGACGTACTGGAGCTCCAGAGTGGAGAAGTCCACCCCGCCCGGGCCCCGGCCGAGCGCGGACCGGGCGTTGTTCGCCAGGTACTGGTTCTGCAACTGCCGAGCTTGGGCCGGGTTCTGTCCCGACCCGTAGGCCATCGAGGCGCCCGGGCCCTGGGTGCCGCGGTTCGGCAGCGGGTTGAACACATTGTACGTCTTCGTGTACTTCGTCTGCGGCCACAGGCCCTTCGCGGTCGCCCGGCGCTCCGCGATCCGGATCGGATTGTTCCCCGTCCCACGCTCCGCCCGCAGCTTGTCGTTCTCGGCCTTGAAGTCGCGGAGGGTGGCCCCGTTCGGCTTCTCCGACGTGAACATCGTCAGGCGGTGCCGGGTGAAGTCGTACTTCGCGTCCTTGTGTCGCAGGATGATCCTGTCGGCCCGGAGCTGGGCCGGCTTGCGCTTCCCGTCGGACTTGAACTCCCCCAGCTCACCGGTGCGCTGGTTGTAGGAGTCGTACCGCCGGGAGGCGATCTTCTTGCCGTCCTTGTCGAAGATCTCGATCGTGACCTCGCACAGCCAGTCAGGGCCGACCATGTTGAAGTCCTGAACCGCCTTGACCTCGAACACGCCCCCCTTCTGCTTGCTGACCTGCGCGCTGATCAGGTTGACCTTCCAGCTGCCGAACGGCTTGGGGTTGTTCGACTCGTTCCGATGCCGCTGATAGCGGGAGTAGATCGCTTTGCGCATGTCCTCCGGGTCCTTGGAGGCCGCATACGCCTTGTCCCACTTGTCGATGTCCGCGCGGCTGCCGGTGACCTGTCCCAGCTCGGCCGCAGTGGGCGCGGGAACGTTCTCGAAACCCTTGAACGCGTTGTTGTAGTAGTACTCCCCGTCCGGCCCGGACTTCGTCCAGTGGTGCTGACCCGTCGGCGCACCCGAGTTGTTCGGCGTACGCGGGATGGTCCTCTTCAGGTGCATCTGATCGCACCGCTTGCCGCCGGTGATCTTCGCGTAGTCCCCGGGCGCGGCCGACGCCACGGACGGCAGGCCGACCAGCAGCACCGCTGCCGAGGAAACGACCGCCAGCGCGGCAGATAAGCGCCTTTTCAGACGCTGTCGTATAGGTGTGCTCACGTAGTGTCCCTGGTCGTGGGGGCCACGGGACTCAAGACTGCGAGGGCAGGCCGGACAAGGGGCCCCCGTATCGTGCCCGCTCCTGCCGACCAACCACACTAGAGGCCGTCAACACCGCACGTACAAGGTGTTGTTGACGCACCGTGTGATGACTCCGCGAAGATCCTGCGCGGGTGACAGCGCGGTTCGGTAGGTTCTGGCCATGACCACACCCCACTCCGACTACGACTCCACCCGCCACCCCGATCTCCTGGTCTGGCTCACCGAACGCCAGGCCGCCTTCGAGAGCTGGGCTCGGGAAGCCGGCGGCGTCGACAGGTTCGACTTCTCCGACGCCTCCCTCGACGCCTTGGAAGACCTGGTCAAGGAGACATTCGCCGAGTCGCAGGAGATCACCGCACAGCGCCGCTCCCCCTTCATCCAGGGTGCCGTGTGGTACATCGGCGAGACCCTGCGCCGACGGCGCGAGGGCTGGGTATGGAAGTTCGAACCGGACGTTGCCTTCGGTCTGCTCCCGGCGTTCTATCCGGCGGTCCCGGACCCCGCATACCTGGACACCCCCTGCGTCGGCGCACCCGACGCCAAGCCCGGCGAACACTGGTACCCCCTGAACACGCTGCGCCGACTCCTCGCCACCGAAGACGAGTTCGACAACCCGATCGACGAACGGCTCGTCGGCATGATCGTAGGTTGGTACGACGAAGACGAGGAGGACGACGAGTAACTGGCGCCCGCAGTGCGAGCGCCAGGCCATGTCTGATGAATTGATCTCGTGGTGGGTCGTGGTGAGCTGAAGGCTCGGCTCGGCCTCGCCGAGGGGGACCTGCGCGTCCGCACCGTGTACAAGTTCCTCGCCGACGGGCGGCCCGTGCAGTTGCCGACGAGCTCGGAACCGTGCAGGCTCACGGGCGGCACCCCCGTCGTTCTGCCCGACGGCGGGCCGCACGCTGGTGCTGGCGTCGCGAACCGCGTGGCCGAGATCGGCATCATGGTCAGTCATGCCGTCGAACAGCTCGAGTCCACCTGTAGGCCCGCCCCTCGTTGGTGCGCCGACTCACCGCCGCCACGGGCAATCGGTCAGGGGCCCACCCTGTGCCGACCAAGATCCGGGCCACACGCGGACCAGCCTCCTGCAGCTTGGCCGAATCGTGGCCGTTTCCGCCGGTCAGCGGCCGCGCGAGGCGTGTACCACCAGCACTCGAAGAACCTCCTGGTCTCGTACTCCCCGAAGAAGCTAGGCTTCTTCTAGAGGCACGAAAAGAGGCGCCTGACCTGGGCTTTTGCCTGTCAGGCGCCTCTCGCTTGCCCCGCTTGCGGGCTGTCCCGTAACTGCTGGTCCACGGGGCTGGCCAGGTGCGGAAACTACATAGCTGCCGCGTGCGTGGTGCCGGTATGGTCCGGTCCCCGACCTGCCGTACCAGCGGCCTACGTTCAGAGAGCGACGCACATGACCAGCCGGCGAGCAACGACGACCCTGTGGCGCCCCACCGGCCCCAAGGAGCTGGATCTGGTTCGGGAGCTGAACTGGCGTGCGTGGCCGCCCCGGCTGCCCGAGCAGCCGATCTTCTACCCGGTCCTCAACGAGGAGTACGCGATCAGGATCGCGCGGGACTGGAACGTGAAGCACGATGGCGCCGGCTTCGTCACTCGTTTTGAGGTCGAGTCGGAGTTCTTGAGCCGGTACCCCATCCAGCAGGCGGGCGGGCGGACGATCCTCGAGCTCTGGGTTCCGGCCGAGGAGCTTGACGACTTCAACGCCCACATGGTCGGCGAGATCCAGGTGGTCCACGAGTTCAACTGAGGCGGGGAGAGCTTGCTGACGGGAGCACGTTGGCCCGGTGCGATGATCCCGACGTGGCTGGTGTGATCACGGCGTCGGAGCCGTCCTGGACAGCCCCCTTCACCGGGCTGAGCCCACGTGCCTTCGGGAATCGGGCCGTTGCTCGCGCTCCAGCCCCGCAAGCGGTTTGCCGAGGCCACCATGCTCATCGTGGACGGCACCTCGGTGCCCACCCGCGACCACACCATTGCCGAGCAGTCGAAGAACTCCCGGTACTCCACCAACCACCGGGTCGTCATCGACGCCGACACCCGGCTCGTCGTCGTGGTCGGCCGGCCGCTGCCCGGGAACCGCAACGACTGCAAGGCGTGGGAGGAATCCGGCACCAAAGCCATTGTCGGCAGGACACTCACGAATCGCCGACGGCGACCGCCGTCTCGAAGGCGACGGAGTCCACCACGCCCTGCGCGGCATCGCCCGGATGCATCACCTCGCCCTCGCCGGATGAGCGGGCGACCACACTGCGGCCTAGCACGCCCGAGGTGACCTAAAGATCATTTACGGGACAGCCCTTAAAAATGAAGTGCGCAGGCGGCCCGTCACGCAAAAAGAGGGCGGCCCCACCAGAGACTCGCTGGACACCCCCGCCTCCTGAGCCTCCGGGACGCGAACCGCGTTGCCCGATCGCCCATCGGAAGCTGCCCTGGCGTCCGTTGTGCCCCATCGGCCCCGCCGACTAGACAGGGAGGCACGTACCCGTACCGCGCCCTTCAGGGGGATTTCCATGCACGCCAAGGACGCACCGAAGCCGTCGATCGCGACGAGGGCAGAGGCGGGCGCTCGTCGTGACGGGCCGCGCGGCGGCACGGTCACCCCCACTACCGGTGTCGGCGGTGTCCTGTCCCCGCAGACGGTCCTCGCCCTCCAGCGCACGATCGGCAACGCCGCCGTCTCCCGGCTGGTCGAGGAGTCCCGGCACCAGCACGGCGCCGGCTGCGGCCACGCGCAGAGCTCCGAGGCCGCGCCCGCCCCCGTACAGCGTTCCGCCGTGCACGGCGTCCTGCGCAGCTCCGGGAGCCCCCTCGACGACGGCACCCGCGCCGACATGGAGTCCCGGCTCGGCGCCGACTTCTCCGACGTGCGCGTGCACAACGACAGCGCCGCCCGCGCGTCCGCAGCCGAGGTCGGCGCCCGCGCGTACACCTCCGGCAACCACATCGTCATCGGCGACGGCGGCGGCGACCGCCACACCCTCGCGCATGAGCTGACGCACGTCATCCAGCAGCGTCAGGGCCCGGTCTCCGGCACGGACAACGGCTCCGGTCTGCGCGTCTCCGACCCCTCGGACCGCTTCGAGCGGGAGGCCGAGGCGAACGCCCGGCGCGCCTTGTCGGGTGCGGCTCCGGCGGCGCAGGCTCCCGCGCAGCCCGTCCAGCGCGCGACCGGAAGCACGCAGCCCTCCGTTCAGCGGGTGCTGACGGAGCAGGAGGAGACGACGTCCTCGTCCTCCGCACCGGTCGCGCAGGAGGCGGTGGTCACGACCGCACCGGCGTACGGCACCGAGATCAGGACCGCGCAGGAAGCTAACGCCAACGGACTGACGGCCGACAACACCCTCGTCGTGAACGCGGGGCACTCCGGCGACATGTACCACGTCCGGGCCGCCATGCTCCTCGACCCGAACCTCAAGCTCCTCATGTACGGCCTGCTGGACGACTTCGACGAGGTGGCCGACGTCAATCGGATCTCCGGCTCCGTGCGCAGCAGGTTGATGGCGGACGAGATAGGGCCGAGAGCGACGCGAACGGCGGAGTTCAAGACCACCAAGACGCGGCTCCAGCGAGGATCCGGCGACCGGACGCCTCCAGAGGGCATGACCGACGCAAAGACCATCAAGCAATGGCGCAAGGCCCAAGTGGACGCTGACATCGCCGTGGAGCAGGATCGGCTGGACGCCCACGAGACCGACCTTGAGGAGAGAATCGGCGCCACTACCGCCGGAGACATCACCAGGGAGAGGGGCAACCGCCCCCGCGCCAAGCGCGCCATCGCCCGCAAAGCCCTCCACATGTACCAGCTCCACGAGGACCTGGGGCCCAACCGGGTCTTCTTCACCAAGAAGTCCGGGGAGAGTCTCGGGCTCGCGCACGGCGGCGGGGAGAACCTCTCCACCAACAAGTTCAGGAGCGGCATGCCGGGGCTGAACGTCGCGGGCCGCGAGGAGCGGATGCAGGAGTTCTACCGCGACTACGCGGCTCCTGATCAGGCCACCGAGCAGGCTTTCAACGACGCTCGCACGACGGCCGGTCACCCGCTGGGCAGGTTCCAGACAGGCGTCCGGTACGTCATCGTGAACTACCGGGACAGCGGCCACACTGGGGAGGGGAACGCCCCCGCGCTCGACACCGGGCGGAGTGGTCTGGCCCAGCTCCAGGAGATGATCAGCAATCACCCCGATCTCGGGGGCGCGCGGCCCGTGCTCATCGGCGGGTATCCGGATCCGGCCACCGTCGACGGGCCGCACCTGCTCAAGTACTGGGAGTGGCCCGGGATGACGGGCCGCCGCTCCGAGCTGGCGCTGCTGCACTACCTCAAGGAGAACTTCACCATCATCGGCGCGGTCGGCATGCGCAGCGGCGTCACCGACCAGTTCGCCTTCGCCGGGATCAAGACCCTGTCGATCGACATCTCCCCGAACCAGGCCAGGCCCAAGAGCGGCCAGACGGTGGACAACGAGACGGACGTGGAGAAGTACCCGTCCAAGGGCTGGGAGCGCGGTGGCAAGCTGGAAGCGATCCTCGGTCCGCAGTACGGACGGGCTTTCCTCCGCGAGGCCAGGGAGGACGACCAGAAGGTCCCCAACGGGGCGTGGGAGGGCCCCTTCGGAGAGCGGGACCGGGCGATGCTCCGCGACGCGATCGCGTATTTCTTCGCCGAGGCACGCAGCGACGGCGGCGCCCTCGCGACGGCCGAAGACTTCCGGCACTCCTCGCATCCGCTGCATCAGGCCAGCCTTGACGAGCTCGAACGGAGCACCACGCTGGGCGAAGCGAAGAAAGCGGTGATCCGCGCGAGGATCGCGGCACAGCAGGCGTAGGACGCCAACACCGTTGCCCAAACCCCTACTTGGGCTCCGTACAGAGTTGAAACACGCTCAGCTACGGTGTGGCGCATGCAGGGGGAACTGTAAGAAAACTCGGGACCGTTCACGCTCGACGGCAGTGGGGCCATGCCGCTGGAGGAGGGGGATCCCCAGCAGATCGGAGCTTTCCGGCTGCTGGGGGTGCTCGGGTCCGGTGGCATGGGGCGGGTCTATCTCGGTGCCGTGCCGGGGAAGTTCGCGGCGGTGAAGCGGGTCCTGCCCGTGCTCGCCGAGGACGCGGACTTCCTCAGTCACTTCGGGCACGAGCTGGACAATCTCGCGCGGCTGCCCGCCGGGGCCAACACGAAGCTCCTCGCGAGCGACCGCACGGCCAAGCCGCCGTGGTTCGCGACCGAGTTCATCCCGGGGTCACCCTCAACGAGGCCATCCGGCTGCAGGGCGGGCCGCTGCCCGTCGACGCCCTGTAGCGGCTCCTGCGGCACGCCGCCGAGGGGCTGCGGGTCGTGCACGGTGCCGGCATGGTGCACCGCGACCTCAAGCCGTCCAACGTCATGCTGACCGGCGGCGGCCTCTCCCTCGTCGACTTCGGCGTGGCCACGCCGCCGACCAGAGCCGTCTGACGAAGACCGGCATGCTCATCGGGACGCCCGCCTGCATGGCCCCCGAGCAGGCCGTCGCCGACCGGCAACTCACCGGCGCCGCCGATGTGTTCGCGCTCGGCAGTCTCGTGCTGTACGCGGCCAACGGGCGGCCCCCGTTCGGTGACGGGTCCGGGCCCGACCTCCTCTACCGGGTCGTCCACGGCGAGCCCGACGTCGGGCAGCTCACGGACGCCGACCCCGAGCTCACCGCGCTCCTCCGGCGCTGCTTCGCCAAGGACCCCGCCGACCGGCCCACCGCCGCCGATCTCGTCGAGCTCACCGAGGAGCGCGCCACCGGGGCCGTCTGGCCCGCCGCCGTCGGCGAACGCATCGGCGAGCGCGCCGCGTTCGCCTCCGAGGCAGGGTGTCGGACGAGGCCGGACGCGGCTGGGATCCGTGCGGGTCCCGTACAGCAGCCAACGTCAGCCGGATCGGCCCCGGTCTTCCGTCTGGCCGGGAACCGGCCGTGAACGGTTGGAGGCGGCGTAGGCATATGAGGCCGCAGGCCAGGACGAGGAGGCTCTGGTGGAGGTCGGCGCGTCGCTCGTAGCGGATGCGTAGCCGATTGAACTGGTGGAGCCAGGCGAAGGCCCGTTCAACCGCCCAGCGGACCGTGCCGAGTCCGGAGCCGTGGGGCACACCGCGTCGGGCGATCACGGGCTTGATGCCGCGCTTCCACAGCAGACGGCGGTACTTGCCGAAGTCGTAGCCCCGGTCGGCATACAGCCGCCGGGGCGTGCGGCGAGGCCGACCTCGCAGGCCCCGGATCGGCGGGACGGCGTCGAGCAGCGGCAAGAGCTGGGGTGACGTCGTGCCGGTTGCCGCCGGTGAGTGTGACGGCGAGCGGGGTCCCGTGACGGTCGACGATCACATGGTGCTTTGAACCGGGGCGGGCACGGTCGACCGGCGAGGGGCCGACGTGATCCCCCCTTTCAGCGCCCGGACGTGCGAGCCGTCGACGGCGCAGTCGTCCAGGTCGAGCAGGCCGGCACGGCGAAGTTCACCCAGCAGGACGGCGTGCAGGCGCGGCCACACGCCTGCCTCGGTCCAGTCCCGCAGCCTGCGCCACGCCGTCGCCCCGGAACAGCCCACCATCTCCGCGGGAACATCACGCCAGGCCACACCCGTCCGCAGCACATACAGGATGCCGGCCAGCGCCGCCCGGTCAGGAACCCGCAACCGCCCAGGATGACGCCGACGCCGTTCAGGAGCCGGTGGCGACCAGCACGCATCCGTTCGGCTGCTCGCCGGCAACGGTCTGCCGCGTCATCCAGCGGCTGCGACCGCTGCTCGCGATCGAGCCGGCCACCCGCCCGGCGGACGCGGTGGAACGGTTGTGGATCGTGGACGGCACCCCTGATCCCGGTCCGTGACCGTAAGACCGGCGCGTCCTCACGCACCCACCGGTTCTCGGCGAACGTGCAGGTCACGCGGTCCAGGCCGTCGCCCACCTGCACAACCTCGCACCCGCCGCATGATCAGAACAGCGCCGAACCCGGCCCTGACCAGCCCGGGCCTGTCACACGCGGAGCCCACTCGTCGCGTCGCTGAGCGGGCCCCTCGCGGATAGTCTGGGATTCATGATCGAGTCCGGACGGCCGCGGCTCCGTCGGAGCTACGGCTACGGCAGGCTCGTGCGGCTGTCGCCGGTGATTCTGACCGTCGTGATCGCCAGCCTGGCTTACGCAACTCCGCCGGAGATGGCCTTCAGCCGCCTCCTGCCCGCGGCGCCGGCTCTGGCCGCCGCCATGTGGCCGGTCCTCCCGACCGTCCTCCTCGGGACCGTCTGCCTCCTTCTGATGATCGGCCTCAGCCTCGTCTTCCCCGATCTCGGGACGTGGTGGACGTGCGGGGGGATCATCGCAGTGACCGTGGCCGCCGCATACGGAAGCCATGTCCGGCTTCAACGGGAACGCACCCTCTTTCAGGTACGGCTCGTCGCCGACGCGGCCCAGCAGGTGGTGCTGCGGCCCCTGCCGCACCGTTTCCGGAACGTCGAGATCGAATCGCTGTACCTCGCGGCCGCCGCGGAAGCCCGCATCGGCGGGGACTTCTACGAGGTGGTCGATACGCCGTACGGGGTACGGCTGCTCATCGGCGACGTGCGGGGCAAAGGCCTGCCCGCAGTGGGGGCGGCCGCGGCGATCGTCAACGCCTTCCGAGAGGCGGCACACGGCGAGGCTTCCATGACCGACGTCGCCCGCAGGCTCGACGCCAGCTGTGCCCGGCACAACGCCGCCCATCCACCCGAGGCGCCGATGGAACGCTTCGCCACCGCGCTGCTCGTCGAGATCCCGCATCAAGGCAGCCACATCACCATCGTCAACTGCGGACACCCGCCGCCCTTGATCCACAGCCTCAAGAGCGTGCGCATCCTCGAGCCGTCCGTCCCCTCGCCTTTGCTCAGCCTCGCGGAATTGCTCGGCGACCAGTACCGTGCGGACTCCTTCGACTTCGCTCCCGGCGAACTTCTCCTCCTCTATACGGACGGGATCGCCGAAACCCGCGCCCGGGACGGTGAGTTCTTCCCGTTGACAGCGTGGATGCGCCGACAGCCCCCCACACCTCCCCGTGATCTGCTCACGGCCCTGCACCACGACCTCCTCCGTCACAGCAGAGGCAGCCTCGACGATGACATCGCCGCCTTGGCCGTACGGCTGCGCACGCCGTGAGCCATGCACGTGGGCGAGGTGTCGCCCCACGAGCCCTGGAGGCTCTCACCGGCTGGGCTTTCGCCGCCTTCCGAGGCGACGGCCTGGAATGCCTCGAACTCCTCCACCCACGGCGGGCGGCGCGTGGCTGTCAAGGCACGGGCAAGGCCTGTTCCGCCCAGATCGTCTTACCTGCCGGCATGTATCGCGTGCCCCAGTGCTCGGTGAGCTGGGCGACCATGAACAGTCCACGTCCGCCCTCCTCGTCGCTGCCGGCGTAACGGGCATGCGGTGAGGTGTGCTGCGAGTCGGAGACCTCACAGATGAGAGAACGGTCCCAGATCAAGCGCAGACCGATCGGGCCGGAGGCGTGACGGATCGCGTTGGTGACCAGCTCACTGACCACCAGTTCCGTGGTGAAGGCCAGCTCGTCCAGTCCCCACCGCGCAAGCTGTTCCGCGGCCATCGAACGTGCGCGTGCGACGAGCGCGGGGTCCGAGGGCAGCTCCCACTCCGCCACCTGGCGTGCGTCCAGCGCACGGGTGCGCACGACAAGGAGCGTCGCGTCGTCCCGCACATGGTCCGACACCAGCTCCGCGACGATCTGGGCGCACAACAGGTCGGACGACGATCCTCGCTGCTCCCCGAGTACAGCCGCCAAGCGGTCCAACCCCGCGTCGATTCCTTGCCCCCGGGCCTCCACGAGGCCGTCGGTGAACAGGACGACCAGGCTTCCCGCGGCGAGCGCCACCTCCGCGCCCTCGTAGGGAAGCCGCCCCACGCCCAGAGGAGGCCCCGGTGGCAGACGAAGGAATTCGACGGGGCCGTGCGGCTGCACCACGGCCGGCGGCAGGTGTCCCGCCGCCGCCCAGGTGCTCGTTCGGGAAGCCGGATCGTAGATCCCGTAGACGCACGTCGCTCCGACGGCGCGACTGCCGTCCGAGCCTTTCACGTTCTGGTCCGACGCGTCCCTGCCGACCTGATCGTTCAGCCGGGCCAGGAGTTCGTCAGGCGCGAGGTCCAGCTCGGCCAGGGTGCGCACCATCGCGCGCAAGCGCCCCATGGTGGCAGCGGCTCCCAGCCCGTGACCGACAACGTCCCCCACAACGAGTCCGACACGTGCGCCGGACAGCGGAATGACGTCGAACCAGTCGCCGCCGGCGCCGAGGTGGCTGTCGGCGGGCAGGTAGCGACTCGCCGCCTCGACCGCGCTCAGCTCAGGCAGCGAGCGTGGCAGCAGACTGCGCTGAAGCATGAGCGCGGCGGTCCGCTCTCGTCGGTACCGCCGGGCGTTGTCGATGCACACGGCGGTCCGCGACGCCAGCTCCTCTGCCACCGCCCGATCGCCGTCGCCGAAGGGTTCCGAGTCGTCGCCCCGCACGAAGGTGACAAGGCCCAATGGCGTCCCCCGCACGATCAGCGGGACGTACAGTCGTGTCGGCGCGACCACGGCGTCCGCGGTCGCACGGCCCCCTGCCAGGCTCTCGGCCTGCGACGATCCGGCGGCGTACGCGACCCGCTCGCCCACCCGGGAGGGGTCTCCGTCGGAATCGGCCACGCGTATCAGGTCCCATGCCGTGACGGGCTTCGGTTCCTCTCCCTCGAGCACCTCTACCGCCACGTCGACCAGCACGACGTCGGCGTACTGCGGCACGGCGATCTTGGCGAGCTCCACTGCCGTTCCGGACGGGTCGAGCGTCGCCCCGATCCGCGCACCGGCCTCAGCGAGGAGCGCGAGGCGCTGCTGCGCACGGTAGTGGTCGGTGACGTCAATGGACTGTTCGCACACGCCCACCGGCTCTCCCCGGCCGTCCAGCAGTCGGAAATAAGACGAGGACCAGACGTGCTCACGCCGCGGGTCGGCCGGGGCGCGCCCTCGGAAATGCACGTCGATGACCGGCTCACCGGTCTCGAGGATCTGTTGGACGAAGTCCTCGGGCGGCGCCAGATGCTCGGTGGTGAGGACATCGCCGGGAAAGAGTTCGCTCATGGAGCGGCCCAGCGCTGCTGCGAGGTCGCCGCCGAGCTCCCGGACACTGGATGCGTTGGCCCACAAAAGGCGCGCGCCGGGGCCGTAGATGGTCAGTGTCACCGGCGACTGGGTCACGAGCCCCTGCAGCATCGCCTGTCGGGTCTCCCACCAGCGCAGCCCCTCCAGCTCGGCCGCCATGAGGACGGCGGAGGGGGCCCGGCCGGTGGAGTCCTCGTCGGAGGCGGGGGTCAGGGGACGTAGAGTCACCGCCACACGCACGGTGTGTCCGCTACGGTGGCGCACGTCCACGACGGCACTGCGTGTGCCACCGAACCGCAGCCGCTGATCCAGTCGCCGCTCTTCCGATCTGTCGCGATCGGCGTGCGGGGTGACGAGCAGGTCCGCCGCCCGGCGTCCCAGTACCTGCGAAGCGGGATATCCGAGCAGGGCCTCGGCCTCACGACTCCACCCGACGAGCACTCCGTCTACGGCAATCAAGGCGAAAGCGGCCGGGGGCGGACCGAGGAGCCCGCCTTCGTCCGCCCCGGCGAGAGGAGCGAAAGGTAGCCCTTCCATGGTCCTATCATCCTTCCGAGCGGTCGAGACCGCAGTGCGCTCGGTCCAGTCCGGACGGCCACCACACAGCGCGGGCGGGGCGCGGCGGGGCCGTACCGACCGCAGGATCCTGAACGAGATCGTGTGGAAGTTCCGCACCGGGACGGCCTGGCGGGAGCTGCCCGAGCGATACGGGCCGTGGGCCACGCTCCACACCCGTTTCCGCAGGTGGGCGGCGGACGGAACGGTCGACCGGAGGGCTCCGCACCGCTCAGGCGAGGGCGGACACGGCGGGCGACATCGACTGGCCGGTGTCGGTCGACTCCACGATCGTCCGCCACCCGCCGGTGGCACCGGATCGGCCCGACATGAGCCGACGACGGGCACGGCCGATGGAGCCGGGCTGCGGTCCCGACGTCGTAGCCTTGTAACAGCCCGCGCACGACCGCACGGCCTGGAGCACTACGGGGCAGGAGAGCAGCATGGACAGCTCCCTCTGGCTCATCGTGGCCGTGGTTCTCGTGCTCGTCGCGGCGGGATTCGCGGCTGTTCTGCTCGTCCGCGTCTTCCAGGCTCGGAGGCTGCTGCTGGACGCCGGTGTCCCGTTGCGGTCCAAGGCCCTGTTCTGGGCAGCGGTGGTCTACACGATCTCGCCGATCGACCTGCTCCCGGACCCGGTCTATGTGGATGACATCGGCGTCCTCTTGGTCGCCCTCCGGGTGTTGCACGCGGCGACCTCCGGGAGCGAGGCGGACCCCAGGGGGCTCCCCCAGGGTTCGAAGGCCTCGGGGAGCGGTCCGGCGGCGTAGTCGAAGCCGCTCGCCCGGTGACCGTACAGCGGCTCCGGTGGTCTTGGCGTAGGCGTTCCGGCCGTCCTCAGGAGGGCAGGTTCTGTTCCGCCCACACCACCTTGCCGGTCACGGTGCGGCAGGAACCCCATCGGCGGCACAACATGTTGATGAGCTGGAGACCTCGGCCGCCCTCGTCACTGAGATCCGCGTGCTGGATCTGGGGCAGATCGGGGCCCGTGTCCGAGACCTCCACGACAAGTCGGTCGCCGCGCAGCAGCCGGAGTCTGCCGGGCCCGTTGCCATAGCGCAGGGCGTTGCCGACGAGTTCGGAGACGACGAGTTCGAAGACGTCGGCGAGCTCCGTCAGATCCCACTCGGCGAGCTGGTCCGTGACCAGGCTCCGGGCGACGGACGCCGCTCGCCCTTCCTGCGGCAACTGCCACTCGCGCAGGTCGGCCGGGACGTCCGAGACGGCCGTCGCGACGATGAGTACGGCCTCGTCGAAACGGGTGGCGTCGGCCGGGGCGCGCTCGATCAGGCCGCCGGCTTCGAGAGCCTCGGATGCCAGGCCGCACGCCGTGGAGCGCAGACGCTCCAACTGGTGGTCGATGTCCGCGCGCCGGGACTTGACGAGCCCGTCCGTGTACATCACCAGGTTGCCGCCCCTCGGCACTTTGACTCGGATCGGGTCATACGGGATCACTCCGGCCCCGAGCGGCGCGCCGACGGGTACGTCCACGAACTCGGCGGAGCCGTGTCCGTCAAGGAACAGCGGCGGCAGGTGCCCGGCGCTGGCCAGCGTGTAGGTGGAGTCTGCCGGGTCGAACACGGCGCAGAGGAAGGTGGCGACCTGCTCGTCCTCCAGGTCACGCGTGGCGAGGTCGAGCCGGGCCAGGACGCGCTCCGGAGCCATGTCCAGGGTCATCAGGGTGCGGGCCACCGTCCGCAGACGCCCCATCGTGGCGGCCGCGGGCAGCCCGTGGCCCATGACGTCGCCCACCATGAGGGCTGTACGTCCGCCGGGCAGAGCCATGATGTCGTACCAGTCCCCACCCACGCCGTGGTGCGCCGTCGAGGGCGCGTACTCGGAGTGCACGCGCAGCCCTGGCGTCACCGGGGTCGCGCGCGGCAGCAGTGCGCGTTGCAACGAGACGACGTGCTCGCGCTCGCGCCCGTACAGCCGGGCGTTGTCGATGTAGACGGCGGCCTGGGAGGCCAGCTGTTTCACCAGTGCGAGGTCTGTGGTGGAGAACGGTGGTGTTCCGGGGCCGCGGACGAAGTCCGCGCTGCCGAGCAACAGCCCGCGGGCGATCAGCGGCACGGCGAGATAGCTGTGCACTCCGGCGGCTCGCATCTTCGCCGCGGCACTCTCCGTCGGCGCGACCTTGATGAAGTCGTCGTTCCTCATGCGGCTGACCAGCACTGGCTTGCCCTGTCGCAGACAGTAGCGGTGGAGCAGCGTCTCGTGCGTCTCTTCGGCGCGGACGGAGGTCTCGCCCACCGGAGTGGGCTCCAGGGAAGACAGCTCCTCGACGGCGCACAGCGCGGTGGCCCGCATGAGCGGGACACCCGTACCCGTCCACTGCGCGCCCTCGTCGCCCCGCAGGACACTGTCCAGGATGTCGACGGCGGCGCCGTCGGCGAAGCGGGGCACGGTGAACTCGGCCAGCTCTTGGGCCGTGCGTTCCAGGTCGAGGGTGGTGCCGATCCTGGAACCGGCGGAGTTCAGCCAAGCGAGCCGGCCTCGCGTGGTGAGCCGGTCGAGCGGGACCTCGCCGCCACCCCGGGCGAGTCGTCTGCGGGCTCCGGCCGAGCGGTGCGCCGCGGCACCCTTTCCGGCCGAAGCTCGGGCGGCCAGGCGCCGTCTTCCCTCGCCGCCGTTCATTCTTTCGACCTCCAGAACAGGAACTCGACCGCTGTTGGTGCTCAGCATGCACCCTTTTTCGGCCGATCGGCCGACTTCCGGCCGGGAACTCGGCCGGTACGGCGCGGAGGGGGAGGAAGCGGTCCTCGGGACGCGGGCGCGCCTACTGGAACGGGACCTCCGTTCCTCGGGCTTCCGCTCGCGGTACCAGGCAAGATCCGAACCGCACACCGGCCCTCATGGCCGGTCTACCGCCCCCGGGATCCATGAGAAAACATGGTCCTCTGCTCTCGCGACTCATGCAATTTTGCCCGGTGGTCGGGCGGCTCCGAGTCGTCGGAAGCGGATCAGCCCGCCGGCTGGCAATGCGCGAGGATCGCCCCCTTGCTCGCATCCGTGGAAATCGACTTCATTCGATCTGCCAGACCGCAGGCAGCCGTGAAGGAGAATGCCCGGGACCTTTGCCCGGTACGACGACCTCGTACGCGTTTCGGAACCGTCGGGCCGAACGCGGGGGTACACCGTGGTCATGGACGTGGAGCGGGCAGAGCGGCTCGCCGACCATACAGAACCGGCGGGGATCACTCACCTCGGAGCCCCCTCATTGGACGGGCCGGGAAACGCACACCGCCTCCGGCGGCATCTCCCCGAGCTCCCGGGACGGCTCCCCGGGCCCCTGACACCTGACGAGCCCGCTCCGGCCTGTGCCGGCCTTCCACCGCCGGGCAAGCGAGCGAGCGGCGCCCCTCCTGGTGGCGCCCGGCCCCGGGGCGGCGCGCGCCTAAGATCACCGGGACGGGGGACGGCGGACGAGACACGGGAGAGGCGGCGGACATGGCGGACGAGCGCGTGTACCTGGTGACCGGAGGCGGAACGGGGATCGGGGCGGCGACCGCGCATTCATTGGCCCGGGCGGGACACAAGGTGGCGGTGTCCGGGCGCCGCCCCGAGCCGCTGCGGCTGGTCGCCGAGGAGACCGGCGCCCTGGCCGTACCGTCGGACATCGGTGACCCCGCCGCGGTGGCCTCGCTCGTCGAGACGGTGGTCGGCGCGTACGGGCGGCTCGACGGTCTGGTGCTCAACGCCGGCATCGGGCGGGGCGGCGGGGTGGGCGAGGTGACCCTGGAGGACTGGGACGAGGTCATGCGGACCAACCTCACCGGTCCGTTCCTGCTGCTGCGCGCCGCGCTCCCGCACCTGCTCGACGCCCGCGGCGCGGTAGTCGCGGTGGCCTCGGTGTCCGCCCTGCGCAACGGCGTCGGGAACGCCGCCTACGCCACCTCCAAAGCGGCGCTGCTCCAGCTGTGCCGCTCGCTCGCGGTCGACTACGGGGGCACGGGGTTGCGCGCCAACACCGTGTGCCCAAGCTGGGTGCGCACCGACATGGCTGACCGCCGAATGAACCGGTTCGCCGAAGAGGCGGGCCTGGACGGGAACGGTCTGGAAGCGGCGTACGAGGAGGTGACCCGGGTACTGCCCGCCGGCCGGCCCGGCGAGCCGCAAGAGGTCGCGGAGGCCATCACCTGGCTGCTGTCGCCCGCCGCCTCGTTCGTCAACGGTGCGGTGCTCACCGTCGACGGCGGCGCGACCGCACTCGACCCGGGCACCCTTGGCTTCGAGTTCCGACTGGAGCCACGCGCCCCGCGGGCCTGACCGACAGCCACGGCCGAGGTGACCGGTCGCGTTCAACCGACCGGCCACCCCGCACCGTCGGGGGGGGTCGCGGTCATCCCGCACGGTCGTGACGGCCAGCGGCGCGCCGCTGGTGGGGGCCTGGACCTCAGCGCAGATCCTGGTCCGACCGCCGCTCGTCGTCCGTCCTGCCCCACACCGAACCTCTCGATGTGGAGCCGGACGGCCTGCGGACGAACCGCGGCGGGATCGCACGGGCCGCCTCGCGGTAGCCGCGCGCCGCTTGAGGTCGCGTGCCGCTCCGGACGATCTCGGGCTGAGGGCGCGGGCGGGATCGGCGGGCAGCTGCCGAGGCGGTCGGCCGACGGCACGGGGCATGCAGGCGGCACCCGCCCCGCGGTCGACCGGCCGACGGGCCTCGGCCCCCACCCGAAGAGCAGTCATGTGTCGGGGGTCACACGTCGACCCCTTCGTGTCGCGGGCCCTCCCGCTGTCCAGGATGAGGTCATGGAGATAGGCATCGCACTGCCCCAGTACGGCACCCACGCCCGCGCCGACCGCATCGCAGCCTTCGCGCGGGACGCCGAGGACGCCGGGTTCGACTCGTTCTGGGTCGGCGACCGCGCCCTGACCCCGGTCGCCCCCAGCGACCTCTATCCGGGGCACACCCCGGAGAACCCGTACCCCCACCAGTACAAGACCTTCCTCGACCCGCTGACCGTGCTCACCGTCGCCGCCGGCGCGACTTCCCGCGCCCGGCTCGGCATGAGCACCCTCAACGGCCCCTGGTACCCGCCGGCCCTGCTCGCCCGCTCCCTCACCTCGCTCGACCAGGTCAGCGGCGGACGCCTCGACGTCGGTCTCGGCATCGGCTGGCTGCGGGACGAGTACACCGCCGTCGGCGCCGACTTCGGCCGGCGCGGCGCCCTCCTCGACGAGCTGCTCGACGTCCTCCACGGCTTCTGGACCCAGGAGGAGTTCGGCCACGAGGGGCCCCACTGGACGATCCCCGTCTCGTATGTCGGCCTCCGCCCCGTCCAGCCCGCGGGACCGCCGGTCTATCTCGGCGGCTTCAGCCCGGCCGCCCTGCGCCGGGTCGGCCGCCGGGCGGCCGGCTGGGTCGGCGCCGTCCTGCCGCCGGGGGCGGCCGAGGGCCTGTGGGACGTGGCGCGGCGAGCCGCCGAGGAGGCGGGCCGCGACCCGGGGACGCTGCGGCGGCAGATCCGGCACAACCCCGCACCCGGCGCCACGGCGGACGCGATCGCCGCCGTGCTCGCGGGCGTGCGGGACACCGGCGCCGACGGCTGCTTCGTCGACCTCCAGCAGTCGGTCGACTCGCCCGACGAGGCCCTGGACCTCGGGGCCAAGGCCCTGGGCATGCTGCGGGGCTGAGCCCGGCGGACGGGCCCGGACGTCCGGGGCCCGTGCCCGACCACAGCGGAGTGCCGCTCGGCAGCGGCCGGCCCCAGACGCCCGTGCGCCCCGAGAATCTCGGCGACCGGTCCTCGGAAGCACCGAAAGGCCCCCGGGGCCAGGCCTCTTCAGACCTGGCCCATTCGCACGGGAGTCGGCGGCCGTGCGCAGGGCCCTTCCGGTCATCACCCTCAACGCGGGCGAGTCAGCCCGGACATGATGAGCACCATGCCCAGGATGAGGATCACGCCCGTCTGGCCATCGCGAGCCGGGCCGTTCGTACGGCTTTTCTCGCCGATACCAGCCCATGCAGTCACGATCCAATGCTCGGACGACAAGGGCAACACGTCACGGATGTCGCCGAGCTCCTCATCAACGCCGCCCAAGCTCTCCGCCCTGACCATCACGGGTCCAGCCCGGCCTTGGCCCCGGGCCGCCGGGCCGCCGGGCCGCCGGGCCGCCGGGCCGCCGGGCCGCCGGGCCCCAACCTCAGCCCACATCGAGGGCGTTCCGCAGACCGAGGCGGTAGCGCAGACGGTCGTGGCGCTTGAGCCCCTCCAGCTCCGGGGCCCGGAAGAGCGGCCGCACCTCGCAGCGCGCGGCGGCCGAGCCCGTCCGGTCGAGCAGGGCGTTGACGGCTTGGCGGGCGGAGGCGTTGGCGCCTTCCATCGTCGCCAGGTCGATGTCGACGGCCACGTAGTCGCCGGCCAGGAAGAAGTTGGGGATCTTGGTGGCGGCCTTCGGTCGATGATGGAACGTGCCGACCGGATGGATGAGGAGCTGGTCCTCGTTGGTCGGGTTCGGCGTGCCGAGGCCGTCGACGCCCGGGTCCAGAAACCAGGAGTGCAGCGCGCTGTCCTTCAGGACCGTACGGCCGGTGTCGTTGAACGCGGCCTTCAACTGCGCCCAGACCTCCCGGGCGACCTCCGTGCGCGTGCACTGTTTGGCCGTCTTGCCGTAGAGGACGCCGGGGCGGTCCCATTCCGAGATGTCCACCGAGAGACAGTCGACGGCGGCTCCGTCACCGTAGTCGGCGGGGAAGTCGCGGGACGGCCAGTGGCGCGCCTGCTGGATCGCCGTCAAGGACCAAGGGGAGTCGATGCAGTTGGCATGTCCGGCGAGCAGCGGCGCGTGTTCGGTGAGATAGAACTGGATGCCCGTCATCCAGTCCGTTTCCAGCTTGTCGCACCGTGCCAGCTGCGGGTCCGCGGCCCGCAGGGCCGCACCCCAGGTCCTCCGGGCGTGCTCCACCGGCATCGCGGAGACGTAGTGATCGGTGGTCACCGAGCGACGGACGCCCTGTGGATCTTCGACGACGACCGCGGCGATCCGCCGGGAGCCGGAGTCGTAGGCCAGCTCCCTCACGGTCCAGCCGATACGGAACTCCACCCCGAGGCTCGTCAGATGAGCCACCCAGGGATCGATCCATGCCTCGTTGGTCGGCAGGTTCAGGATCCGGTCGAGGGGCCCGTCGGCGCCGCGCCCCAAGGCGTTGAAGGTGAAAGCCTCCAGGAGGGTGGCGACCGTACGGGTGCTGGCCTCCTCGGCCTTCGTCGCGACGATGTTGCGGGTCAGTCCGACGGCCAGGATGCGCTGGTAGTCGTAGCTCATCCGCTCGGCCCGCAGGAACTCCCACCAGGGTGTCCGCTCCCACGCCTCGTCGCGCCGCTCGTCGCAGCTGGTCAGGAAGACGAGGAAGCGGTTGACGAAGTACGCGGCCTCGTGGAGCGGGATGGAGCGGGCGGTGTCGAGGAGGGCGGTCAGGGCGCCGCGGATCTCGTCGAGGGTGAGCTCGGCGGGCCGGTGGCCCGGCCAGGGGAGCGGGATGCGCAGGTCCTCACGGCCGGTTCGGGCGAAGGACATCTCGGCCGGAGCCACGAGGTTGTCCCAGACTCCGTTGGCGTTCCCCGGGAAGGGGATGCGCCGCATCGTGTCGGGGAGATTGTGGTAGATGCCGGGGATGAATCGGAAGCCGTGCTCGGCGGGGAGCGGGCGCCGGCTGCCGTGCGCACTGTCCGGTACGTCCATGGAGCGGGCCTTGCCACCCAGCGCGCGGCGCTCGTAGACGGTGACGCGGAGGCCGCGCTCGGCCAGTTCGTGGGCGGCGGTCAGTCCCGCGACCCCACCGCCGAGAACAGCCACGGACTGCGGCGCGGACGGCTCCGCGGCGACAGCCGGTGCGGCGCCAGGAGCGACCGCCCCGACGGCTACCGCTCCGGTCGTGGCGGCCACGCCGGCCACGAAGGTGCGTCGTGAGGTACCCGGACGGCCCATGCCCCAACCCCTTTACCAGCGGTAACCCGATGTCCAACGCAGGAGCATAGGGCCGTCATCCCGGTCCCGGAAGTTGAGTGCGGGTCCCATTCGCACATGGCGCGATCCCGCCCCTCGCGCGGCAGCCAAGCGCCCGCCGAGCGCGCGGGCAAGAACGCGTCTCCCCCTGTCCCGATCCGCCCCCAGCGCGTGGCCTGCCCGGGCTCAGAGAGTTGGCTGCGCCTCGTCCAAGAGGACGCGCAAGCGCTCCAGCGCCCACGCCTCCGCATCGTCTGCCGGCTCCCGTTCAAGACAGGCGCGCAAGTCGACGCGTCTGTTGGCCCAGCTCTTCCCTGCCTGGTCGTATGGGTAGAGCACAGAGACGAGGAAGTGCGCAAGGTCCGAGCGCCGGGGATCCTCCGGCTCGGGGGAGATGAAGAACGTGCGGATCGGCGGAGCGTGATCGCCGATCACCCCCGCCCCCTCCAGGTCGACCACGCGCACACACTCGTCGATCTCGATCTCGGCATCGGCATCGGCATCGGCGATCGGGCCCACGAGGAAGTTCGCCAGTTTGGCGTCGCCCAGGTAGACGCCTTCCGCATGAAACCGTTCGAGCAGCAGCCACGCCTGCTCGAGGTGGCGCGGGCGCAGCCGCCCGTTCAGCTTGTGGTGCAGGAAGTTCGGCCCGTCGACGTACTCCAGGACGAGGACGACCTTGCGCGGGACGTCCAGCGTATCCAGCAGCGCCGGGGCCATCCGGTCCAGTCGGCGTTCGGCGAGGAGCCGGTAGCAGGCGATTTCCCGGCGCAGCAGGTCGCAGCCGTCGGTGCCGTCCGGCTGCAGCTGCCCGCGGTGATAGCCGGTTTTCAGCACGACCTGCCGCAGCGTTGCCGCCGTCGCGTCCATGGCGTGGAAGACCCCGCTCTTGCCCTGCTGGGCGAGTGCGCGGAAGGCGGGGTAGCGGCGCAGGAAGCGCCCCACTTCGGGGTCCTCGGCCTCCGGCTCGGTGAACCCGGCGAGGACGTCCCTCACGCCTTCGGGCACGGCGTGCGCGAGGCTGCCGCGGTCGTCCGTAACCTCACGGCCGTCCAGGACGAGCGTGCTGCCCACGTACGCGCCGAAGCGGTAGAAGAGTGGCAGCCGGCCGCCGAAGGGCCGGGCACACGGCACCGCGGGGCACTGGTCCCGGTACGGCCCGAGCGCCTCCTTGAGCACGCCCAGGAACGACGCCTGCGGATCCGGCAGGTAGACGACCAGGCACTTCCCGATCTGGGAGTAGCCGTGCATCCCCGCGTTGAGGTGCTGCAGGGTGGCGAGGTCCTTCACGTACTTGAAGTGGAGGCCGGCCCCGAGTAGCAGCGGTGCCACTAGGCCCAGCATCTCCCGGGCGTTGAGCAGCGTCATCGGAACGTACAGCTTCCACCCCTGACGGATGCCCGGGGCCGGAACCCCGCACGCGTACCAGAGGGCGGACTCGGTGAAGGAGCTGCCGGCGCCGAGCTCGCGGGGGTGGGGCAGCGCGGGGAGCGCCGGGGCGGCGGGTGCTTCCGGGACCGCCGCCGGCGCGCCGCGCACCACGGCAGGTCCAGCCCTCAGCACTCCACCAGGACTGTGGTCACGGTCACCGTGGTGATCGTGGGGCTGGCCGCCTCCGCATCCTCCCCGGACCGGGCCGGAAGGAGGGCGGCCAGCTCACGCTCACCGGTCGCGAAGCCGATCAGCCGGTGCACCCGCTCCTCGTCCGTCTTCATCGCCTCCAGCTCGCGGATGACGGACTTGTATTGCTCAGGGTCCTCGCGCATGGTCCGGATGACCTCGAGAATCGCCTCTTCGGTTTCGCGCAGCGCGTCCTGCTCACTCGGCTCGTAGGCCATGATTCCTCCTGGTCGTGGGAACGAAGATCGACTACGCCATCACTGCAGTCCGGGTGTCGACAGGAGCCTCGGGGACCGTCCCGGCCACGGCCGCTACCGGCTCGGGATTCCGCTCTGCCATCCGGCTCGCGCGGACGGCAACGGCGAGGATCTTCCCGTCGATGCGAATCACCAGGCCGTCCGACAGCCACTGTTCGACCAGCCCCGTCATCCCGCTCGCCCCGCCGAGCGCCTCGAACGCGTCGCGGTCCTCGTCCCGGAACTTCTCGGCGAGCAGTCTCTCCGCCACACCGGCATCGAGGTGCCGGTACAGCGCGCTTCCGGCCCGGTCGAGGGGATGCCGGACGGGTGGGCTCCCGACGTCGCGGTGATCGACGATGACACCCTCCTCGTCGGGCCGTTCGATGAACTCGAGGCGCGCGCCCGCCCGGTTGGCCCGCCGCCACTCCGCGACCGCGGCCTCCACCTCCGAGGTGTCCACCGGCTCGCCCAACGACGGGTCCAGCGTGAAGTCGTGGAGGTAGACCAGTTGGTCCAGGTCCGCCTTGTCGACGGGGAAGGCGTAGGCGAACATCCGATGCGCCCCCTCCCACCGCACACCGTGGGCTTCCGGCTGCTCGAAGTACGGGCTGAAGCGGTGCAGCTGGAACCGGCCGCCCCCGGACGGTGGCTGGAGGTGCGTGAGTTTGGGAATGAGCTCCGCCATCCGCGCGTAGGACGCCTGGCTCTCCCCCGGAAGACCGAACAGCAGGTTCCAGCCGCAGTAGATGCCCAGCTCCTGGCACCACTTGAGCAGCTGGATGTTCTGGTACGGCTTGACCCCCTTGCGCATCAGCGACAGGAGGTCGGCGTCCAGGCTCTCGATGCCCGGCTGCACCCAGCGGACTCCCGCCGCGGCGAGCGTCTCCAGCTCGCTCCGCCGCACGTTCGCCTTGATCTCGTAGAAGAACATCCAGTCGTGGCCGCGCGCGGCGATCTCGGGGAGGAGGGTCCGCAGGTACTCCCGGGGCATGATGAGGTCCATGGAGTAGAAGCGCCCCACGCCGTAGCGCTCCTGGAGGCTCTCCAGCTGCGCCAGGACGACGTCCGCGTCCCAGGCGCGGAAATCCATGATGTCGTGGAGGCCGCAGAACGTGCACTGCACCTTCTGCCCGTACCAGCAGCCGCGACTGCTCTCGAAGGGCAGCCACGGGTTCATCTTCTCCGTCAGCCCGAGGCGCGCGAGCCGCTGGAAGTAGGCGTCGTAGTCCAGCTCCAGCTTCCGGCTGCCGGCCACCACCAGCTCCGCGGCGGGCGCGGTCACCACCTCGCCGTCCGCGGTCCGACGGCTCACTCCCGCCAGACCGCTCAGCGAGCGGCCGTCGCGGAACCGTCGCACCACCTCGCCCAGCACCTGCTCGCCCTCGACGTGCACGACCGCGTCGACGTACGGGCAGATCCGCATGATCGTGCTGCCCATGGGACCCGCGCACTGCGACCCCCCGAACACGATGCGCAGTGAGGGGAACGCGTGCTTGAGCCGCCGTGCGAACGCCATCGAGGCGCCGAGCTGGGAGATCGTCAACGAGAAGCCGACTACGTCGTACGCGGACCAGTCGACCTCGTTGACGAGGTCGTCCAGGTACTCCTCGGTGACGGGTGCCAGCGCTGCCAGGATCGTGTCGGCGAGCTCCGGCCACGGGAAGCCGACGGCCAGCGGACGCTGTTCCAGCATTCCCGTGAGGTGGTCGCCGTGCTCAGGCCCGTAGTAGTGCTGGGAGAAGATCCACTCCGGCAGGTGGCCGAGCAGGTTACCCAGGACGTTGTAGAGGTTGAGCCCGATGCGTGCCGCGTAGTCCACGTACGCCTCGTGGACGTCGGACGCGATGCCCTCCTGCCGCAGGGCCGACGCGAGCGTCGCCAGCTGGATCGACGGCAGGGTGGGTGACATCCACGGCAACGAGACCAGCGCCACGCGGGCGCCGGCGGTATCCGTCCCCCTCGTCCGCGCTTCCCGGGCCATCAGCCCCGGGAAGTCCACGCGCTGGCCGGGGAGGCTGCCGGATCCAGCGATGAGCCGGTCGACCTCCTGGAGGAAGGACCTGGCCAGCCGCCGGTGCTCCCGCTCCAGCTCCGCAGTCCCGAGAGAGGCCATGCTCGCGGTGACCGCGGCCCCGAGCCCACCGGCGGCCGTCGGCTGCACGGCACCGTGGTCCCCTGCCGTCGGGGGCATCGGGCCCTGCTCCGCGCGGCGGGCCTTCTCCGCGTCGGCCAGGGTGAAGAGCAGGCGCAGCAGCTTAAGACGTACGGGGTCGGACCGGCCCGGGTCCGAGCCGTCCACGACAGGGTCCTCTCGAACAATCACGGCCCCACCCTGGCCGATTGCCGCCGACCCACAGCCCCGCCCTGCCAGGGACGCGCCGACGCTCACCCAAACGGACCGAGGACCACCCACGGACACCACCGTTTGCTCGAACCGGCACGCTGACGTCCGTTCCCCGGGGATCGGCCGTGTCCCCGAGGGTGGGATCCGCCCGGGGCAACGGATCAAGCAACGCGGGGAGTACGCACACGGCGGTGGACCGACGAGGGCGGGTGCCGCAGCGGCTGCTGCGCCACCCGCTCTCTCAGGTCAGTTCGCGTTCACGAGGTCGTGCGCGGGGACGGTCACGGTCCGTCGGCCGGGGGCGCCGCCGAGGATGACCTTCCGCAGGGCACTGTTGTTGTCGAGGTTGGTTTCCTTCAGCCGCTTGGCCGGGTTGGCCAGCACCTGGATGTAGTAGGTGCCGTTGGGCACGTCCGTGATGTCGAACGACTGTCCCGGCAGGTCCTGGGTGTAGGTGTCGCCGGAGCCGACGTCCAGCACCTCTCGGACGGAGATGGAGTTCTCCTGGCCGCAGGCGGTGGCCAAATCGGTGTTGAACGGGTGCCAGTTGGCGTTCTTCACCGTGTAGTCGACGGCGTCGGTGTTGGCCAGGCAGAAGGCCTCCTTGCCGCTGCGCACCGCTTCCTGCTTGTCCGCCTTCAGGAGCCGGTAGCTGGCGAAGTCGGTGAAGTGCCAGTGCACGTGGCCGGGACGCGGGTCCCACTCCATCGTGCCGGTCGGGGTGTAGCCGACCTGCTTGCCCGTGGCGTCGTAGAAGTACTGGTAGGCGTCCATCTTGGCTTTGCCGGGCGAGCGGAAGCCGTCCACCACGAGCTGGGCCGGGCCGGCGTTCCACACGTTGGCGCTGAAGGCCAGGTAGTCCTTGCCTGGGATGTTCTGGCCACCGTCGCTGATGGTGATGCCGTAGGCCGGCAGCGACCGCAGGTCGGGCTTGGGGACGTTCGGGACGGAGGGATTCCCGCTGGGCCGCTTGGCCTGCGGTGTGAGGGCGGGCGCCTGGCGCGAGCCGTCGGTCTGCCCGGTAGTGTCGCCGGCGCGCATGTCGGCACGCGCGGCCTGCTGCCTCTTCACCGCCCACGGCACGGCCGGCGGCGCGGCCTTCAGCGGCCCGTGGCCCACGTTGTACGAGGGGCCGGCACCGCTGGTCTCCGGTGCGCCGGCCTGGGCGGGGGTCTGAGCGTGCCCCGGCCCGTGCCCGGCGTGACCGGCCGGAGCCCGGTGGGCTGCGCCGTGCCCTGCGTGCTCCCCGGCGGTGGCCGACCGGGCGGGCGCGGCGCCGGCGCCGTCCTCCCAACTGCGCTCCTGGACGGTGACCTTCACCGTCGCGGGCCGGTCGGCGATCCCGAGGAGGTCCCGGTACTTCTTGGCGATCCCGATCTTGGCCGTGTACGCGCCGGCGGCGAGCTTCACCGGCTGAGTGTAGGAACCGCCGTAGGTGTTGGCGGCCCACCCCTTCTCGACGCCCCACACGGAACCGAGGGTGAAGGCGTTGGTGGGACAGCTCTCCGGATACTTCGAGGTGGAGGGCGCGTCGGGTCGGACCCGTCCGCTGGCGTTGTTCGGACAGAAGCTCTCCGTCCGGCTGACGACCTTCTTGCCCGTCTTGTCGGTGACGGTGATCTCCGCGAAGCCGGGCAGCCCGGAGAAGTCCTTCACGGTGCCCGGGGGCAGCGTCTTGGCCTTGGCCTTGCCGCCCTCGTACACGGTCTGGGTGATGGTCACCGGGTGCTTGTAGGACTTCCGGGTCACCTTGAACTCCAGCGGCGTTCCCTCCGCGGTCAGGTAGGTGCCGAGGTCCAGGTAGACGCCCGGCTCCTCCTTCCAGGAGGTGAGCGTGACCGAGTCGGTCGCCGCGATGAGACTCAGTTTGGGCCCCGTCGCGGCCGTCGCCTGCTCCGGCGTCGCGGCCATGAAACCGGCCGTCACGGCCATGGCGGCGACGGCCGTGGTGCCGGCGAGCAGCGGACGCCGCAGCCGGGCGGTGCGTGTAGTGGTCATCGTTCCCTCGTTCTCCGGATGCTGTGAGAAGGAAGCGGACAGCGGGCGGGCCACCCGGCCGACGGGACGGCAGAGCCGCCCGCCCGGCACGGTGAGAGGCACTCGCTGCGCCCGTGCGGTGAGAGGAGGGGACCGGATGCCCGGTTGTCCGGAGAGTCGAAAGCGTCGGGATGTTGGCCGGATAGCGCTGTTGTGTCCATGAGGGGTGCTCGAGAGGCACCCGGCGGGGCGGGACGGGACGGGACGGGAGCAGCTGAGCATCGCACCCCTCAACCTTGTTGCGGCAGCGCAGGGTTGGTCCGCCCTGGTGCTCTGACCGCGAACCTTTGCCGGGTTGCTCGTTGTGCTGGTCGGAAGCGATGACGCTTCCCACCAGCGGGGAGGCGGGATGGCGCAACCGGTCAGGGTTCGCAGGCTGACCGCGCAGGAGAGGCAAAAGCTGCGGCAGGTCGTACGGAGGGTGCAGCAGGTCGTGCGGAGGGGCAGTACCGGCTCAGTGCGGTTCCGCCGGGCGATGTGGCCGCTGGCACATGAGCCTGATGGGCGCGCCCGGCGGCCACCCCCCGCGTGACACGCGGTCCTTCGAACCCTTCGCTCGCACCCCGCGCCACCTCGTGCTCGCCGAGCTCCCGACCCACGCCGAACCGCTGACCGACGTCAGCGCAACCACAGCACCGGCGAACCGGCGCTACTACTACGAACAGTTGCCCCACTGGCCGGAGGGGCTCGTGGTGCTCGGGGACTCGGTGGCGGCCTTCAACCCCGTGTACGGACAAGGCATGTCGGTGGCGCCCCAAGGGCGCCCTCGCCCTGTGCGCGGTACTCGCGGCCGCCCCGGCCCCGAGCCCTGCCCGCCGGGCCCAGCGGGCCGTGGCCCGCCCGATCGACCAGGCGTGGGCCCTGGCGACCGAACAGGACATCCGTTTCTCCACCACTAGCCTGGGCAAGACCCCGAAGCTGGCCGACCACCTCCTGCACCGCTACGTGAGCCGCCTGTCCTACGCCGCGGCGGGCTCCTTCCACGCCGCGACGGCCATGACCGACGTATCGGGCCCTCCAGTCCCCGCCCGCCTCGCTCGTCACGCCGAAGGTGCGGATGTCGGCCCTCCTGGGTCCCCTCCGACCGCCGCTCGACCAGCCCCAGTTCCTACCCGCCGAACGCGCCTTGCTCGATGCTTCGTGTGACACCCCCCGACGACGCGGACAGGCGTGAAAGCGGCACCGCCCGACCTCAGGCGTTTGCCGTACGGCTGTGCGAAGTCGTAGCTCTTGAAGAGGAGTTCGCTGACGAGGCAGGCCGGTGGGGTCGGAGGCGCGGGGCGTCGGGCGTCGGGCGTCGGGCGTCGGGCGTCGGGCGTCGGGCGTCGGGCGTCGGGCGTCGGGGCGGGAGCGCGCGAGGTCAGGCCGGGTTGCGCAGACCAGCCAGGAGCCGGTCGAGTGCCTGCTGCCCGGCCTGCGGGTCCCCGCCCCGTGCGATCCAGAGCGCGGCCTCGTTCATCGCCCCCGAGAGCAGTCGGGCCAGGGGCTCCACCGGCTGATCCGCGATGGTCCCGGCCGCGGCGAGCGCTGCCAGGGCCTCTGTGAGGTGCCGGCCGGAGGACTCCTCGTCCAGCGTCCGCCATTCATCCCAGCCCAGCACGGTCGGCGCGTCGACCAGCAGGATCCGTCGCACCGCCGGGTCGGTCCCCGCGGCCAGGAACGCCTGACAGCCGGCCCGGAGCTGCTCCCAGAGGTCCTCGTGCCGATCGGCCACGGTCGCGACCCGCTCGCCCAGTTCCTGCTGGACCTCGGCGACGACAGCCCTGAAGAGTCCTGCCTTGCTGTCGAAGTGGTGGTAGGCGGCTCCTTTGGTGACCCCGGCGGCGCGCGCCACGTCCGCCAGGACCACTTGGTGGTACCCGTCGGCGGCGAACCGCCGCCGCCCTTCGGCCAGCAGCGCCTGCCGCGTGGCCGCCCGCTGCTCTGCCCGGTTGACCGCCATCACGCGTACCACCCTTTCCCCTTCACATACCCAGGGTATGCTAGCGCCACCATTCACATACCCCGGGTATGTGAAATAAATCCGACAGGACCTCTGCCATGACGAACGAACCCACGCCCATGCCCCATGCCAAGCTCGGCGGCTTCTACCCGGTGCTCGCCACCCGGGACGTGGCCGCCTCCCGCGACTTCTACACTCGCCATCTCAGGTTCGAGGTGACCTTCGAAGCGGACTGGTACGTCAGCCTGCGCCGCCGCGACGCCCCGCAGTACGAGCTGGCCCTGCTCGACCACACCCACCCGACCCTCCCCGAGGGCCACCGGACCGCGCTCGGCGGCGGCCTGCTGCTGAACTTCGAGGTGGACGACGTAGATGCCGAGCACCAGCGGCTCGTGGTCGAGGCCGAACTGCCCGAGGTACTGCCCCTGCGCACGGAGGAGTTCGGCCAGCGTCACTTCATCCTCGCCGCCCCCGACGGCGTGCTCATCGACGTCATCACCGTCGTCCCACCCAGCGAGGAGTACGCCGGCCAGTACACCGGCGTCTGATCCCTGGGCCCGGCCTCAGCAACCGGAGCAACCCGCGCCCCCAGGCCCCGCCCCTTCACGCGCAGGGCTCAGCGCCCCACCCCTTTCCTCACCGAGAGCCCGGTTCCTGAGCTGTCCGATCCCGGCGAGGGTTCGCTCGCTTCGATGCCGGGACGGAACCCGCGTGATCCGTTGCGATGGCTTTGTTCACGACTTCCTCTCGTGAGCATCAAGATCCGGCGCGACTGCCGCCAGCGCGGCACCGGCCTCCACCACGCGGTCGAGGCCGTCGCCCACCTGCACAGCCTCGCCCTCGCCCTCGCCCTCGCCGCATGATCAGACCGGCCACGATCCCTGCTCCGACCTGCCCTGACACAGCCTTCTGCACCACTTCAGAAGAGGCGCCTTCCGGTCACGGACCGGGACGAGGGTGCCGTCCACGATCCGCAGTCGCTCGGCCGGGTCGGCCGGGCGGGTGGCCGGCTCGATCGCCGGCAGCGGCCGCAGCCGCTTGATGACCCGGCACACCGTCGCCGGCGAGCAGCCGAACAGCGGCGCGAGCTGCCGCATCCGTAGCCCGTGAACGTCTCCACCCACAACGGCTAAGCCCTCAACGCCCCACACCTACAGGGGAGATGCTCACACCACACCTTCCGCAACACGCTTTAGTCGGTCGGCTGCGCATGCGAGCGGGCGCGGAACGGGCCCTCGTTGGCGAAGGCGTGGGCGGCGAAGCGTTCGCCCATCCGGCGGTACGCGGCGGCAGTGGGGTGCAGGCCATCGGGAAGGTCGTCCACATCGGCCGGGCCGAGCAGTTCGCGTCCGTCGAGGTAGTGCAGGTGAGGATCGCGTGCTTGCCGGACCTCCACGATTCTTGCCAGCTCGTCACGGACCACCTGCAGCGACAACGCCCCACGGGCCAGATCGGCCGGATCGCCCAGCGCTGTGATCCTCCCGTCCCGGCCCACCGCGGTCGGGCCGGGACGCGCGTCGAGTGCCGGGCAGCTCACCGGGGAGATCACCAGCAGCGGGGTGTCCGGGTGGCCGTCCCGGATCGTGTCCAGGAATCCGTGCACTGCCGGGCCGAACGTCCGCAGTCGGAAGGTGGCCAGGCCCACGATGTTGACACCGGTCTTGAGGCTGATCAGGTCGGCGGGCATGTCGCGGATCGTCCGGGCGACATAGGGGTCCAGCATGTCGTTTCCCGGCTGACTGAGGTTGGTCACCTCCACGCCCCCGAGCGACGCCGCCACCACGGGCCAGGTGCCGGTGGGGCCGTCGGCTTCGAGACAGTGACTGATGGAACTTCCGTGGTGCACCCAGAGGGGCCGACCGTCGGGCAGGGGCGCCAGGACCTCACCGTCGGCACGGAGCGCCACCAGTTCCGTGGGGGTCTGCTGCGGCAGCCACAGCTCGACGTTCTTCATGCCGGTCGGCAGCCCGGCGAAACACGCCGTTCCCGGCTTTCCCGGGATCAGTCGCTGCGCGGCCCCGGGGCCCGCCATCCGCACCACATGACCCAACGGCGCTCGTCGGCGCCCGGCAAGAGCACCGTCCACCGTCAGTTCCAGCATCCCGGTCGGCCGAGGCTGGGGGTCACTGTCGAGCTGCCCCGTGGAGGTGAGGACCTCGAACTCGAGCACCCGCGCATCGGTGCGGAACACCAGCCGCACCCCTGAAGGCATCACCGTTCCCCCGTAGACCGACGGGTCCTGGTACTGCTCCTTGGTCCACGCTGGCAATCGGCGCGGCATCACCCCCGCCGGCGTCCTCTCCAGGTCCAACGCACCCCGTACCTCCACCGGTCCGCCCACCAGCGGATACTCCCGCATCGCCACTGTCACCGCTCCTCGGCTCTGGCCCGTCCGGCCGGGCAGGTGCTCAGCCGGAGCCATCGGGCCTCTCCAAGAACCTAAGGCCTGTCGCCCCCTTCCCGTCGGGTCGGGCCCCCCGGCCCGCACACGTGACGCACTCCCCGGAAGACCTGACCTCATCCGCCGAGCATGGTCAGACACCCTCTAGGACCTGTCCGGTCGATCATGAGCGGGTCAGATGACCGACGCGGCTGCCGTGCCAGGCCGGCAGCTCGTACGGCGGTACGGGCAAGCTGACCTTCATCTCCCTCTTCACGCGCGCGCGGCGGATCCCGGAGAGGGCCATGTGCCTTGTCCGCTCGCGCGCGGTGAGCATCGTCGAGGGCGGGAGCAGATCGACACGAGGGGGCGCATGCCATGAGCGCAGAAGCCGAGATTGCCGAGATCGTGACCGCGGAGCGGAGCTCCGAGACGGTCCCTACCTGGGGAACCAACCCGGGGATCCCGCCGTTGCCCCGGCATGAACTCCATACGGGAAACCCCCGACGTCCTGCGTTACACCGCCTTCTCCGACGATCCTGAGGGAGGCAATCCCGCCGGAATCGTTCTCGACGCCACGGGCCTCAGCGACGAGGAGATGCTGGCGATCGCCGCCGAAGTCGGCTACAGCGAGAGCGCGTTCCTGACAGCGCCGTCAGAGGGAGCGGGCGCCGGCGCGTCGGACGCCGGGCGCGCGTACACCATCCGCTACTTCAGCCCCAAGGCGGAAGTGCCCTTCTGCGGTCACGCCACCGTCGCGACGGCCGTGGCCCTCGGCGAGCGCATCGGCCCCGGCGACCTGGTATTCACCACGCAGGCCGGGACCGTGCCGGTCACCGTGACGCGCGAGGGCGGGGCGCTGCGGGCCACACTCACGAGCGTCGAGCCGCACATCGAGGAGGTCGCGGCCGATGACCTGGCAGAGGCACTCGCCGCGCTCGACTGGCCGGCCGGCGACCTCGATCCCGCCTTGCCTCCCCGCATCGCCTTCGCGGGCGCACGCCATCTGATCCTTGCCGCCGCGAGCCGAGAGCGGCTGGCCCACCTGGCGTACGACTTCGCCCGCCTGGAGGCCCTCATGCACCGGCTCGACCTGACGACGCTGCAGTTGGTCTGGCGCGCCTCTGCGGAGGTCTTCCACGTCCGCGCCCCGTTCCCGGTGGGCGGTGTGGTCGAGGACCCGGCGACCGGGGCGGCGGCCGCCGCCTTCGGCGCGTACGCCCGTGAGCTCGGGCTCGTGCCCGAGGCGACGGTCCTCACCCTCCACCAAGGGGAGGACATGGGACGCCCCGGCGTCCTCACGGTGGAACTGCGGGCGGGCGACCGGCGGATCAGGGTCGGCGGCGCAGGGACCCGCATCCCGGCCTGATCCAAAGGACAGGCCCTAGGACGTGTCCGGCCTATCATGTGACTACTCCGAGGTCGAGTCGTTGATGTGGGCATGGGTCGGGGTGACCTGACGGACGCCGAGTGGGAACGGCTGCGGCCGTTCCTGCCGGTCAGCAACGGTCGCTGTGGCCGGTGGCGAGATCACCGGCAGGTGATCGACGGGATTCCGCACCGGGTGCGGACCGGAGTGCAGTGGCGTGACCTGCCGAACGGTTCGGCCCATGGAAGACCGTGTATGAACGCCACCGCATGTGGTCAGCGGACGGGACCTGGGAGCGTCTGCTCCGGGAAGGCCGCGCATGAAGCCGGCCAGCCTCGCTGCCGACAAGGCATACAGCAACGGACTCGTGCGCGAGTACGTGCGGCGGCGGGGTATCCACCACACGATCCCGGAGAAGAGTGACAGCCAGGCCGCTCGCTTGCGCAAAGGCTCACGCGGCGGACGGCCAGCTGGCTTCGACGAGGACCGCTACAAGAAGCGCAACACCGTCGAGCGGGCGATCAACCGCATGAAGCAGTCCCGGGCGGTGGCCACTCGCTACGACAAACGCGGCTACGTCTTCCTCGGCACTGCGATGGCGGCCGCCCTGGTCATCCGGCTCCGGACCTGACGACCGGACGCAGCTCAGCGGCCGCCCTCGGCCGGCCGCTGGTGCCCACACGGCACCGGGCCGCCGTCCATTTCGAAGACCTCGGCGTCACCACCCACGGGCAGACCATGCTGCTGGTCCGTTGCTCACGCTCGTCTTAGACACGCTCGCACCCTAACCAGCAACATGATCGGCCGGACAAGTCCTGGTCGCACCACCGCTCGGGTGGATGCCCACCCGGTGCGGTCGGTGCGCACCCGTCCTGGTGATGTCACCGAAAATTGTGCCGCCCACCGGTACGGCACGGCTGAGTGCTTGATGCTTTGCTGTCGGTGTCCCCCCGGGCCAGGAGCAGTTCAACCAGTGCCCGATGGAGCGCTCCGGGCAGGGTGCGGCACTCGACGATGGATATGCCGCAGGCGTCGCCGTGGCAGAGACCAGCAGGTTTGCGGTCGTCCCCGTCCCAGGCCCTGCCGACGACATCGTCCGTGCGGTCCTCCACAGGCAGCCAGGTCCGCCAGGACTCACCGTCGAACTCGACGATCTTTGAGAGTGCCCCGGGCTGATCACCCGGCCGCGATCGGTCCGAGGTAGGTACCGCCGGAGACGTCGATGGTCTGGCCCGTCACCCAACACCCCTGCGGGCCCGCCAGGATGCCCACGACGTCGGTGACGTCCTCCGGCTCGGCGATCCGTCCGAGCGCGGTGATCGACTCAAGCCCGGCCACCGCCTCGGGAACCGCAGCGTAGGGGGCGATCATGTCAGTCAGAACCACCCCGGGTTCGACCGTGCTCAAGGTGATCCCACGCCGGCCCGGCTGGTTGGCGAGCGACGGGCCGAGAGCCGCCAGCGCCGCCTTGGTGACGGTGTATCCGATCCGGCCGATCGACAGCCCCTTACTCCTCGCCATCACCCGATCCACGGGACTGGCCCTGGTGCTGTGACCGGGAACGTATGCCGGGTTGCTCGTTGTAGTGGGGATGGACTGGTACTGCTGGTGAGATGTCTGCATGCCGCGGCTCCGGCCCGCATCTCCTCTGCTGTAAGGGAATGAGGAGGCCGGTCCGAGTCGGCTCCTCTTGTGGGCCTTCACGTGCGACGGCAACAGGTACTACGTTGCGGTTGTGATCAATGACGCGGTTCCGCAGAAGGAAGGTGGGTGGGTCGTCCTCGTGGAGGCCGAGACCTGCCCCGGTTACGAGGACCACCGTTGGCAGCTCGTCGCGACGCACGCTGTCCCGGAAGGAGGCCGTGCGGCAGCCGACGGACTCGCGCGAAAGATCGCCATGGAGTATGTCCCCAAAGAGGTCAGCGTGGGCCCGGGGGACACACCCGCGCGCAAGGTGTTCCGAGCCGCCGACAGCTCGTGGCTTGTCGAGGTCCGGGGAAACGACCACAAGAGGATTCTGTGCCGGATCACCACTGCCGAGCTGGTGCGTGAGCGGAAGTACCTGCATGCCCGGGACACCCTGGCTGACCGCAGGCGCCGGCTGTTGGGTTAGGCCGTGTATCGAAAGTGGATCTTGGGCTGTGAATGATCACGGTTCATGGGGCGGGGAGATCTCACGGACGAGCAGTGGGCGGTGCTGGAGCCGCTGTTGCCGAAGGGGGCCAGGGCGGGGCGGCCGCCGGTCTGGCCTCGGCGGCAGTTGATCGACGGCATACGGTTCCGAGTCCGGACCGGCGTTCCGTGGGGGGGGACGTGCCCGTCGAGTACGGGCCGTGGAGCCGGATCTACGACCTGTTCCGCCGATGGCAGCGGGATGGCACCTGGCACCGGATCCTCACCCGTCTTCAGCCCCTGGCCGACGCGGAAGGTGCTATCACGTGGGACCTGAGCGTCGACTCCACGGTGTGCCGCGCTCATCAGCATGCGGCCGGGGCCCGGAAAGAGGGCGACCTGCCGAAGGAACCGCCGGGCGGCGGGTTTACCGAGCCCGATGATCACGGGCTGGGACGCTCGCGCGGCGGGTTCACCACCAAGCTGCACCTGGCTGTTGAGCAGGGGCAGAAGCCGATGTCGATCGTGGTGACCGCAGGGCAGCGCGGGGACTCGCCGCAGTTCGAACCCGAGCTGGAGAAGATCCGCGTGCCCCGCATCGGGCCGGGCCGGCCACGCGTCCGCCCCGATCGCGTGCGGGCTGACAAGGCGTACGCCTCCCGCAAGAACCGCGCCTACCTGCGCCGCCGCGGGATCCGCTGCACCATCCCAAACAAGGCGGACCAGGCCCGCAATCGCCAGAAGCTCGGCTCCCGCGGCCGCCGGCCGCCGCGCTTCGACCCGGTCGACCATCGCGAGCGCCATGCGGTCGAGTGCGGGATCAACCGCCTCACGAGGAACCGCGCCGTCGCCACGCGCTACGACAAGCTCGCGGTCCGCTACGAGGCGACTGTGCTGGTCGCAGCGATCAACGAATGGCTATGACCCTGTCTCACGCGTCATCACGTATGTGTGCCCGATGTCGGGATCGCCGTAGAAGAAGAACAGCTTCAACTCGTCGTGCTGATCGCGGTCCACGTAGAAGGACCACGCGTATGTCGATGGGGGTTCAGGAGTCGAGGTGTCAGTGGCCGTCGCGGGGGAACGGCTCTCCACTCGGGTCCGGGCTGTCAGCGCGAGTCGGACGACCTGTCCGCCGTCATCGTCAGTCAGTTGCCAGGTTCCCGTACCGGAGAGGCGCCAGCCGTCCTCAAAGTCGAAGTCCTGCCCGTCGAGCTTTTCGAGGAGAGCCGTTCCGTCTTTGCGAAGCACCAGGCGGGTCCCCTCGACGCTTTCCCAGCCCCCAGCAACTTCGGCCGGCGTGGTGTCGTGGATCCCTGTTCCCTCGTAGTACTGATAGGGACCGGCACACGCAGTCAGAGCAGCCAAAACCACCATCAAGCCACCGAGGGCCGCCCCCCACGCGCGCAGCCTGCTTCCGCCCGCCACCAGGACCTCCCACCCTCAACCCGCATCGGCCAACCGATAGGAGTGGGCCGTGGAGAGATACCTTGTCAGATTCGTTGAACGTGTTCAACTCTGCGACTGGAGGCGCGTACGACCCCCGGCTCGTGCATCCAGCGCTGCCCGCAGCCACCGATGAGCACCGCGAACAGCGTTTTCGATACACGGCCTAGCTGGGCAGGCGGATGGCCGGCCTGAAGCGTGCAGACGCCTTGGTCCTTCGCTACTTCCCCGGTTCGGATGTCTGCTCGAAGAGGGCCAAGTGTTCTCTCAACGCCGTGTTCTCGGCTTCCAGGAGGGCGATGCGCTTGCGGGCGAAGTACAGCTCCATCACGGCGTCCTGGAATTCGGAGACGAGCTGTTCAGGGGTGAGTTCCATGGTCAGGCCGATCCGATCTCGGTCACGATGCCGGAGGGGCCGCGCCACTTGAGGGCGCCGCCCTCGGCGTAGAGGACGCCGCCGTTCACCGGGTTGGTGATCGGGACCGTGGTGGCGTTGCGGATGCCGATCACTCCGTCGCCACCGCCGTACGATTCGGCGCCCGTGACGCCGAACATGGCGTTGTGTGCGGCCAGCGCACCGCTGTTGAGTACCCGCAGCTTCGCGGTGCCCGTCCGGTCACGGATCTCCACCAGGCGGCTGGCGGAGTCCTCGTTGGCCTGCATCAGCAGCCCGATCAGGGAACTCCGCTGGGCGATCTCCACCCGACCGCGCGGGGTGGCGCCGATCGCGAGGCCGATGCCCACGGCTCCAGAGCCCTTCACCACGAAGTCGTCCACGCCGTTGTTCCGCAGCGTGATGAGGTTGCCCTTGGTGGGACCGGTGGTGTGCGTGACGTAGATGCCTTGTGCGGCGGTGCCGCCCGATCCGTCGGTGACGCCCTCCGTGTCCAAGTAGACGGACACCGCGGCGGCTCCCCCGTCCGAGGCGTCCACGTGGCCTCGGTGCAGGATCTTGAGCGTGCCCCGGCTCTTCTCCTTACCGGACAAGTACATCGCCGAGTCCTCCGGGTTGTCGGAGGTGACGTTCAGCGCGACACCATCGCCGGCCACACCGGCCTGGTACACCGTCAGGGCGTGGAGTTTCGCCGTCGCCGCCGTGGACACGGTCTTGAACGACGAGGTCGTGCCGCCGTCGGTGCGGAAGTTCCGGGCCCGTACCTCGCCCGGGTACGTCACATCCCCCTCGGCCTGTCCGGCCTGCTCGGCCGCCGAAGCGCTCTCCGACCCAGCGGCCACCGTCACAGCCCCCGCAGTGAACGCGCCCAGGAACAGCCTGCGTGTACTGGTCACTCTCGCTCCTCGTCCCACCCCGGCCAACAGCTCGGCACGCTACGCCGTGGCGACGGCTCGCGCCAGATCGATCAGCCTGCCCACGAAGTGGCCGCACGTGATCTTGATGTCACCAACCCGCGGCGGCAAGGCCAGCGATTACGTCATCGGCGTCGAGTTCATCGGGTCGCCGGGCCCCCGGGCCCCCGGGCCCCCGGGCAAGCGTCTCGCCGAGACCCACGCCGCCATCGCCGCCTCACCGCCGGATCGGGGCGATCCGGTGGGTCTTGGCACACCGCCTTTCTGAGACGACGTGGTCGCCCGCGGAAGTCCGCGTCACCGCGACGACTCGAGTGTCGGCGTTTCGGTCACCACCCGCTCCGGCCACCGGCCGGGCCCGGCAAGGGTCGGTGCACCTCGCACGAACGCGCATTCGCCTGCCCACGGGGTTCGCATCACGTCCGAAAGACGTGTGTTCGACCGGCCCGGCATCGTCGTTGAGCCCGGCGACACCCCAACTCCCGCTCCTGGAGGCCGCCATGGACCCCTTGCCCGCCCCTCGGACCCCTCTGCCTCCTGCGGCTCAGACCATTCCCGTCCGGCTCGTGGCCGCGACCCCCGCGATCAGCAGCTCCCTCGTACGCGTCGAGCCGGGCACCCGTCGGGTCCGAGCGTCCCTCTGGGTCTCGACGGCGTCGCGGCACTGACCGTCTCTTCGTCACTCCGACCCGCCGTCGTCCCATGAGGGTGCCGGAATCCCGCACGGCGCCCCGGTCTTGTCCGTGACGGTGACGCGACTGCTGACGGGCTTCCGCTTGGCCCCCCGATCTTCGTGAGGTTCCGACATGCCGTGTTCCCCCGTCCACATCCGTTCCCTGCTCACCGCCTACCTCGACCGGCACCCCGCCGAGCGCTGCGCGCTGGCGGGTCTGCTCGCCGCCCTGGACGCTCCCGGCGACCCGACCAGCCGCACGGCCCTGCCCGGGCACATCACGTGCAGCGTTGCGGTGATCAACCGTGACCGTCGGGTCCTGCACGTGCCGCACAGAGACACCGGCCTGCTGCTCGTCCCGGGCGGCCACGTCGAGGCCTCCGATGAAACCCTGCTGGCCGCAGCCCTGCGCGTGGTCGATGAGGAGGCCGGGATCCCGGCCGCGGCTCTCGCCCTCACGCCGGAGTTCCAGGACGGACCGATCGCCATCGACATCGACATCGACGTCCACGACATCGGCGCCCGCCCCGCCAGGGGCGAACCGGCGCACCAGCACTACGACTTCCGCTTCGTTCTCCACCTCGCGGACGACGCCCCGGACGTCACTCTCCAGGCCGAGGTCGACGACGCGGTCTGGCTCCCCTTCGAAGAGGTCTCCTCCCCCACCCTCCGTGCCAAACTCACCGCCTCCGGGTTGACCGGCGTGATCCGGCCGGTGAACGCCTCCGCGGTCGTCCACGACGGCCACGGCCGGTACCTCCTGCATCTGAGGGACGCGAACAAGCCGATCTGGGCCCCTGGTACGTGGGACCTCCTCGGGGGCGGCCGGGAGCCCCAGGACGGCACTCTCCGCGACACGGTCATCCGCGAGCTGCGTGAGGAGGCCGGCCTGGACCCGGCCGGCCTGGCGCCCTACGCGGTCGACCACGTCATCGGCACCGACGGAACCCGGGTCCCGATCCAGCTGTTCACCGGCCTCTGGAACGGCGACCCGTCCGCTCTGTCTCTGACCGAGGGCGTGATGGTCGCCTGGGTCCGCCCCGAGAAATTCCCCTTCCTGACCATGGTGCCGTCGACCAGGAAGCTCCTCGAACGGCACGCCGCCGAGCACCCCGCACCCGCCGGCGGCACAACGGTGGGTACGACCTTGTCGGAGACGTCCCCGCCCCACACTGTGCCGAACATCATCGGCGTCCACCTCTACCTGGAGCGCGACGGCAAAGTCCTGCTGGGCCGGCGGCATCCGGATTCGGCGTACGCGGGTGGAGCGTGGCATGCGCTGGCCGGTCATCTGGAGGCGGAATCCGCGACGGCAGGTCTGGTCCGGGAGGCCTTCGAGGAGGCCGGACTGGTGATCGACCCGACCGACCTCGACCTCGTCCACACCGTGCACCTGGTGGACCGGCCCGGGGGCCGGCCCCGTATCGGATTCTTCTTCCGCGCCCGCCACTGGGAGGGCGTACCTCAGGTGCGTGAGCCGGAGAAGTGCGTCGGCTGGGAGTGGCACGGCGTCAAGGACCTGCCCGAGCCGATCGTCGACTACACCCGCGCCGCGATCGAAGGCATCCAGGCCGGCCGCGTCTACACGGAGCTGGGGTGGGCGCGTTGACGGACTTCGCCGCCGTAGGCGCCTCGTATGCCGCTCACTCCCGCACGGTGCGGGGCCGCCTGCGTCACGACCTCGTCGAACTCCGCCTCCGGGCCGAACTGCCCGCCGGCCCCGTGCGCGTGCTGGACGCCGGCTGTGGCGACGGCGAGATGACGATCCGGCTCGCCGCGGCCGGACACCGCGTGACCGCGGCAGATCCGTCGCCCGAGATGCTCGCCGTCGCGGCCCGGCGCCTGGCCGCCCGGCCCGAACTCGCCGAGCGGGTCCGGCTTCTCGAAGCCCGCATTGACGACCTGCCCTTCGACCGGGAGGGGTTCGACGCGGTGTGCTGCCACGGAGTTCTGATGTACCTGGACGAATCGTCGAGTGCGGTCGCCCGCCTGGCCGGTCTGGTCGCACCGGGCGGACTGCTGAGCGTGCTCACGAAGAACCGGGCCGCCCTCGGCGTTCGCGAGGCCCTGCGCGGCGAGTACCCCGTGGCGCGCCGGCTGATCGCGAACGGCTCCGACGCGAGCGTCGGCAACCTCGGCCTGGAGACACGAGGGGACACAGCCGAGGTCCTCGACCGGCTCGCGACCCAGAACGGCCTCACGCCGCTGCCGTGGCAGGGCATCCGAGTCCTGCACGATCACCGCGACGACGACTGGGACCCGGGCCCCCACGCGTACGCGCAGGCGCTGGAAACGGAATGGGCCGCCTCGACACGGGATCCCTACCGACAGCTCGGACGTCTCGTTCACACGCTGGCCCGCCGCCGACCGGACGACCGCCCACTCCCGGCCTCGAAGTCGAAGCCGAAGCCGAAGCCGAAGTCGCGTCCGATGGAAGGAGAGTTGTGAGCCCGTTCAGCAGCGGAGGGCGGCACACCGTGCCCCTGGACGTGCACCTGATCGCGACCCGCGACGGACCGGCGGGAGCGGAGGTGCTCTTGTCCCGCCGCGCCGGAGCCGTCTACGCGTCCGGCCTGTGGCACGCCGTCTCCGGACATGTCGACGACGCGTACGAGGACGTCGTCACCGCCCTCGTACGGGAGACACGCGAGGAGACGGGCCTTGTCGTGGCTCCGGCTGACGTCCGTGCCGTTCTCACCGTGCACCACCGCCCTCCGGCCGGGGATACGGGGCCGAGGGTCGGGTTCTTCTTCGAGGTCCGCCGTTGGGAGGGCACGCCGATGGTCATGGAACCGGAGAAGTGCGACGCCATGGGCTGGTTCCCGCTCGACGCCCTGCCGGAGCCGATGGTCGCGTACTGCCGGGCCGGACTCGACGCCTACCGGGCGGGGGCCCGGATCGCGCTCCATTTCCAGGAGCCCGCCGACCCGGTCGCCTACGACCCGCAGGCGGACAGACTCCACATCGTCCCCGCCCCGGACGCCACTGGCCGGCAACCCGAGGAGCCCGTACGGGACTTCGCCGAGCGGGCGGTGGGCCGGATCGCCGACTGGACCGACGTGTCCTGGGCCCGGGAGAACAGCCAGGTGTGGCAAGTCCACGGCGCGGCGGGCGGTGTCTGGTTCGTCAAGGTCCATCAGAACGACAGGTTCCACGTCCGGGAGACCCAGGCCCTGCGGACATGGGTACCGGAGTTGAATGGTGCCGGGCCCCGGCTGGTCGCCGCTGATCCGGAGCTGCGGGCGACCGTTCTGACCGCCGTCGAGGGCCGGTCGCTGCACGGAGCGGTACTGGCGCCGGGCGAGGAGCGCGAGGTGTTCCGGGCGATCGGTGAGCTCGCGGCCCGTATCCACGCCGGCCCCCTGGCCCCGTCCGGCCCCACGGCGGCACGGACCGACCCGTACGCCAAGCTCAAAGGACACTTGCACGCCGCACGGCCTCATCTGGAGCCCGGCGACGAGGAGTACGTGCGGTGGGTCGCGGAGCACGCCAGGCTCCTCCCGCCGCTCGAAGCGGTGGTGACCCACGGCGACCTCCAGCTTCGAAACCTCCTCCTCGCCGGCGACGGCACCCTCCGCGTCATCGACTTCGAGCGCAGCGAACCGCAGCCCGCCGTGCGGGACTTCGTTCGGCTGCTCGACACCCTCGGCACCCGGGACGACCTCTTCGAGGCGTTCTTCAACGGCTACGGCCGACCCCTCACTGACGTCGAGGAGGCACACCTCACAGCCAGCGCGGTCCTGGACGCGGTGTCCGGCATCGCCTTCGGGATGAAGGTCGGCGATCCGGAGCTCGTCGAGCGCGGACGTCGCACCCTCGCCCGCCGCAACGACACGGCCCACTCCCTCCCCCTCCCCTCTACCCATGGAGGCGGGACTCCATGATGGCGCCCGCCCCCACCACAGACACGCCTGCCGGAGCGTCCCTACCCCGCGATTGGCCACCCGGACGACGCCGGTGAGATCACCCGGACGCGCGCGGACTTCATCCGGTCGGAGCCTCTCGACAACGAGTGGCTCGGCTGCTGCCGCGATCACCACGCGTCGCGGGTGGAGCCCGGGGGTGACGCCCGCGCCTACGTCGTCGACGCGCCGCCCGGTGGGCTCGTCTCGTGCGCGCTCGGACTTATCCCCACCCCGCCCTACCTGCGCCCAAGTACCCCAAGGGGCTCGCCGGTCGGATCCACGCGGTGGCGACCGATCCCTCCTCCCGCCGCCACGGCCACGCCCGGGCGATGCTGACCGAGGAGTCTTCCTGAGCCGGCCGCGACCAGCGGACCTGCCGGACGTGACGACCGGCGCCGCCCCGGGGCGCGGGCGAACCCCAGCGTGAACCGATTCGACACACCGTCAGACGAGGAGAGACCTCTTGGAGTACGGCGATCGATCCGAGTGGATCCAGCACTACGCCGAAGGGAGGGGGTTCCGGCCGCTCGGTTCCAGCGAGCGGGCGTTGCTCGCCGAGCGCACCCCTCCACCGGACGGCGGCGGGCAGGCGCTGGAGGTGGGGTGCGGGACGGGCGCTCTCTCCCTCTACCTCGCCTCTCTCGGCTATGAGGTGGACGCGGTCGACTTCGCCGACAGTGCGCTCGTCCGCGCCCAGCAGGAGCGTCCGGCCACCACGGGGGTGCGGTGGATCTGCAGCGACGTCGAGCGGGACGACCCGGTGGACCTGCGCGAGGACGGGTACGACCTGGTCGTCCTGCGCCTGGTGGTGCCGTTCTTCTCGGACCGCGCCCGGGTCCTCCACGCTCTCGGTGAACGGCTTCGGCCCGGCGGCGCGCTGGTGGTCATCACCCCTACCGCTGACGCAACGCCTGAGGAGCGGCGCGGCATCGCGCTCGACGAGGCAGAAATCGCTCTGATCACCGACGGCTGGGAGACATGCGAGCGTCGGGACACGGACGGACTCGCCTCCATCGTCCTGCGCGGACCGTGTCATCGCAGCACCCGCGCGGTGGAGCGATAAGGACCCCCATCCGGGCCGGCGGCGAGCGCGGCCCTGGCCGTGGTCACCGACGCCGCCGTCCGCGTCCTCCTGGGCTCCTCGCGGCGTGGGATGGCGGAGCTCCCGAGCGGCACGACAGACGGCGGGGAGTCGTTCGAGGCGGCGGCGGTCCGTGCGCTCGCAGAGGAGACCAGGGTCCTCGCCCGCGCCGAGGACGCCCACGCGGGGGCGATGCTCGCCGACGACAACCATGGCGTTCCCCGGCTGACCGCCATCGTCCGCATCACGAGCTGGACCGGGAGACTCACCAACCCTGAGCCGGACAGATTCGTCCGATGGGAGTTCCACGACCCCGCACGCCCTCCCCTGCCTCGGCAACGTCTTCATCCCGGCTGCCCAGGCGCTGGACACGGTCTGGCCCGGGATCGTCCCCGGCCTGCCTTCGGTCCACGCGTACACGCTCGACACCGTCCAGCCGCCGGTGCCGGGCGAGCCCGCCGAAGCCGTCCGGCGCCGTCACGCCATGGCGGACAGGGCGATCGCCGGCGGCTGGGCCCCTTCCCCTGCCGTACAGCAGGCGCTGCGGTCGGTTCCCGCCATCGCCTCGCCCTGAACAGGACATGAGGTCCGCGTACGACGATGATCTCGCCGTCGTCACCCGTCGCAACGAGGCCGGGCGCGCGACGAGTTCGGTGTCCGCGGCATGGCTGCAGGCCGACATGATCGAGGGCCTCGGCCTCAAGCCTGGTGCGCTCGTGTGGGAGGCGGGTTCCGGCGGCAACAACGCCGAGCTGCTCGCCCAGGTCGTCGGCCCGAGCGGCCGGGTGGTCACAAGCGACATCGACGAGTGCGTCGTACGCCGCGCTCGCAGGTTCCTCGTGGAGGCCGGCAGCGGACGCGTCGCCGTCTTGAACGGCGACGCCGCTCTAGGCGTGCCCGCGCGCTTCGTCCCGCGCGGCGGCTTCGACGCGATCGTGATCACGTACAACTGGACGTACGCGGCCACGCAGACGGTGCCGTGCCCGTACTCGCCGTGTGCCCGGCCGGAACTCCCGATCATTGCCTGCCGCCCGGCGCCGACGTCGTGGACAAGGCCCCATGCCGCGTGGTGGTCCAGCGGCCCGGGCGTGACGGACGGCAGCGCTCCCCCGTTGAACGGGGTGAAGCTCGCGTCGATTCCGGGGAGGGCCAGTGACGGACGAGCGCGCCCAGCCCGGGGTGGTGTCCGCGGCTCCCCTGGCCCTCACCGTACGTGGCGGCGGGCTGGGCGAGCCGCCACGCGCAGGTGCGCCGCTCAACGAGCCGGCCGCACCGTGCGGCGACTCGCCACTGCCGGACACCCGCCCATCACCTGACCTGTACCGACTCCGTGAGGAACATTGACGATGGAAACCGACCCGTGGGGCACGATCAACGACCTCGCCCGCCTGTTCAACCGGTTCGACGCCGAACACGACATCTCGGACGAGGAGCAGTGGACCCTGCAGGTCCTCAAGATGACGGAGGAAGTCGGGAAGGCGGCCCAGGCCGTCATCGGCGCCCGTGGCACCCATCCGATGGGGGAACCTAGTCATGCCTGGCAGGACCTGCACAAGGAAGTCGGGGATGCGGCGATCGCCTGTCTGGTCGCTCTGGCCCGGATGCGCCCCGACGCCGACGTCTTCTTCAAGCGCTTGCTGGAGGAGAAAGCCGCGGGCTTCCTCCCCGCCGACACCCACACTCACACTCACACCGACCACGCGTAGTCCCCACACGCCAGGCCTTACGGCGGCAACGACGTGCCGTTCACTCAGGGAGATCAGAGAGATCAGAGAGATATGAATGCCACCGGTACCTCTGACGAGCTGCCAGGTCCGTCGATGACCGACGAGGAGTACGGGGTCCTGCGCGCCTCGGCAGCCCTGTGGGCCGGGACCTCGGTGCTGATCACCGATCGGCGGGGCAGGGTGCTGATCCAGCACGTCGACTACCGCGACACCTGCCTCCTGCCGGGCGGTGCCGTGGACAAGGGCGAGTCCCCCTCGCAGGCCGCCGCCCGGGAACTGGAGGAGGAGCTCGGCGTCACCACGACCGTCGACCGCGGTCTCGCCGTCGACTGGGTCTCCGCCAGCGCGGTCGACGCGCCGCCCGCCGTGCGGTTCAACGGCGAGATCCTGCACGTCTACGACGGTGGGACGTGGGACGACGACCAGATCGCCGCCATCCGGCTCCCCACCCACGAGATCGAGGCCGTCGAGTTCGTCGAGCCTGCCCGCCTGCCCGACCTCATGTCCCCCAGCGACGCACGCCGCGCCCTTTCCGCGCTCCGCGCCCGTGTCAACGCCGCGGGCACCGTGCTCCTGGAGAACGGCCACCCGATCGCCCCTACCGTCCTCGACACGACTGGCGTCCTGCGCACCGCACGCGCCCGCCATCATTACCTCTTCCACCCCTCGCCCGCCCCGGAGGGTCTACCGGTCCGGCAGTCCTGGGGCTACTTGCTCACCCCTGACGGTCGCATCGTCGTACTTCTCGAGCCGGACACCGGCGCGGCGTGCCTCCCTGGCGGCACACCCGAATCCGACGACCGCGGCGACCCCGTTGCCACGCTGCGCCGTGAGGTCCGCGAGGAGGTGAACGCCGAGTTCGGCGATCCGCTGTTTCTCGGGCATCTCTCAGACCCGGGCGGCGAGCCATGGGTACGCGTCCGCTTCGCCGCCGCCCTCACGAGCGTCGGCCCGGCCACAGCCGACTCGGCCACCGACCGTACGTACACCCGAATCCTGGCCACACCGGAACAGGCCCTGGAGCTCTTCGACTGGGGCCCGCCGGCCGCCGAACAGCTCGCCGCGGTACACCGGGCCCGCGAGCGGCTCGGCATCCCCAAGGCCGTCCGCCAGCCCGTCACCGAGCTCACCGCCCCCACCACCTGGTAGCCCCCCGGCCTATGATCAGCGCCCAGGCGGCTGAAGCTGCCGGGACAGCCAAGGCAGCCGGTGTATCGACGCCGTCCCCTTCGGGGGTGATCCGTCGTCCGCCCGGGCGTACCCGCGCATGAGACTGGTGCCGTCCGGGCAGGCGGTCGTCCAGACGGCCCTTGCGGGGCGGCGACGGGACGAGGTGCGGCGTGGCACGCGGCAAAGGACGGCAGGACCGGGGCGACAGGCTGTTCGCGCGCCTCCGGCGCGACCCCTTCGCCGTCCAGACCGTACGGTCCGCGGCGGCTGCCACTCTCAGCTACGTCGTCGCCCTCCAGCTCAGCAGGGAACCGGTACCCCTCACCGCACCCCTCACCGCCCTCCTCGTCGTCCAGGTCACGCTCTACTCCACCGTGACCACCAGCCTGCGCCGGGTGAACTCGGTCGTCGTCGGCGTCCTCATCGCCATCGCGTTCAGCGCAGTCGTCGGCCTCTCCTGGTGGAGTCTCGCCCTCGTGATCCTCGCCTCGCTGCTCGTCGGCCGGCTCGTCAAGGTCGAGGAGTTCATCCCCGAGGTCGCCATCAGCGCCATGCTCGTCCTCGGCGTCACCCAGGTCTCCGACACCGCCTGGGACCGCGTCCTGGAGACCCTCATCGGCGCCGTCGTCGGCATGCTCTTCAACCTGCTTCTCGCCCCGCCCGTCTGGGTCGACACCGCAGGCGAATCCATCGAGGACCTCGCCCGACGGATGCGGCTGCTACTCCTCGACGTGGCGGACGAGTTCACCGGCGCACCCCCCGTCGAGCAGGCCGCCGCCCGGCTCCACGAGGCCCGCCGCCTCGACAACGACGTCGCCGACGTCGACGGGGCCCTGCGCACAGCCGAGGACAGCCTGCGGCTCAACCCCCGCGTCAAGGAGGGCCTCCTGCACCGGGTGGTGTTGCGTACCGGCCTCGACACCCTGGAAATCTGCGCCGTCGTCCTGCGGGTCCTCGCCCGCACCCTCACCGACCTGGCGAAACATCGTGGCGGGCACCAGCTGCTGCCCGAGGGGACCGCCCTGGCCATCCGGGAGACCGCCCAGTACACCGCCGACGCCCTCGTCAGCTACGCCGTCCTGGTCACCGCGCAGGGCAGCGAAGGCGCCGAGGCCGCGGAGACCCGGCTCGCGGGCGAACTGCGGGCAGCCAGGGCCTGCAGGGACCACGCCGCCGACCGGCTCCTCGCCCTCGCCCTCGCCGACGCCGGCCGCTGGCAGCTGTACGGGGCCCTGCTCACCGAGATCGACCGGATCCTCGACGAACTCGACCCCGAGCACCGGGGCCACCGCCTGATGGAGGAGCTGGACCGGCGGGTCCGCGAGCGCAGTGACCGCCGACGCCGTCTCGCCCTCCGTGGCCGGTGGGACACGCGCCGGCCCACCCGCGCCGACGGATGACCGCTCGCGACGGGGGTACCCGCGCCGGCGAAGAGAGAACCATGCGCGCGGCGTCTTCCGTCACGGGCGCCGGAACGGGCACGGTCACCACCGCCCTTCCCGGCCAGGCTCGACCGGCTTCCCTGGCCCCGGTGGCACTGGATGATCGTCATCGGACTGGGCACCGTCCGGATTCTCGACGGTCTTGAGGTCACCATCATCGGCAACGTCGCCCGCCGGCCGGCCGAGGAAGGGTCCGTGGAGTTCGCCTGGGAGGCGCAGGACAGAACGATCAGCCACGCGGTCGTCGATGAAACCGACTACCAGGAACTCGCCGCCCGGGTGACGGGCGCGCAGGCGGCCTGCGCCCGGCCCCTGGCCCTCGACGAACACCGCCCACTGCTCTGCGCCGTCCCACCTGCCGGCGACGGCGTACCGCGTGCCCGGTGGTGACCCGGCCCGCACAGGACGGCACCGGTGCTGTGCACTGAAGTTGTCCACCTAGGCCAGGTGAGTGAAGGCACTCGTCTCCTGCTTCGGTCCGGACGACTGCTACGGCTTCGCCGGTGAGTCGGCCCGAGAGCGCCTTCCGGACGGAGCGCCGGATGGCTTTCTCCGGGGCCGCCGGCGGACGGCTGCGCATCATCCGCTTGCCCTGAAGGCACGTCGCACGCCGTGGTGGTGAGGAGCATGTCGGCTTCCGGAGCCAGGCGAGGGCCTCCTCGGACCTCGCGCGTACGGGGAGCAGGGATTGGCGAAACGGTGCAGAGGACCCTGAACGACAGGTGGGCGTCGGGACCATCCCCTCAGTGCGGTGTGATCCTGCCGGCGACCGGCAGATGGTCGCTGCCGGTGGCGGACAAGGTGCGGATCTGGCCGACTGTGGCTGAGCGGGCCATGACCTGGTCGATCCGGGCCAGCGGGAAGGCGGCGGGGAAACTGAAAGCGAAGCCCCGCTCCGCCACGTTCAGCTGTGAGGTCAGCGGGGCCAGCCCGCGGTCGTCGACCGTGCCATTGAGGTCGCCCAACAGGATCACTGTTGCCACTTTCTCAGCCGCGATGGCCTTGCCCAGCAAGCCGGCGCTCTCGTCACGCCAAGAAGACGCGAGGCCGCTCGCCCGAACGCGGACCGAGGGCAGGTGCGCGACGTACGCCGCGATCTCCCCACGCGGCGTGTGGACCACCGCCCGCAGCCCGCGACTCCAGGGCCCAGCAACCCCCTGCGGTTTGACGTCCAGCAGCCGGACACCGGTCAGCGGATGCTTCGACCACAGCCCGACGGTGCCCCGGACCGCGTGGTACGGGTATGCCGGGGCGAGAGTCTTCTCGTAGACCGGCAGCGCCGGGGGCACCAGCTCCTGCAGCGCGATGAGATCGGGCTCGGCGTCAGCCAGGGCGAGGGCCGTACCCGCAGGGTCGGGGTTCTCATCGCTGACGTTGTGCTGCACCACCACCAGGTCGTGCACGCCAGGTTCCCCACCAGGCAGGAGCAACCCGCCGAAGAGATGCGTCCATGCCGCCGTCGGCAGCAGCAGGGCCACCAGCGCGGTGGCCGAACGACGCAGCAGCGCCAGGCCGAACAAGGCCACGACAAGCAGACCGAGCCAAGGCAGGAACGCCTCCAGCAAACTCCCGAGGCGGCCCGCGGAATTGGGCACCGCCCGGTGGAACGCCAACAGCCCGGCCGTCAGCACAGCGCATGCGGCGGGCACCCGCCCCCGCGTCCAGGCCGATCGACCCCTCGCATCCCCCATCTCGACCGCACCCGGAACCCGCCGCCCGGCCCATCGCCGCGCCCACCAGGGCACCGCTGCCTTCAGCATCGACGTCACACCACTGTCCGCCCGCTCCACCTGGCTTCCCATCCGCTCGACCTCGTCACCCAAGACGAGTCACCAGGTGAATCAGTTTCCGCTTCCCGTCAGCGCTTGCCACTTCTGTGCACGGCCCGATCACAAGATCTTCGCCAGAGCCGAAATTACATGGGCGTCCACAAGAGGCGCGGGGAAGGCCGTGGGCAGCGATGCTCTCGCGGAGCTCGGCGAGCGTCCGCATCGGCGGGGTCGGGCCGGATGCACCGGTGAACCCGGGCGGTGCGGCCACATGGGCGGGCACGGTGTGTCGACCCGGGATTCGGAGGGGCGGGCGCCAGATGGTGGTGCCGGGGGCCGGGGCCTGGCCGACGAGGTAGATCCGGTTGCGGAGTTCCGTCTCGGCCCGGTCCAGGTCGACTCGTAGGTCGAGCCAGACCCGGTCCTTGCGGTTGCCTGGTGGCGGACCGCAGGTTCGTGTAGCCGTGGCCCCCGCCGGGCCGGGCAGATGCAGGGGATCGACAGCTTGGAGACCGTCGGCTCGCTGCTGCTCTTCGGCGGCGTGGTGCTGATGCTCGTGGTGGCGGAGTCCTTGTTCTGGTTCGGTCTCGTCGGCTTCGCGCTCTTGACTGTCGTTTACGCCGCGAAGGGTGTCCGGCTGCTCCGTGCCGGCTTCCGCCGCAGGGCTCGATCCGGATGACAGGTCCTGGTTAGGGCGTCGCGAGCGCCGGAGCGAGGGCGGCCAGTAGGCGGGTGCCGAGGTCCTGCCTCGCGGCCTTGGTGTCCGGGTGGGCGTCGTCGAAGCCTGTCCAGTCGACCTCGCGGACGGCGTTCTCGAACATCGCGAGGTTCAGTGGCTCGTCCGGGTGGCCGGGCCACTCGTCGGCCTCGCGTAGCACCGTCTCCAGGAGGGCGAGTGGCAGGGTGCAGTTCTCGGCAAGGAGGACCGCGTCGTACAGGTCTTTGGCTTGCGGGTACGTGTCGCTGACGAGCCACATGAGTTTCCAGGCCAAGGAGAGTTCCCGGTCCGCGGCCGGCAGGCGGACGCCGGCGATCTCGGTCGGCAGGGGCGGGGTCGGGAGGCGTTCCTGGAAGACGAAGTCGAGCTGGACCTGGCCGCCGGGCAGTCCGGGGGCCGTCCACGGCAGGACCAGTCGGTGACCGGGCACCCGCTCGTACGTCCAGATGTGTTCGGAGACGGCGCCGGCCGCGGAGATCGACAGTTCCGTACCGCTGTCCTCGGCAAGGCGCTCCGCCGCCTCGGCGATGGCGTCGAGCATCGTGCGGGTACGCGGTTCCTCGATGCGCCAGGTCTCGGGGACGACGACGAAGTCGATGTCCTTCGGGGCGCGGGCAGCCTCGCCGAACCAGGCGGACATCAGCATGCTGCCACGCAGGACGAGGGAGTCGGCCCACGGCGAGCCGGCGACGGCCGCGAGAACGAGTTCGAGGGCGGCACGCCGTGCGGCCTGCCAGAGGGCCCGCAGCTCCGGGTCCTCGACGACGCCGTCACCGGGCCGGTAGGCCTCGTCGAAGTGCTTGAGGGCCGGGTCGAAGACCCGGTGCCGGACAGCCGCGTCGCCGATGCCGGCGGTCAGGGTGTGCGGATGTCCGTCTGTGCGGCGCACGTAGTCGGCGCGGGGCTCCGCGCCGGTGCCCGGCCCGTCCGGGATCGGCGGTGTCGACGGCTTCTCGTTCATACGGCTTCCTCCAGCCAGCCTTCGTCCCATGACAGGTCGCTGTCGGAGAGGACGAGCTCCCGCTCCTGAGCGACCAGCTCGTGCCCGGCGGCGACCAGCGCGGCGACGAGCACGTCGCAGGCGCGTCCCGCCGCGTCCGCGGGCCCCGCGTGCCGCTGGGTGACGAAACGCTCATGCCGCCCGCCCGGGCCCGGCAGGACCCGGCGGGCGTTCCACGAGACGTGGGCGCCGTGCGGCATGACGAGGGCCTCCAGCTCGGCCCGGTCGTACGCAGCAGGCAGCGCCAGCTTGAGGTGGTGCTCGTAGTAGCCCCCGCCGGGGCCCACGGGTTCCGCGCTCCAGGGCACCGTCTCGACCTTGACCCGTGCCGGCTCGAAACCGGCCTCCCGCAACCTGGCCACGACCGCCGGGTGACCGGTCCGGTCGGGCAGGGTCAGCATCGGCTGGACTGGCGTCCGACCCCGGGCGAGGACGATGGTGGTGGCTTTCAAACCCCGCTCCGCCGCCCACACGCCAAGTCGGGCCTGCTCCCCCTCGTTCCGGCACCGGACCGTCACATGCGTCTCGTAGACGTCGTCGACCTCGCACATTTCACACCCCCCGTACACCGCAGCGAGTCTGTCAGACAGGTTGCCGAGGGCTCATCCGGGTTTCCGGCCGGGGCCCCGTAGGCTCGCAGCCGACGACGACAGGAGATCGGCATGTGGAAGCGGGCCCTCGACCGGGCCGGGGTCAGGGAGCCGCGGTTGCGGCGGGACTACGCGGAGCAGCGGCGGGTGGTGCGGAGGTTCGCGACGGCCGAGTACGCGGCCGCGCGGCTGTTGCTTCCTGCGGCGCTGTTGCCGCACGTCGTGGCCGCCGTCGCGTTCATGCACGACACCGACGACCGGATCGACCGTGGGGCGCCGGAGGAGCGGGCGGCCGCGCTCGCGGGGTGGGACGGTCGCGTACGGAAGGCCTTTGCCGAAGGTGACTCCGGGCTGCCGGTGCTGCGTTGCCTGGTGCGGACCGCCGAGCGCCACCCGGACGTACGCGGCTACGTGGACGAGTTCCTGCGGGGCTGCGAGCGCGAGGTCGCGTGGCGGACCATTGCGGACGACGAGGAACTGGAACAGTACGTACGGGAGTACTCCTTGCCCGCGCTGATGCTCACGGCCTGTCTCCTCGCGCCCGCGGACGCGTCGGCGCGGGCGGCGTTCACGGACGGCTGCCACCGGCTCATCCGTGCCATGCAGCGCATCGACTTCCTGGAGGACCTGTCCGAGGACGTGCGCGCGGGCAGGCCGGGCGTCCCCGCCGACGCGGTGGCACGCCACGGCGCGGACCTCACCCGGCCCGGCGCGACGTTGGGCCGGCTCGTGGAGGAGCAGGCTGACCGGGCCGCCGGCGACCTCGCGGCGACTGCGCCTCTCCCGAGCTTGGTGGACTCTTCGTACCGGCCCTTCGTACGGGCCCTCGTCGGCGTCCAGCGCCTCCGCCTCGACGCGGTACGCCGCGCGGGCGCGTCCCTGGCGACACGGAGCTCCGGCCCGTCGGCGTCGGCGGCCGCCGTCCTGCTGCTGCGGGAGACGGCGGCACGGGTCCGGCTGGTCGGCCCTGGGTCTGTCCGGCGAATCATGTGACCGTCAGGTATTGGCTCGTTGGTCCTTGCATGGGGCGGGGCGATCTGACGAATGCCGAGTGGGTCCAGTTGGAGCCGCACTGGCCATCGTCCGGAATTCGAGGCGGACGGTACCTGGGACGGGATCCTGCGTGCCGTCCAGGCGAGCACCGACTTGGCCGGCCGGGTCGACTGGAGCATGGTCAGCGTCGATTCGACGTCCTGCCGTGCCCATCGGCACGCGGCTGGGGCCCGCAGGAAGAAGCCACGCGTCCCGGCCCCACCGCCCCGACGAAGGGCTCGGAACCCTCCAAGGGATACGAGAACGGGCCGGCCCCGGTTATCCCTGTTCGCCCGGGGTGCGCTCGGCGCGACAGGTCTGGCGGTAGGCGCGGGGGGTCGTTCCGGTCAGGGCGCGGAAGTGGCGGCGCAGGGTGGCCGGCGAGGTGAAGCCGACGCGTGCGGCGATCTGTTCGACGGGAATCTCGGTTTCCCTGAGCAGCCGCCGGGCCTCGGCGATCCGGGCATGGAGCAGGTACTGGAGCGGGGTGTGGCCGGTATGGGTGCGGAAGCGCCGGGTGAGACTGCTGGTGCTGGTGCGTGCGTGCGCGGCGATGTCCGGGAGCGTCACGGCCTGGTCGAGCCGGGTCTCCAGCCACTGAAGAGTCGGTTCGATCCCCGCGCTGTCCATGATCTCCTGTTCGATGGCGTCCTGGACCTTGTCCGCATCGAACTGCAGGGGGGTGATCAGTTCCCGGGCGGTCTCTACCGCCACGCGCGCACCGTGGTCGCTGCGGAGAATGTGCAGACAGATGTCCAGTCCGCCGAAGATCCCCGCAGCCGTGAGGAAGGAGCCGTCCTCGACCACGGTGCCGAGTGGGTCGACCTGGATCCGCGGATGGCGCGCCGCGAGTTCCCCGGTGTGCCGCCAGCCGGTCGTGGCGCGGCGCCCGTCCAGCAGACCGGTCGCCGCGAGGACGAATACACCGGTGCCGACAGCTGCGAAACGGGCCCCCCGGCCTGCCGCCGCGTGCAGCGCGGCGTGAAGGGGTGCCGGCAGGTCGCCACGGTGGCCGGGGTGCCCGGTGATCAGTACGACATCCGCGCCCGCGAGACCTTCCAGGCCCCAGGGCAGGCTGACATGTACGGGATCGGGCGTATGGACCACCCGAAGACCGGGGGCGGCGCAGAGTCGCACCTCGTACGTCACCCCCGGACGGCCACGGGACGCGGCTCCGAATGCCATTCCGGGGGTGGTGAGGTGAGGGCCGGGAACCCCGTCGAGCGCGAGGACAGCGATGACTGACACATCCGGAATATAGCCAGGTCGGCGCAAGTGCCGCCGTCAGGTCTCCCGCTCCCGGTTCCCAGGACCTGCCTGCCGGGTCAGCCGGACTTGCGGATCGTCTTCCCGATCCAGTCCGCGTACACCGGCACGTTGGTGTAGAGGCCCGGCCCCGTGGCGCAGGCCGGGTCGGTGTCACCGTCGCCCGATGTCGTACCGATGAGTTCCCAACGGCCGTTCCTGGCGCGCTGAAGCTGCGGTCCGCCGGAGTCCCCGTTGCAGGCCATGGCATTCGGCTTGGGGCTCACCGTGCACAGCCGGGTCTCCCCGGCACGATCGAAGCACTCGGCCTCGGATCCCCTGCGGGTGTCCAGCTGCTGGAGCCGCTCGGGGAACACCCAGTCCTTCGGGGAGTCGGCGCCGACGACGGTACCGAAGCCGAGAATCCGCGTGGGCGTGCCCACCGGCCCCGCCTGCTTCGCGATCCGGATGGGCTTCTGGGCGACCGGGCGGTCCAGGCGTATCAGCGCGAGGTCGCCCTTGGGGATGCCGGACTCGCTCTGGGCGTAGCCCGGGTGCATGACGATCTTGTCGATCTTGCGGACGGTACCGCCGGACGTGCGGTGCTCGCTCCCGACACGGACCACCCCGTCCGGGGTCACCCCGATGGCCGGGTCCACACAGTGAGCGGCCGTGAGCACCCATTGCCGGTCGATCAGCGTCGCCCCGCACTGGGCCTTCAACTCCCACCCGTCTTCCAGGGTGGCCGACAGGGGGATCGACGCCATGAAGGAGTAATGCTCCGTGGAGTTCTCGCCGTTGACGACGGCGCCGGCGGTGCCGGTCATGAGCGTCACGCTGAGCACGGCGGCAGCACCGGCCGCGGCTACGGCTCGCGCCGCCAGGCCGCGTCGGCGCGTGGAACGGGGATCGAACGTCGGGCGGTGGGCAGGGGAAAGATGCATGTCAGTCCTCTCGGAAGGGAGCATGAGATGGGCACGGGCCGGGCGGTCCCTCGCGTCCGGGCTCCGTGTTGATCTCCATCCTCCGGGCCGGGCCCCGCCCCGAAACAGGCGCTCGAATGTCACTCTGGGCTAAATTCGGGACATGTCAGTGATCGCTGTTCTGGCGCTCGACGGAGTTCCGGGGTACCAGCTCACCACCCCTGGACTGGCGTTCGCCGCCGCCGCCAGGCACCACCCGTGGGTCGACTACGACGTGCGGATCTGCGTCGCGCCGGGCTTCGAGAGCACGGGGGGCGCGGCTCCCTTCCGTATCGAGACAGCGTGGGGTCTGGAGGGACTGGAAGACGCCGACACCGTGCTGCTGCCCGGCTGCGCGGGCTTCCGTGACGAGCCCGCGCCCGCCGTGGCCGACGCCCTGCGTGCCGCTGCCGCGCGTGGCTGCCGCATCGGCACCGTCGGTACCGGCACGTTCGTCCTCGCCGCCACCGGTCTGCTCGACGGCCGGCGCGCCGCCACCAGCCGCCGGTACACCGAGGAACTGGCGCGCCTGCACCCCGGCGTCGAGGTCGACCCCGAGGGCAAGGTCGTGTCGCACGGCCTTTTCCACAGCGCGGCCGGGGCCCTGGGGGGCCTCGACCTCTGTCTCCACCTGGTCACTCTCGACCATGGCGACTCCGTGGTCACCGAAACCGAGAGACAGGTGTTCCTCCAGCTCCAGGCCCCGGCCGACGACCTCACCGGCGACATCGCAGCCAAGGCCCTCGCCCCCTCGGACGGCAGCCTCGACGAGGCGATCCGGTGGATGGAGGCCAACCTCCAACATCCGCTGACCCTCGCCGAAATCGCCGACCGTGCGGGGCTCGGCATACGCACGCTGACCCGGCGCTTCCGCGCCGAGACCGGACTCAGCCCGCTCCAGTACCTGCTCCGTGCCCGTATGCAGCTCGCTCAGCGGCTCCTGGAACGCACCGACGACCCCATCGACGGCATCGCCGCCCGCACCGGCCTCGGCACACCCGCGAACTTGCGGCACCACTTCCAGCGCTGCACCGGCACCACCCCCGGCATTTACCGCAACGCTTACCGCTCCCTTGCCGCTGCCTTCACCTGGACCGAGCGGGACGAGGCCGACCGCCCCTGAGTGGCACTACCGGTGGCTTTCCGGCCCTACTCCTGAAGCCGGCCGGCGGCGGGGTCGCGTTCTGACCGCCCCTCAGGGGGAACGCTGGCTGGGTCGGGTTCCGTAGTGGTCCACGAACACCTGCCTCATCGTCTCGGCGGGGCTGAACAAGCAGCATCTCGCGACTCGAACCCAGCGGGTGCCGGATGGCGCCGTGCGCGGCTCGGGCCGGCCGCACGGATCGCGGCGCCGAGAGTGGACTCCCCGACCCGTAGCCCATCCCTGTAGGCGCCGTCGGCGGCCGCCGGCCAGGCAGGCAGGCAGGCAGGCAGGCAGGCAGGCAGGCAGGCAGGCAGGCAGGCAGGCAGGCGAGGATGTCGGTCCGGGAGGTTTCGGGACGACTGGTCGTGTTGGGCTGCACCGGCTACCTCTGGGCCTTCGCTGCGCTGACTCCGCCTCCAAGGGGTCATGACGCACTTCAGGCGACGCCGCCACCACGCAGACGGAGACACGCAGCCGTGCGGTGGAACGTGGCCGCCCCTATGACGAATCGATGACCTTCCTCGTTCCGCCAGAGCGGCTTGGCATTCGATGCGGCGTAGGTCAGAGGGTCCTCATCAGCTGGGAGGTCGCACCCACGGCGCGAAACGCTGTCCGGGGGCCAGGTCCTCGCGCCAGTGCCGTGCGACGATGCCCTCGACGATATTCAGGCCTTCTGCGGCGATCAGGCAGGAGGACGGCTCTGGCCCGTGGGCATCGGCTTCGAACGCGACCAGCACTGGTGGTTTCTCACCCACCTGACGGGTGATCATCAGCGTTTCATCGGGCGTCGGCGCACGGAAGACGGGGTCCTGGAATGCCGTGGGGCAGATGACGAAGAGAGGATCGCTGAAGACCAGTTCGAGGCCGTGGTAGTAGGTGATGTCGTGTCCGGCCCCGAGACGGAATTCGCCGCCGTTCCAGGCGACGACGTCCCAGTCCCACCACGGGCCATCCGGGAGCTTGATCGCGCGCCGCGACTCCTGCGGCACGGCCGTCATTCGGGGATCACCAAGCCGAGCTCGCGCAGTCGAAGAAGGCCCGCCGCCAGGCAGGCTTCCACGGTGTGGGCCTCGGCACGCACCAGGAGATCGTCGTGGAACGGCTGCCCACTGGCGACGAACGTCCACGGCTTCGTTCCGTCGCGCAAGCGCTCGGCGTCGGCCTTGATCAGGACGGTCACGCCCTGATCGGCCAGTGCTTCCATGACCCGCACCACGTCCACCGAACGGTCCGCCCCCTCACCCGCACTCGAACAGGCAGACACGGTACACGGCACCCGCAGCCCTCGGCTTGACGGCTGAGACGTCGTTTCCCACGGCTGTATGACGGCCGAAGTCATCGCCCACCGCTCAGTGTCAGTGGTCGCCCGTACGGTTACGGCATGTCATCGCCTACCGGTATCACTCTGCTTGCACTCGAAGCGTCCTGGATCAACGCCAGGATTCGGGAACTGATGGACGAGCCGCACAGCGACGAGCGCGCGGCCGAGTACCGGCGGCTGCTCGTGCTGTGGGACGAGGCGACCAACCAGGTTTCCGGGGGGCGTATCCCGGAGTTCGTGACCGCGGCATGAGCCTCCGTCGCGGTGCGTATCAGCTGTACGGGCGGGGGCGCGTGCAGGTTCGGGCCGGCGCGGCCAAGTAGGGAGGCTCGCCGGAGCGCCGCTGCCAGCCCTTGTCAGCACGCTGTTCGAGTCTGGTGTACGGCCCTGGGCGAACGTCATCGAGGGGTAGAGCCGTATATAGGCGGCTAGTTGTTTGTAGACGCTGCCCGTGTGGTGCCCCGTGGAGAATCGAGTGAAGCAGCCCCGCCGCAGGCCCCTGGATCTGGCCAGCTACGAGGAACAGACTCGCCGCGGGCCGTGCTTCGTCTGTGCCTTTCCTGACGGGCACCCCGGCTACGAGCACGAGCTCATCTATGAGGACGCCGACCACGTGGCGTTCCTCGACCGCTGGCCCACCCTTCCGGGCAAGGTCCTGGTAGCCCCTAGGTGTATTGACCCGCAGCGTTGTTGACGCGGCTGATCGGAGGCTTGCCTTCGAGTGCGGTGTGGCAGCGGTGGTGGTTGTAGGTGTGGAGGAAGTCTGCCAGGGCTTTGGTCCGCTCGGTGTTCGAGGTGTAGGGCCGCAGGTAGGCCCACTCGTCGAGGAGGGTGCGGTTGAAGCGTTGGACCTTGCCGTCGGTCTGCGGCCGGTAGGGGCGGATCTTCTTGTGGGCGATGCCTGCTGCGGTGAGGGTCTGGGCGAACAGCTTCGACTTGTAGCAGGCGCCGTTGTCGGTCAGGACGCGTTCGACGGTCATGCCGTGGTCGGCGAAGAACGCGCTCGCGCGCTGCCAGAAGGCGATGGCGGTGTGCTGACGCTCGTCGGGCAGGACCTCGCTGTACGCGAGACGGGAGTGGTCGTCGACCGCGGAGTGGATGCAGCTGTAGCCGATCACCGGCCTGCAGCTCTTGCGCTCGGTGGTGGTGGCCTGGCGGTTGCGGTCACCGGCGTTCCTGCCGACCGTTCGCCAGCCGCCTCCGTCGGGGATGTTGCCCAGCTTCTTGAATCGACGTGGACCAGTTCTCCCGGCCTGGCGCGTTCGTAGCGTCGGATCGGCTCGCCCGTGGGACGGTCGAGCCAGGCCAGGTGGTTCAGGCCGTGGCGGACCAGGATGCGGTGCAGGGTCGAGGCGGGAAGGCCCAGGATCGGGCCGATCCGTGCCGGACCGAGTTTGCGGTCGGTCCGCAGCCGGCAGACACGGGTCTCGACAGTGGCGGACGTCCGCTGTGGGGTCGTGTGGGGCCGGCTGGAGCGGTCGGCGAGACCCGCGTCGCCCTCGGTCCGCCAGCGGCGGACCCATTTGCGGGTCGTGGGCCGGGATATGCCCATCTCCGCGGCAACGTGCGCGACCGGACGACCGGACAGGACACGTTCGACCAGGATCCGCCTGCCATGAACGGTCAGCCGGGCATTACGGTGGGACACGAAGACCTCCGTGTGCGGTGTGGAGCCTAGACACCTCCACCACACCGGAGGTCTTCGCCATGATCAAGACCAGCCAGCGTTAACAACGCTCGTGATCAATACACCTAAGCCGCCTCTTTCGGATCTTGGTTCGGCGGAACCCGTTCGCCGCCTGCCCGCACACGCACATATTGGCGAGGTGGACGAAGCCGATGCGAGCGGTCAGGTGTGGAGGGACGAGGTTCGCGTGCGTCCGACGGCTGAGCAGGATCGGGACGCGCTGGCACGGCTTGTCGAGGTGGACGCGGACCCCTTCGAAGTCGAGTTGTACGAGCGCGCGGCGGATCCCCAAGTGCTTCGATCGATCGCGCTCAGAGGGCGCGGGCCGGGCAGTACGCCAGGCATGTGCGACGGCTTCGCGCGCGTCAACAGCGCCAAGGCAGTTGAGCAGTAGCCTTCCGATCACTTCACCCTCATCGCCGCGTACGCCGCGGGCCACCTCGTTGGCTACGGCTACGGCTTCCGCTGCACCCCTGCCTACTGGTACGGCGAAGACCTCCTGCCCCATATCCACCCCGAGGAGGCCCGCACCACCGACTCCCTCACAGGCATCTGTGAACTCGCCGTCCGCCCCGGCTGGCAAGGCCTCGGCACCCGCGTCCACCGAGCCCTCCTCGACATCACGCGCACCCGGTGGGTCTCCCTGCTCGCCATGCCCGGTTCCCCCGCCCAGCACCTCTACCGCCAGCTCGGCTACCGCAACGCCGGCCCGTACAAGACCGGACCCGACGGACCGGTACTCGACCTTCTTCTCCTGCGCACCAGTCGCTGACCAGCTTCACGCCGTCAGCCGAGAAGCTGGTATCGACCGCAAGATCTGCACTGGCAACCCCCACGGCCGGGTCGGCCCAGGCATAGCGCTGGGGGTCGTCGCGGCGAAGGGCCGGCCGCGGACGAGCGCGAGGGCACGGCGCAGGGCGAGCTCGCCGTCTTCGTCGTAGCGGGCGAGGCCGATGCGGGCGAAGTTCCCTCTTGTCCCTTCCCAGCTTGGCGGCGGAGGGAGGATGTCGTCGGCATCGTCTCCCTGCCGTCCTGCTTCGTATGTGAGGATGCCTCACGGACTGGCCTATCGTGCGAGGGCCGTCTCAGGCCAGTGATCACCCCTTACGATCACGTCCATGTCGACCACACCATCCGCCCCTGTCCTGCGCGGCAGCGGCGGCGCCGTTCTCCGCTACGAGGTTGACGCACTGACGCTGCGCCGCGGGGACGAAGAGATACGCATCCCCTTGCAGGCCGTGCGCGACGTCATACCGGACCGCCGGGCCGTAACTGTCGAACTGCGGGTCCCGGCCGGCGGCGCGCCCGTCACTCACCGGATCGGTGGCGTCAGCGAGGCTGCGGCAGGCCTGTTCGCGATGGGGGTGGGCACGGCCCTGGCCGCGCTGCCGGAGCCGGACCCGTCCTTCGACGGCGCCTCGCTCGTGACGACCCGCTCGCCGGCCACTCCGGGTCCGTCCCTCAGCATCGGCGAGAAGGCAAGGCAAGGCATTACACCTGGCAATTGATCGCGTTCGGGCCCGGTCTCGTAACGCTCATCCTGACCTGCGTGCTGTTCATCATGCACGGAGATGCGGGCATGCTCATCCTCGCGGTCCCGATGGGGATCGTGACCGTGTTGTTCAACGCCGCGAGTGCGCCGCAACTGACGGGACCCTCCGGATGTGGCGTCTCCCCCGGCACGTCATCACGGTGATGGCCGTGCGCACCAGTCCACAGGGTGAGTCGGGGACGTACGAGTACACGGACCCGGGCGGCCAGACCCACAGCTACGACCGGAACACGTACGCGAGCCAAATCGAAATCAGCTACCCCCCGGGCCGCCCCGGCCATCCGGTCGATATCCATCCCCCCTCCACACGTGTGGCGGCCACCATCGGGACCCTGCTGCTGTGGGCCGTCACGGCGGGCCTCATCTTCGTGGCAATGATGGCCGCCACCGAGTGACCATCACGTGCGGACTACAGGACGTCAGCCTGGTGCTGCCGACGTCGGTCTGTACGCCGCGATCTGCCGTGACGCAGAGGTCCGCCTGTCTCGTCCTACAGAGCACGCCCATGGTCCCGAAGCAAGCACTCAGGTGTTTCCAGAACTCGGCGACATCACTTTCCCGTGGGACCGGGTGTTCTCGCTGCTGGGCTACAGACGTTCTCGAATCCCTCCTACATAGCCAGCCTGCTACACGAGCAGCACCTGTGTGCCGCCTGGCCCATGCAAATGCTGCGCTGCACCTCAGATACCGCCCTGCTGCATCCGACGGCCACCACCAGGACCACGAGCAGCAACCGGAGCAGCAACCCGGCAGCAGCGCCTGCAGCACAGTGCCGTGGAGGGCGCGGCAGTCGCCGGACATCGCGCAGCGGCGGGCGGCCAGGCCGTGCTGGAGGGGCTCGCCGATCTGGTTGCACAGCAGCGCCAGGACGTCGGCGGCGTCAGTGTCGGAGAGGTAGGCCGGGGCGACTTCGAGCATCAGCTCCCCGATCGCGTGGGTGCTGGCGGCGAGGTCGTCAACGAGGGCGCGCAGCGCGGCGAGCGCGGGATCCGCTGGTGGATCGGCGGGCGGGAGAAGCGGGGCGATGCGGACGTCGCGGACGGCCTGGCGGACCACGGCGCGCACGGTGGGCTCATCGACGGCCTCGAGGCCGCTGTGGGCGAGCGTGGCGAGTCGGTGGGTGATCAGCTCCACGACGGTGTCCGCACGGGCGGAGACGGCGACCAGGGCGCGCTGGGACAGGCCGTAGTCGAGCGTGGCCGCGGCGGCCGGGCCGGTGTCTCGTGAGCGAGACGTCTCGGTGCCGGCGGTGACGGCGCGTGGACCGCGGCCAGGGCCCGGGCGACGTCCAGGAGCCGGTACGCCTGGGCGCGGCTGATGCCTAACTCCTCCTGGCAGTACGCCTCCCAAGAGGTGAAGCCGAGCGGCAGCCAGACCCGGGCGGTGTGCGCGTCGCGGACGCGGGCGGCGAGCACCGCTACGGAGCGTCGGACGTCGTCCATCGCCTCGCGAAGCCCCGCCGTCATTTCGCGGGCGCCGTCGGCGGTCAGTTGCGGCCGCACCGGTCCTGTGAGCCTTCGTGGTTCTCGTCGTGCTCGCCCATGCCTCCATCGTCCTGCGAGCCGGCGCGGCCGGTCCAGGGCCTGCGGAGGACCGGGTCTGAACCGGACCGTAGACAGTTCCACACACCCTCACAGCATGGCCGTTCACCAGGGGAAACAGGCTATGAGCCACACAGGGCACGGCTCACCACAAGGGCGCGGTCAGCTCACTCACCACAGGCTCGGGGGTGGAGGAAGGGGGCGGCCCGGCGGTACTGCTCCCAGAGCGCATCTGGGCGCTGGGCCTCACCCACGCACGCCATATCGACGCGGGCCGACGCCGACCTTAACCGCTCACAGCCGGGCACCGTCGGGCTCTCACCGCCACGCTCACACGGGTCAAGACGGTGCGGGCGCGGTGCCGAGGTCGGCCGGGCCGGCGCCGAGACGTCGTCGGACGGGCCGGAGCTCTGGGAGCCAGCGGGCCCCGGGGGTGGGTTCGGCGGTCCAGTTCTCGGAGGCAGCGCGCTCGGCGGCGGTCAGCCCGCGCTCGTGGAGGGCGGAGCTGCAGATGGTCGTGGCTACTTGCTGTGTTCCTCGAACGCGGCACGCAAGTCGGCGGTCGCCTCCTCGCGGCTTGGTCCTGGATGCGGAACTTCGGGATGAAGGCAACGAGTTCGCCGTTCTTGAACAGTGCGAACGAGGGCTCGGACGGCGGGAACGCCCGCGAAGTAGCTGCCCATCCGGTCAGTGGCTTCGAGGTCCCCGTCGGCGAAGACGGTCAGCAGAGTGTCGGGGGTCAGTACCCCACAGCCACACAACATGCCCGCCCACCAGGAAAAACAGTCTGTGAGCCACACAGAACGATGCCTGTTCGGCCTAGCATCACGCGCTCCGGTCGTGGTCCGCTCTTAGCGTGGGGGTGACGCTTGCAGGGCACTGAGGAGGACTTCTGATGAGCAGTCGCAGCGTGGTAGCCGGCATAGCTCTGGCGATCGCTTCTGTCGCCCCGTTGTCCGGCGTCGCTCACGCTCAGGATCTCGACTGCCGGGACTTCCGCTTCCAGGAAGACGCCCAGGCGGAGTTCAACCGGGACACGAGCGACCCGAACCGACTCGATGAAGACCAGGGCCCCGATGACGGCATCGCCTGCGAAGCACTGCCCAGGCGCAGCAGCACGGGCACGGTGCCGCCAGTGAGCCCGAGCGCTACCGCCGTCCAGCCGGTAAATCCGAGTGCCACCGCCATTCTGCCGGCGGTACCCGTCGTTCCGGCCCCCGTCGTTCCGAGTCGCGGTACCCGGGCCGGAATCGGCGGAGCATCCGGCCCGTCCGGTCCCAGCATGGGCGCAGGCCTGGCCTTGGCCGCCGGGGCAGCCGTGGCGGGCGGCTACCTCGCAGTGAGGCGTTCGCGTCAGCGGCCTTGAACAGCGGCGCCCCGGCTGCCGCGACGGTGCGCCGGTCCGATGGACCGACAGCGCCACGGCATGGGGGACTGTGTAGGGGGCGGGGGTTAGTCGCGCAAGCCGCGCCGTTCGGCGTCCTCACCTGCGGTGGTGAGTGCGGTGGTAAACGGCACCTGATCGTGGAGAGGGTTCGGACGCGGGCGCGCTGGCCCTAGACCTCGAAGCAGCCCTCGACCGCGCCCGCGCCCGATACAGCCCCGGCATCGTCGGCAGCGCCGCCGCCACCGCCGCGCCAGCTGACCGCGTACCCCTCGATTCCCCGGTCAGGAGCGGCCTTCCCCGGAGTGCTGCGGTCGCCGGCATCGTTCACGTGAGTCCCGATGTGAATCGCCTGGTCATGGTTGGTGCCGTGGGTGGCGTACTGTTGCGCCTACCGACGCGGGGTGGAGCAGCTCGGTAGCTCGCTGGGCTCATAACCCAGAGGTCGCAGGTTCAAATCCTGTCCCCGCTACTGAAACGACATGAGGCCCGGATCCACAGGATCCGGGCCTCATGTGACTGAGCGCTTCACTTGGCGAGTTGAGCGCCTCGGTTGGCGGCCATGGTCGGGAGCGGACGCCAGCTGGCGGGAACGTTGCGCATGACCAGAGCGCAGTCCAGGGTTGCGCTCCCTGGCGGGAAGCGGTTCGGGTCGTCGAAGAAGGACGACGCGGCGGAGCAAACCCGGCCGGCTTCCACGTGCCAGGCGTCGGTGTGCAGTTCCATGCCGTCCAGGTGGCGGCCGGACCTGGTGGCCGAGTAGCCCTTTGACCCGTCTTGAAAGAAGCGGGAGGCCTCGGCGAGATCGGCGAAGAGCTCGCTGCCCCGCAGCTCGTCGGACGGCTCGACGGTGACGTCCACCCGGGTGTCGCCGTCCCACGTCGCGAAGGCGACACGCACCTGGCCGGGTGTCTCATGCACCTCGAAACCGGCGCGGCCGTGTTCGCCGGGGAAGACGCGGCCTCCGGCCCAGACGTTGAGCCGCGAGGCGGTATCGCGACGCGGGATGTAGACGCCGGTCTCGACGCCGTCCGGTCCGTCCCATTCGACGGCGATCCGATGCGCCGAGTTCTCGCTCCGCAGCCCGAACACCTTGGGGGCCCAGACCGGCCGGACATTTCCCAGCCGCAGTAGGCAGATGCCCGCGACCGCGTGGCCGTGCACCAGTTGCGGGCGCAGCGGCTGGGGAAGCAGGCGTGCCGCGGCGTCCGGGGCGACCCGGTAGTTCACCAGAAGCCGTCGTTCAACGACGCTGGACAGGCGCGGTTGCCTCATGATCCCTCGCTCTGCGCCCCGGGGCGCCATTTGGTGTGGCGCAGGACGATCTGCTCGGGGCAGACGGCGCTGAGAAACCGACCGATGCAGGTGGCCAGGCGGTCCTCGGCCAGTGTGTAGAGGATCCGGTTGCCGTCCCGGCGCTCGGTGACCAGTCCCGCTCCTTTGAGCACGCCGAGATGCCGTGAAATGGACGGCGCGCTGATCGCGAACCTGCTTGCGATCTCGCCTGCCGCGAGCTCGCCACCTCTGAGGTCCTCAAGGATCTGGCGCCTCGTCGGATCAGCGAGTGCCCGGAAGGCCCCCGCCTCGTCCTGAGCTTCTGTCATGTTAGATACTTAGCACATAAGCTAAATATCTATCAACGGGCCCGGCGGTCTTCGCCGGCCTTGTCGCGGCGGTCCCTTGCGTCGTCTCAAAGTCGCACCGTTCGCCAACTCTGGCGCTCACTCGCCAACTGAAGCGCTCAGTGAGCTTCTTCGAGTTGGCCACCGATCGGGCGATTGCGACTGAGCGCTTCAGTGTCGAGTGGGCGGCTGCAGCGTCCGGTGCCAGCAGCTTGGTGAGCCGGGACAAGGGGCCGCTCGAAGCTTGCCGGCCTGAACGCCAACCCGGCGGCAAGGCCGGTGAGCGACGATCAAGCTGTTGTCAGCCGCTGGTTCTAAGGTCGGCCCTATGACATCAGACCTGGTCCAGGACTCATGGACTCGCATCGACGCGTGGCTGCGCGAGCACGCGCCCCGCACGTTTGCCACGCTTCGGCCGCCTGCAGGCGGCGAGGAGATCGCAGCAGCGCAACAGGAACTGGGGGTCACCTTTCCTCCGGACCTGGTCGGTTCACTCCTCCGGCACAACGGGGCGCTGGAGGGACCTGAGGCTTTCCGCTTCAGCACGGGCGACCGGCTGCTCGGAGTGAGCGGAATCCTCGGGGACACAGGGTTCATGCGCGGCATCGACCAGGGCCTCGACGGGGAGACCGAGGGCTACTGGCTTCACGATTACGTGAAGTTCGGTTCTTACGACGTGACGTCGGACGGTCTTCTGATGGATTGCCGTACCGGGCGGGACTCCTTCGGTGTGATCGGACGGTTCTTCGACGAGACCGGCACCAGTTTCGGGCAGGCCGACTCGCTGGGTGAGTATCTGGCCGAACTGGCCGGCACGCTTGAGCGCGGCCAGGACGCCGGTGTCGTCACCTTCAACGGCCGGCTGTTCTGGGAGGCGCGTCCGCCTGCCAGGCCGCAGTACAGTGCCGACGAGCCCCTTCCCGCACCGGATGAGCAGCTGCCAGAGCTGGACCTGTCCTACAGTCCCACCGACCTCCTCCACGTGAGCCACCTGGACGGGCATGAGGAACTCGGTGCGCTGATCGCAGTCCTGCCGTATGAGCAGGTGGTCGACGCCGCGCGGAAGCAGCTGCGCAGACTGGCGGTCGAAACGGGTCTGAACAACTACCCGGAGGTCAAGACAGCCCTGGACGCGTGGGAGTGCGGTGTGGCCCTGCCGCAGCCTGACCAGACCGGCCCGCTCGCCTTGCGACTCCGCGCGGTGCTCGCACAGGCCGACACCGGCCGAGACCACACGCGCAGGTGGGCCGCGGAGAAGATAGCCCTCGGGATCTGGGGGTCCCCGTACAGGTCCGTGTGCGAGAGCGCGGAGACCCGGAGTCACTTCACTCTCGACTGGCGTGCGGATCTGCATGCGGACCTGGGCAATCAGCCCCTGCCACCGATACCTGACGACCGATTCTGGGGGGCGCTGCGCAACCCCGCCATCGACTCCAGTTGGTACGCGGCCCAGTACAGCCAAGATCAGGACTGACCCCAGGGGTTTCGGTTCCGCGTGAGCGCTTCATGTGGCGGTTATAGCCAGACGAAGCGCTCACTAAGGATCTTCAGCGCTCCCGCTCCAGCGTGAGGATGGCCTTGACGATTGACGTCATGCGGTTGGGGCTGCACCGGGACCTGCGGAAGATCCGCCAGGACTTACGGCTCGCGACACCGCGTTCAACGGGCGCTCGTGCTGCGGCCAGCGCCCGGTTGAGGGTCTTCTCGGTGGGAGTGAGTTCCTGGAGTGGCTTGCGTTTGATGCCGGTCGTCAGCCACGGTCCTGCGCCTTGGTAGGCGAGCTCGGCCAGGTGGGAACGCCCTGGCGCTGGCAGATCCGGATGATCCGGTGGGTGCGGGCGGCGGTCAGGTCCTGTGTGCGGACCGGCAGGGCGGGCGAGAGCCACAGCAGCCGGCCGCCCGGGTCGGTGACGACCTGCACGTTCACTCCGTGGCGCCGGTGTTTGTGGGAGTAGTCGGCCCGGCCGTCGCCGACCCGGTCGCACTCGGCGAGGGTGCCGTCGAGCAGGATGTAGTCGGGATCGTGCTCGCGCAGCGTCTTGAGTAGACCCGGTGCTCGTTCGGCGAGCAGGTCGACGACCGCGCGGGTGTAGGCGTGGGCGGTGGACTCGCTGATCCCGAACCCGGCGGCGATCTTCGCCAGAGTGGTGTGCTCTCGCAGGTACGCCAGTGCCACCATCGCCCGCTGGGACGGACGGAGCTTGCAGCGCCGGTCGCCCTCACGAGTGACAACCAGCATGGCGACCCACTCCACGAGCGCATGCGGCAGGTCAAGTGCGGCAGGATGGATGGACCAACGAGGCCCCCCGAGCAACGTGATTGAGACGTCAGACATCTCGATCAACAGCTCGGGGGCCTCGTTCGTTGCGCTTCACGACCATCACCCGATCGGTGGCCAACTCGAAGAAGCTCAGTGAATGCCTTGAAACCCCGGCCCAGGCCACGCCTTCGAGACCGTCCGCCGGTTCGCGGTCCGGGTGCCCCGGGCGCCGTCGCGGACGCCGGCGCCTCGGAATCCGCTTAGGGTCGACCGGCGGGCCCAGGCGTCGGCGGGCCGTAGCCGTCGCGGCCGTCACCGCGGCCAGGACCTCGCGAACCTCCGGGTCAACCTGGGCGAGTGCGGCGGCCAGCGTGTCAATCGCGACCAGGGCATCGTCGGCGGCCGCCGCGCTCCAGCCGATACCCCGCTGTGGCATCCGCGAGCTCGCACGCCGCTTCCGCCACCTGGTCCGCATGCTCCTCGATGCCAGGCCCTGCCCGCTCCACCAACCCCATGCCGACCACAACTCCACGAACGGCCCCGGGGACACTCACCCGGCCCGGATCCCGGCGACGACCTCGCGAACAAACTCGGGCGGCGTGTCGGCGGGCGAGTCCACTTCGGCGTAGGCGCTCCCGTTCCGCCAGGCGCAAGGCAGCACGGATTCGTAGTTCTGGCGGAGCACTTAGCGGACCAGGCCGGCTACTTCCTCATCCCCACATCAGCGCCCCTGAAGCGGCCGTCGCCCTCGAGCCCGTGCCTTGGGGGACGTAGGCGAACGTCCCCTTCCAGACCACAGTCCGGTCGTCCGGAAGTTCGCCGCCAGCGATCCCTCCCGCGACCTGTCGCGCCCGCAGACCTGTCCTGTCACGCCGCGTCTGTCAGATGGCGAGCCCTTGACCTGCTGGGGTGGCAGGTCGTTTGCAATTACTGGGGGTCGGTTTTCTCAGTCGACCTGGCTTTCGCGGAAGTCTCGTTCGCGATAGAGACAGAATCGGACACTCAGGGCTGCAGAGCGTCTCGGGCGTTCTCGTACATCCAGTGGTTCCTGCGCGGCTGAAGAAGCAGTCGGCGAACTTCAGGGCGCTGTTCCATGCCCAGCTGGTGCAGCCGTGGCCGAGGCACTTTTCCGGGAAGTAGGGGTTCATGGAATCGGCGTAGAAGGGGTTCGGTGTGAACTTCCGCTCCATGAGTCCAACCACCAAGTTGTGCTGGTCAGTACTTCGCCGCTCATCGCTGTGCTCGGGGCGCCACTGAGGTTTGTAGTGAACCAGCTCGTTGCGCAGCCTCATGAGCAGAGCTGCTTCGCTGAAGGGACGGGCGCCACGGTCGAATTGCTCCCGCCCGAGCAAATGCAGCACCTTCTGGTATCGCTCAAGCGTTTTGGACTCCTTCGAGAGGTTCCCGCCAGCGGCCGTGATCTGCTGCCGTTCTTTCAGCTCCAGTCCTGTCCGGGCTTCGGCGCCTTCGACGTGCGCGAGGTCGTCTCTTGCGGCCGTGAGGATGAACTCGTTGATGCATGCCTCGATGAAGGCTCCGGACGCGAGCACGGAAGATGTCGCGTAGGAGCGGTGGTCCGACCTGGTACCGATGGGCGCAGTGTCCTCCTCACCGGAGCTCGGTGCCAGGGCTTCCAGTTCGCCGCACTTGCGGGAGAAAGAGCTCGCGGCGCGGGCATGGTCCAAGGAAAAGTAGTGCCAGACCCAGATCGGTACGCTGTTGTCCACGAGGCCAAGCGTAGACACGACGCGTCCGGATTCCGCCGTTCAGCAGTGCCGCAGCGAGAATACGACACCGCGAATGAGAAAGAGTGAGAATCCGACAGCTTCAATGCGACAGGACACTTGTGGGTCTCCGATGGATGGCACAGGTGCCGTCTTGATGCCACTACAGCTGAGACTGTGCCGCGAAATCCCGGACCCTACATCCGATGTAGGGTCTCGCCACTCGTGGACAGCCCAGACACGCTGACCAGGCGCTTTTTGCAGTCTCACGAGGATGGCACAGCCGCTCCATCTCAGGTACGTGGCATTTCCTCAGCGGCCGAGGGGCGGAGTGGCGTGAGGTTGGTGCTCGAACCATCTGACGTTGGTCATCGCCTTCTGGTAGACGACGCCATGGTGCACGGCGTACGACCCGGCGATGTAGTCGCCGGCCGGGTTTGTCTGCCCGCCGACGACCCGGACCCGGATGTCGAAGGCCCTGATGCCGGCCGCCAGTTGGCCAGCCAGATTACCGGCCGGGGTGGAGTCGCCCTCTTGGGTCTCCGTCGAGTCGCCACCGAAGGTGGACAGCGACTCGTGGGTCCCGGGGATAGACATGGCGCCCAGATGCGTACTGCCAGGAACGTCCTTCATCCAGTCCGAACCGGCCGTGGCGGAACTCAGGCTTCTGTACGACGGGTGCTGATGATGGTGTCCGCGTGCGCGGAGGTGGCTGCGGGCACCGTCAGTGACGCGAGGCCGACCACTGCGGACAGCAGGGCGCCCGTGGGGGTTCTCCAGTCTCGGTTGGTCGTGCTCTCCTCAAAAAACGGGGCACATCGCACACAACGTCCCCCGGAATCGCCCTGATATGGCGGTCGAGGTGCGTCAGCGTAGCCGACCTTTCGGTGACGTCCGACGTCTAACGCGAAATCCCGTTCCACGATAGCTGCTCGTTAGCGAACCGCTAGCGGGGTATGGGATCTTGCTCTGGGCAGCCTTTACGTCGCTGGTTCGATGAAGTCAGCGATCCATGGGACACCGTACGGGGCCCGGATCCCTGGCGGTCTTCTTGGCCCGCGCGAACACCGCGACACAAGGATTTCACTCCTCGTCTGGGCGATGAACAAAAAAACCCGACCGGAATCTATGTGGATGACAACGTCATCGATTTCCTCCCGGTCGCATCCGGGGCATTTTTCCATGCCCCACTCAGAGAACATACGGAAGATTATATGACTGAAAAACGGGCGAGACGGTCGAGGGTTTCGCTCCTCGCCCTCGTTCTCGCGTTGTTCGGCGGGCTTTTCGTGGGGATCGACGGCAAGCCGGCAGCCGCCGCCGTCGGCGAGATCGACGCATGGAGCGTCAGTCACTTCGATTCCGCGACCTACAACATCCGGAACTCGAACCAACCCCATCGCTGGGGAGAAATAGCCGAGTTGGTCGCACGCAACGACGTCGTGGCACTCCAGGAAGTGCGGGACGCCGCGTACCCTGGGGATCAGGCCAACGGGATCAGCGGTTTCGAGAACGAGCAAGAGCTCCATTCATGGCCGTACGGACCAGGGCCAACAGATGTGCTGCGCCTGCTGGAATACACCTGGACCCCACCCGGCGGGCAGCAGGTCTTTGCATACAAATTGACGAACATGAGGCAGCAGCGTGCAGTGGCCCTGATAGTCCACGCACCGATACCGCGGGAAGAATTCTTCCCGGTGCCGCCGGTTGCGGACGACGTGGCGTCCAAGGCCATGCTGGGGGCGATCATCCCCGACGCCGCCGGCCACGAGGGAATCTTCTTCAGCGCTCACGCCCTCAACGGCGGTGGCGACGTGGCGCGCCTGGTCAACTCTGCGTCGGCACTCGGGGATGCCGAGGGCCTGCCGTGGGCGGTCATGGGCGATTTCAACACCAACCCGACGTGGGGCAACCAACTCCCGAACGGGGCCCGCTTCGTGACCAGCGGGAACCCCACCTACCACTGCGGTGTGGGAGGCAGACGGCAGAACGAGTACGACTACATGGTCACCAACGACCATGACCCCCTGACGGCGACTGCGAACCCGGGCACCTCGAACTCCCCTTCCGACCACTGCACGGTGGAGTTCACCCCCGTGACCCCGTGTGTGGGGTTCGGAGTGATGGAGAAGAACACCCCATGCACGCCGCCGCCCACCGGTGCCGCGCGCAGCATCGGGGTGAGTTTCGTCAACCTCACCGGTTGCGATCTGACGTTGGAGTGGCACGCTCTGCCACACGGCATCTGGACCGCCACACCGCCCGATCTCATATCCAGGGAACAGGGCGCAGCGTGGGGATCGGAGAGTTCGGGGCTCGCGACGGGGACGGAGGGAAATATCCGGTACGTCACCCGGAACTGCTTGGAAACGAGCGACAACAACCGCCAGGTGCAGTTGCACTGGAACAACCCGTTCATCGGCTCCAACAGCTACGACGAGAACGGCAGCGACTTCTCCACGTTCAGGATCGACCGGCAGGGCGGCGTCGGAAACAACACCACCGTGATCTGGACCGTACGGCAAAAGCCGATAGCCGTGGTGGCGATGGGTGACAGCTACATCTCGGGCGAGGCCGGACGGTGGGCCGGGAACGCGAACACCGGCAACGCCGGTTCTGCCTGGGGTACGGACCGGGCCGCGTCCGCCTGCAACGCCGACGAGAGCAGTTGCCAGCACGACCTGCAAGGGGTTTACGGGGACACCTCCTACGACGGGGGCAGCGGCTGCGACCGCTCCGAAGTGTCGGAGATCGCCGGCGCCGAGATCGACGGCATCCCGCCCGAGCGACGGTTCAACCTGGCCTGTTCGGGGGCGACCACGGACCACGTGGTCCGCAGCGGGTTCAAGGGAGAACGGCCACAGGTCGAGCAGTTGAAGGACCTGGCGAGGTACTACCGGGTCAGGACGATCGTGCTTTCGGTGGGCGGTAACGACCTGGACTTCTCCGGGATCGTCTCGGGCTGCGCACAGCACTTCATCCTCGGTACGGGAGCCTGCAAGGGCGGACAGGACAGTGCCTTCCGGGGCAAGCTCACCGGGGTCGAGGACAAGGTGGTGGAGGCAATGAACAGCATCCACGCCGCCATGCGCTCCCAGGGGTACGACAGCAGGTATTACCGCCTGGTGGCCCAGTCCTACGCGGGTCCGATCGCCGACAGTTCCCACATCCGATACCCGACGGAGAGCTACGAGCGCTACACGTCGGGCGGCTGCCCGTTCTACAACGAGGACGCCTCCTGGGCCCGCAACGAGGTCATCCCGGCGATGAGCACGATGATCAGGAGCGCCGCACGGCGAGGGGACGCCTTCTTCCTCGACGTGCAGGACGCACTCGCCGGGCACGAGCTGTGCCACAGCAGTGCCGAGCAGGCTGCTTCGGGCAACACCCTGGCCGACCCGCTGCCTGCGGCGAAGGCCGAATGGGTGCGCTGGGTTCCCTACCTGCTGCTGCCGTGGGGATCCCAGGGCAACAAGCAGGAAGCCGTCCACCCGAACGCCTACGGGCAGAAGGCGCTCAGCGGCTGCCTGACCCAGGCGAGCGGCCAGATCGACAACGGTGGCCGGGAGTTCCGCTGCACGTCCACGGCCGGCTCCGCGCAGCCCTCCGTGCAGACGGTGGAGTACGACATCCCGGCGTCCACGAACCGGATCCTCGCCAAGGACAACCGCCGCACCGGCCTGGGTGGTGACCTGCCGGACTGGAGCAAGGCCGGCTACCGAGGCGGCGAACCGCTGCCGGGAATCTTGAGGCTGCGCAACCCGCGCTGCACGATTACCCCTGCGATACTGGCTGAGCATTACAACGTGAAGCCCAACGACGGCCAGGATGACACCGCCGGCATCCAGAAGGCCATCGACTACATCCGCACCGCCTGCACTCCCTATGCCTCACCGAAATGGCTCTCCTCGATCGCACTGCCCAGTGGCACCGTCGAGGTCAGCAAGCAACTGTCCGTTGACGCCTCTTACCTTGTCATCAGCGGTCAGGGTACGGCTCCCGGCACCGGCACCAAGATCGTGTTCCGGCCGGACGCCGCGACCAAGTACGACACCCTCTATCAGGGCAGCCGCTGGGACCAGGACGCGATGCGCTACGAATGCCCTGGCAAGCTGGGCGGCTCCATCACCGGCACCGGCGGGTGGATCTGGCCCGGACGCGCCCTGTTCCGTGTGCAGACACGCGAGGTGTCAGCCAAGCACCAACGCATGTGCGGCGACATCTCCGCGATCCCGGAGAACCGCCGGGACCTGTTCGAGGGATCGGTCAACCAGCACTGGGAATCGGGCGTCACCCTCGCCGAGAACACCGCCACCCCCGGCTACGCCGCGCGTGAGGGCGACACCACCATCCCGCTCAACAGCACCGCCGACATGTCCGTCTTCAAGCCGGGCGGCTACCTGTGGGTCGGGGCCGCAAACAGCATGGCCTTCTACGACAGCCAAGGGGTGGACACTGTCGGTCAGGTGGGGGAACTGGAGAACCTGCACATGCGCCAGCAGGTCTTCGTCATCTCGTCTGTCGACAGCACCCAACGCACCGTCACCATCGACAAGCCGCTGGAGTTCGATGTCCCCGTGACCTCCGTTTCCGATGGCTCCCCGCCGATCGGCGCCACCGTCTACCGCAGCAAGGTCACCCCGCTCAAGATGATCACGGACGTTGGGTTCGAGGACTTCACCTTCACCCAGCAGATCGACGGCCTGAGCGCCGAGTGCACCGATCCGGCCCCGAACTGCGCCACCCACAACTATGGCAACCTCGCCCCTGAGGCCGCCATGCACGGCATCGTGTTCAAGTGGGCTGCCAACTCCTGGGTCAGGGGGACCAGGGGCGAGATGACTGGCTCCCACCCCGTCGTCACAGAGGTCGCCAAGAACCTCCAGATCGAGAACAACTACTTCGACGGCGCCTGGAACAAGGGCAAGGGCGGCAACGGATACCTGCGCGGCTCCCGCGTCTGGGACTCTCTTTACGCCTTCAACACCACCCGCAACCTGCGCCACTTCACCTTCCAGTGGTCGTCCTCCGGCAACGTCGCCTTCGCCAACGACTTCGACTCCGACCTCAACCTGCACGGCGGCTGGGAACGCCGCAACCTCTTCGACAACAACACCGTCCACGTCCCCTACAACCACTCCTCCGGCAGCTGCACCGCCAACTGCGGTGGAGAAGGAGGCGTGGGCGACAAGGGCACCTGGTGGCCGATCTACTGGAGCGCCGGTTTCAAGGCCGTCAATTGGTCCGGCTCCAGCGGCCCCCAGAACGTCTTCTTCAACAACGACCTAGCCAAACAGACCACCAAGAACGGCCCTTACCAGCCCTACCAGCCCTACTCCACCCGCGGCCGCGCCTACCAGTTCGGCTCCGCCAAGGACTCCCCGCGATCCTTCAAGCACCTCGACTACGGCATTCCCGGTGACCCGTCCCCCGAGTGGAACCCCATCTTGGACTGGGCCGGCGAGGAGAACAGGGACTACACCGCGGGACGGGGCGTCAACAACAGTTACCAGGACAGCGGTGACTCCCTCTTCGTGAAGTCCTACCAGCACTGACGACCACCGACCCACGACACCAGGGCCGTACCCACCGACCGGCGGGTACGGCCCTTCGGTGTACCGGACGCCCGCGTTGACCCTCCGGGCCACGCGCACGGGCAGAAAATCGCCGGATGCTCGGATCCAGGCTTTCTGTAGTGGTCAGTTGGCTGCCGGGGTGAGCCGGCCTTCGAAGGCGACCTGAAAGGCGTTCAGGAGTGCATCCCAGCGCATGGTCCACCGCTTGTGGCCCTTCCCGGTCGGGTCCAGGCTCATGAGGGACCATGTAGACGCACTTGAGGGCCGCGGCCTCGTTGGGGAAGTGTCCGCGGGCCGGGACAGCCTTGCGGATACAAGCGTTGACGGACTCGTTCGCGTTCGTCGAGCAGATCACCTTGCGGATCTCGACGTCGAAGGAGAGGAAGGGCACGAACTCAGCCCAGGCCGGTGAGGAACCGGATGTTCTCCAGCCGTGCCTGCGGTAGCTCGCTCCACTCCTCGTACCGCCACCCCCGTGCTTCGACCAGCTGTCGGGTCCAATCGAAGGTGAAGGCCACGGTGGGTTCGCTCAGCCGACGCAGGGGCTTCACGTCCACGACCTTCGGATCGTCCCTCGTGATCAGCAGAAAGTCCGGAACGTGCCTGCGGATCCTGCTATCTACCTCAGTCTTCAGCAGGAACGGCTGCGCGACGATACCTCGTACGGACGGGTCGAAATCGGCGAAGAGAAGCCTCGCCAGCTCCAGGCGACTCTCGTAAATGACGTGATCACGCAGTGTGGCCGACCAGTAGACGCTGGAGAAGTGCCTCTACCCTCGGTACCACCGGAACGTACGCCACGGCGCTGCCTTGGCCAGCCGGTCCAGCGGGACCGATCGCCACGCCTGATTCACGACGCATTCACCGTCCCGGCATCGGAAACTCACCAAAGCCCCTGCGCCGTCCATCGCGCCCCCCAGCAGCCGCCCTGATAACCAAGGTGACAGCGCGGTATCCGCGACGGTGCCAGCTTCGTTCGGGGTCACCCGAATAGATGACGTGCTCGACCTGCGGATCTCAGATGGTTGGCACAAGTGCCAACCTGGTGCCATTGCAGCTGAGACTGTGCTGCGAAATCCTGGACCCTTCATTCTTGTAAGATCTCGCCCTTCGCTGCATACGCCGAGGCCGTGACCTGCGGCTTCTCGCGGTGTCTCACGGCGCTTCATCTGCGGCTGTCTCAGCGGCTGGTGCATTTCCTCCGGGGGCAGCGATGCCCCGCCGGACGGGCAGGCCACTGACCTGCGGTGCCTCACGGCCCGCTTCATAGGTGCAGTCGATATGAAGCGGGCGGTGAGATTATGAAGCTGGATTGGAGACGCTACAATTCTCCTTTCAGGTCTGGGCCATGTCGACGAACCGGGAGTAGTGGCCCTGGAAGGCGACGGTGATGGTCGCGGCGCGGCCTCCATCCCTGCACTGCGGCCCCGTTGCGCCAAGGGCAGGAAGGCAGATCCTGACGGAACATGCATGTACGGCTTCGAAGTACCTCTTTCCGGTCGGACTGAGGTCTCATAAGCGGGGCTCTTGCTGCCCGGTGCGTTCCTTGGCGCGCCTGGAACGCGAGGAGTGCGGTCTGCCAGGTGTGAGGCACCAGGCCCCGGCTTTCTGGCCGCAGTCGGGGCAGGTCACGTCGTACACCTGCCACACGGTCCGGGCCACCTCGTGCTTTTTCTGCTGCTCCTGGAGCTCGCGGAGAGTGGACCGCAGCCGGTCGGCATGCGGCACTTTCCGTGCCTGACCGGTACGTCGCCCTTCGTCGATGACGCACTGCTGGCCGGGGTCCGCTCCGCAGTGCGGGCACGGCCTGGTGTTCCAGTACGCCTGGCCGACCTGCTGGTGGAGCGGTGCGGTCTCCTGCGGCTTGAGCGGCCTGAGCGGTGTGGAGGGTTGGGGCGGGAAAGGCATGTATCGCAGGCGTTGGCTCCACAGCTCGAGCTGAGCCTGCCGGTGCTCCCCGAGCTTGCCGATCCCGGTGGCTGCCTGGAACAGCGGCCAGGTAGTCGGCGGCCGCGCGGACCCTGTGCTCCTCCTCCTCGGACCGGCCGTCCCGGGTGACCGTCTTCCCTTCCGCCAGGAGCGCTTTAACCCTGCCGGTCTTCTGGTCGGCCATGGCCTGGTTCAAGCGGGCAAACAGTTCCTGGCGGGCCTCTGTCTCCTTCTTCACCCAGAGCAGGGCGTTGTTGCGGCGGGCGGCGTCCAGTTGGTGCTGGAGCTGTGGGCTCACCCCGGCCAGCTCGGTGATCTCGCGGCACACCTCTTGCGCCAGATCGGTGGACTCGATCCGACGGGCGTAGAGCAGCCGGCGCATCAGCTCGTGCGCCTGCACGTCCTGCTCCGGTTCCTCCTGCTTCTTGCCCGGAGTCCACACGGTCGAGGAAGGCGTGTTGCGGGCCTGGACGATCCGCTCGACCGCCGGGGTGGAAAGGCCCCGGTCGGTGATCTCGCATTCGTCCAGGGCGAACCACTCGGTGGGTCGGTCGAAGGCCTCGGTGCCGATCCGGACCCGGCGGGTGGTGCCTTCGCTGTCCAGGCGGATGCGGTGCACGTACCAGCGGTCGATCAGGGTGTCGGAGTCCACCGGAACAGACACCCCGAGCACCGGCTCGTGCTCCGCGTCCCAGTCCGGCGCCACCTCTTTGTCCAGGTGCACACGGAGTTTCCTGTGCGGTAGCTGAATGTCGACGACCGACCCGACCGGCACCCCGTCCGGCTGGACGAAATCGAAGCCGGCCTGCGTACCGCGAGCGCGCAGCCAGACGTCGGCCGCGGCCTTCATGTACAGATGGTCGGCGCTCGCCACTCCGCGGGCGCTGCGTCCGCACAGGTGAGGGTGCCCGTCGGGACCGGGGAAGTGCGCGAAGTGGCGGACCCGGTCGGTGTACAGCTTGGTGGTCAGCTGGCCACCGCAGCCTCCGAGCAGCAGCCCGCACCAGAACGTGTCGTGCTCGTGCTGCCGGCGGAAGGCGTCCAGCTCGATCGCTTCCAGCGGAAGCATCAGCGGCTCTTCCGAGTCCGCGCCGCCCAGAACCGCCGTTTGAATCTGCCGCCTGTCCCCCCGCACGAGCCCCCACCTTCCCCTTCAATTCAGCGTGCCACCACACCCGCCGGCTCCGCAGCCGATCCCGCGTCCGTCTCGCCCGACGCGATTACCAGAGCACTTATGCGTTTCGGCGGAGGGCGCGAGCGGCGGTCTGGCGCTGCTGGGCGCGGACATCTTCGAGCGGTATCGGCACCTCCTCCTCCTGGCCGTCCTCGATGTCGGGGAAGACGATGCCAGGCGAGGTTGTGGCGGCCCCCCACCCGCGACCCGAACTTTCTACCCGTCGCCGATCCCTGGTCCGGACGCGGAAGCGGGCGCGGAGGGGCTGGAGAGGGCACTCGTTGCGCTGGTGGGCGCAGGCTATTCGTCCCAGTCGTCGTCTGGTTCGGATTCCCGTACGAACCACAGGTCGAGGGTGTACTGCTCAGTCGTGGGGCACTGTCTCCACGCTGCTCCGATCTGTTCCGCGTCCCATTGCTCCTCGACACCGCGCTGGGTGCACGCGTTGTAGTAGGCGGCTGTGGCTTCTCGCCCACTCCATGCCGCGTGGCCGTCGTAGACGCCGGGTCGAGGCAAGACCATCTCGCCCGCCGGCCCGAAGGTGCCCTGGTTGATGACGAGCTGGCCCGTCTCTGATTCCAGAGAGACAGGGACCGTGCCCTCAGCGTCTTCCGGGGGGTTCTGGGGGGCGTCCCAGACCCTGATGATGACCTCTACAGCAATGTCGGGCTGGCGGGTCTGCAGGTAGAGGTGATAACCATTCCGGCGGAGCAATAGTCAAGACCTGTGGATCAAGTCATGGCGAGCCCCTAACACAATGAGGCTGGCGATCTCGTTCGTTGGCCATGGTTTCAGTCTTCGGTCATGGGCCAGGTCTCCCAGACCAAGTCAAGGCGTCGGTATGCGTCGTCGAACCAGGCATCGACCAGTGGGACGATGACCGTCACCGTCGTCAGGGACATTGAGTGGTCCTTGATCGTGACCTGGCACCGGTCATCGTCCTCGTCGAGTTCGATGAACAGCCACGGAGCGCGTTTCCCCTCGCGCCAGGTGATGTCCTGTCCCGCGTCGAGCAAGTCCAGGGCCTGCTGCCACTGCCGCAGGTCCTCGGGGAAGATCCAGGTCTTGAGGGTGCCACGGACGAAGGGCGTATCGACCAAGAACTCTCCGACCAGGACATCGGTCTCGGTGGGACGCCTCCGCTCCTCCTTCCCCGCGATCCGGAGAATGACGCTATTGCCCTCCCCCTCCAGGCGGATCAGGTCGATCGGACCCTCAGCCATGACTGCCCCTCCCAACTCGCGCATGTTGCCGAACACTAAACGTCGGCACGGACACAGGACCGGTTGAGGTGTGTCAGGCCGCGTGAGCTTCGGGGCGTTCGACGAGGTGTCCTCGTTCGAAGCGGGCTCCGGCGCGGACGAGGGCGACGAGGTGGGGTGCATTGACGGCCCGCCACCTTTGCTGGGCGGACTCGACGAGTTTGAAGACCATGGCGAGGGCGGCGGCCGCGCTGCCGGCGCCCTTGGTCACCTTCGTGCGGAGCCGGACAGTGGCGAAGGTGGACTCGATGGGGTTTGTGGTGCGCAGGTGGATCCAGTGCTCGGCGGGGAAGTCGTAGACGCCAGCAGCTCCTCGACGTCGTCGGTGATCTTCTTCACCGCCCTGGGCCACTTCGCGCCGTAGACGTTCTCGAAGGCGGTGACCGCCTTGAACGCGTGCTCGCGGTCCTCGGCGTTGTAGATGTCCTGCAAAGCGCTGCGGGCTCCGGGCTGCGCCGACTTCGGCAAGGCGTTGACGACATTCGCCGTTTTGTGAACCCAGCGCCTTTGGTGCCGGGCTTGGGGGAAGACCTCCGCGAGGGCCTTCCAGAAGCCGAGCGCGCCGTCGCCGACGGCCAGGACCGGGGCGCGCATCCCGCGCCGGGCGGCATCACGCAGCAGGTCGGCCCAGGACTCGGCCGATTCGCGGTAGCCGTCGGCCATCGCGATCAGTTCCTTGGTGCCGTCCGCGCGCACCCCCATCAGGACCAGCACGCAGGACTTCGCCTCCGCGAGGCGGATACGCAGGTGGATGCCGTCGGCCCAGACGTAGACGTAGTCGGATCCGGCCAGGTCGCGCTCGCCGAAGGCTTTGTGGTCGGCCTGCCACTGCGCCGTGAGGCGGGTGACGGTGGCCGGCGAGAGCCCGGCCGAGCTGCCCAGGAACTGCTCGAGCGCGGGTACGAAGTCGCCGGAGGACAGGCCGTGCAGGTAGAGCAGGGGCAGCACCTCGCTGATCTTCGGGGACTTCCGTGCCCAGGGCGGCAGGATCGCCGAGGAGAACCGCTTGCGCTCCCCGGTGGTCTCGTCGAGGCGCTTGTCGTTCACCCGCGGAGCCTTCACCTCCACCGCCCCGGCGGCGGTGGTCACCGACCTGGGCTGGTGGTAGCCGTTGCGAACCACCAGACGGCGGCCGTTCGCGTCCCGCTGATCAGCCAACTCGGCTATGTAGGCGTTAGCCTCGGCTTCCAGAGCGGCGGCCAGCATCTGCCTCGCCCTTCGCGGACGATCTCGTCGATCAGGGAGGTCCGGGGTGCTGCCATCGGCATTGACTACGCTGAGCATGGGCGTGCCTTCCCGACCCGCGCTGCGAACGCGGGCCTACTCGGTGACCTTCAATCGATCACTCGGGAAGGTATGCCCTTCGCGTCCCAACCCGAGCCCGATCCACAGGTCCTGAGCATTGCTCGGTCTCCGGCGACTACCTGGGTCCTTGACCGGTAGTACGCCTCGTCGCTGCCGACGTAGGCGTCCGAGTCGTACACCTCCACGAGCCCACAATCCGGCCGGGCGCTGGTGCTGTACTCGGTGATGAGAGACACGAGGGCTCCGTCACTGATCACGAAGTGTTTTCCACGTAGACGCGTCTCCAATGAGGACGCAGTTCAAGGTGAGCATGCCGCAAACGCGCGGCGGCCGGCCGCCGCGCACTCTCGTCTCAGAGAGGGATCTCCATGCGTCATCGGTCGTCCCCTGCGCGCCCGGACCCTACCTCGCGGCAGCGTATGCCGGTGCGCTAGGCACGGCCACCGCGGCAGCCCTCACCATCCGGCTGCGAACTTGATCGGCCGGACAGGTCCTAGTTGATGGGAGGGATCACCTCGATGTTGCTGAACGAGTCCGAGCGCCGGACAGCCCTCCGAGAGATCCTGCAGGCGGCCACATCCGGGACCGCCCCGCAGGCGCGGTCGGTCGACGCGGGTCAGCCAGTGGCGGGGAAGACCGAGATCGCGGCACTCGTCCCCGATGGACGCAGACGTGTTGTTCGGCGGTCCGGGAGGAACCGCGGGCATAGGCGGAGTCTTGAGCGCAACACGCCGACAGCGTAGTCACGAGTAGGGAAGGGCTGCTTCGCGCCCGGTCGGCTTCCTGCACGGGCCACGGCCTGTCGAGCGCTCGGTCCCGCGCTGTCATACCCCCGTCATACGCTTCCCGTCATGAGCGTCTCTCTCTACTACAGTGCGCACCGCACGACACCGCTGACCGAGGCCGAGTCGGCCTCGGTCGCGCGTGTCGTCGCCGCGCACACGGCGTCATTTCCGTACGACGACGAGGAAAGCCTGTACCTGTACGACCGGCATACGGCCGAGCCGCACGAGATCGTGGCCGGGTCCACCAAAATGCCGCTCGATCCCGGTCGTCTGATGCCCGTGATCGCCCATGTACTGGACAGCGTGACGGAGTTGCGCCGGGCCATGCCGGATGCGGAGTGGCGTGTGCACATGGACGACCTCGACGTCCCGTGGGACGAGGCCGAAGGGTACGCCCTGCCCGGGATGCGCGACGCGGACCTGATCGCTGAGCTCGCAGCAGTCCACGGTGGAGAGGTGGCAGCGGAATGACGGAGGGGAGAACGGGAAAGGCCACGGAGGCCGTGGCGCCCACGCCGGAGCAGCAGAGCCTTCGGCGAGGCGCTGTACCGTCGCATTTCTGAAGACACCGATACCGGTCACGTGTTGCTGCCTGAGGACAACGCGGTGGCTGTCGTTCACCGCGCGCGGGACGGTGGGACGATCCTCGTGGCAGCCGACCGGTCGGTGCTCTCCTCCGGCACCGCGCTCGATATCAGCGCCGCCCTGATCGACTTCCGGGCCGGCCGGCGCACACCCGTGGAGCGGTTCCGGTAGCGGGAGACGTGCCCGCGAAAGAGCCGCGCTCAGGTCGGGTAGCCGATCGACGTGATGGTGTCACCGAGCTGCGCCAGCGTCACGGCAGGGTTCAGGGCAGCCACTGCATCCGGCGTGAGAGGCCGCAGCTGGTACACATCGATGACGCCCGTGCCCGACCTGAGCGCGGAAGCTTCCGCGCGTCCCCCCGGCCGTCGTGGTCGAGGGACTTGGTGTGCTTGCCCGCCAGAGCGCAGTCGCTGAGGTGGACGCTGTCCGGTACGGGACGTCCGCGCTCGCGGAGGTAGGCGACGACCAAGCCCGGCTCTACGGGCCCCATCCGTACGGTCCGCATCGCGGCCTCACGCTGCTCCAGCTCGGCGATCCGGGCCCGCACAGCGCCCAGGGCCTCATCGGGACTCATTCGGTCAGGGCGGCCGGCACCGACATTCGTCCCGCACCGCAGGAACCATGACAGGGCCACCCCCGGTGCTGACCCCGCCGAGGCAGCCGCTCGACCACTCCACGGCGGCGAGCCGGTCTGGCCGTATCAGCAGCCCTACCAGGCAAGCCATCTCCATACCAACGGGCCCCACACCAACGCCGGGTGCGCTGAATGCATGACGTGGCCGGGGCTACCGCTGTGGCGATCAGGTGAGGCAGGCATTCGCCGCGTATCCAGCAACACCCCCGAGAGGTTGCATTCCCGAATCACATCCGCGCTGCCGTTTCCTTCACGTCCTGAGCAGTGACGCGGCGGCGTTCCACAGGACCGGAGGACATCATGCGTACTCAAGGTTTCAAGCGGCGTACGTCCTCCCTCGCCCCGTCTTGGGGCTGGGCCTCGCCCTGCCGTTCGCCGCGGGCATCACCCCCGCATCCGCACAGGAAACAGCGCTGCATCACCGCCTCCCCTCCGGCCTGTGGAATTGCGCCATCAACCCCGAGGACGCCCCGTTCCTGGATTTCTGGTGCACCAGTACCGGTGACCTGCCCGCTGGTTCTGTTCACACGTTCGTCTTCGAGGTCGATGTCGCCCAGAACGCTCCGTGCTCTCTCACCAACACCGCCGCCGTCAGCTCCTCCAACCTTGGCCAAATCGACAAGGCCAGCGACCCCACCACCATCACCGGAGGCACCTGCAACGGCGGCAACGGCGGAGGCGGATCAATCCTTCCCATCAACCTCAACGGCATCTTCACCATGTTCAACAACATCAGCACCAACAGTCCCGGAGGCACGAACGCCCCCAACCAGAACTTCACGAAGACGACCAACTGAGAACCAGCCGCGCGTCGGGGCCACCCGGTGCACTGGCCCCGACGCGCGGCCGCTCCCGCTCCGCGGCCGGCGGCGCACACCGCGCGATTGAGACCCCGAGTCTGCACACGACCGATTATTGACAGGACCCGTCGAGGGGGCGCAGCGGCCGCGCCTCCACAGTGACCGACGCCCGAACGCCGGGTCTCGCCCTCAGCCGTGCGGCGCGCTTGTGCGACGCACCAGAACGGAAGACCTCTGTGCTCCAAGGAACAGCAGCCGTGACCCGCGCAGCACGAGGGTCACGCGTCGGAGTCCATCGGCACTGTCGCGGCCGTCAAGGGCCGGTCAGATGACCACCGAGCCCGCCGTCACGCGCGGGAGGCGGCCCGGACCGGGCAGCCACACACGGGCGCTGGTGGCGGTGGTGGCAGTGGTCGGGGCGCTGCTTCTCGGCCCAGCCCAGCCGATCCGCCGCGACGGTGCCGCGCCCACAACATCCGCCCCGGCCGACCACGGCCGCATGCCGGCCGGTGGACGGGCGACGGCAACCACGCCTGCCGCCGACCCCCGGATCCAGTTACTGCGGGCGGTAGTGCGAAGCACCCTTCCCCACGACCCCCAAGCCTTCACCCAGGGTCTGGAGTTCCACGGCGCCACCCTCTACGAGAGCACGGGGCTGGTCGGCCAGTCCTCCGTGCGCGCAGGACCGCCAGGCAAGCCACCCACTCGGTACGTCGCCCTGCCGGCGCCATTGTTCGGGGAGGGCATCGCGCTGTCCGGCGCCAAGCTTTGGCAGCTCACTTGGCGCAACGGCATCGCCATCGAGCGCGACCCCACCACGCTCGCGGAGCGTCGCCGAGTCAGTTACCGGGGGGAAGGCTGGGGCCTGTGCCACCAGCGCAACGCCGGGCAGGAACGGCTGGTGATGAGCGACGGCACCGACCGGCTCACCTTCCGCGACCCCGACACCTTCACGGCGACGGGCGGCGTCAACGTGCGCCAGGACGGTGCGCCAGCTACACGGCTCAACGAACTGGAATGCGCGTCTGACGGCTTCGTCTACGCCAACGTGTACGCGACGGACACGATCCTGCGCATCGACCCGCACACCGGCACCGTCATCGCAAACATCGACGCAGCCGGACTTCTGACCGCATCCGAACGCCGCAGAGCCAAACATCTGAACGGCATCGCCGCCGTACCGGGAACCGACAGGTTTTTGATCACCGGCAAACTCTGGCCCCACATGTTCCAGGTCACCTTCGTCCCCAGATGAGCCGTCCCCGCCGCTCGCCCGACGGCCCGCCGGACTTCCATATGGACAGCAGGCTGTCGATGTCAGGGCCGACGCGGGCCACGCGGACTCGCCCTTCGATCAGCTCTCGGTGAAGGCCCTGCGACAAAAGGTGCAGGTAACAAGCCGGAGTGGGGCCGGGCACTGCTCTGGCGGGAGGTTCGTCGGGACGGCGGGGGTGGTCATGGCGGGTCCTCGCACAAGGAAGCCCGTACGAAACCCGAGTAGTCCGTTACGCGCGGCCGCGCACCGCCCTGGGAACCCTTGCACCCCTATATCTGGTGGCCAGACCGGCGTTGGCCGCCGCGCACCTGCGTACGGTCGCGCAGGGCCTGGCATCGCGGAGCGGACGGTGCGGCGCTGGCCGGCGCCGATCCCCTCGGGCTGTTTCCCGGCCGCCGGGCAGGTCGGCCCCTTCCGCTTCGCGGCCAGAGGGCCAGGCGAGGGGATGCGGCCCCTGCGCGATCCCGGCGTGGCCGAACCGGACGACGACGCGAGGACTGACCAGGACGCCGGTTCTTGGGCTCCGACCTGACCGGCCGGGGCCCGCAGGGATGGTGGGAGGGGTCAGCTCGGCTGGTCCCCGGTGTAGCGGTAGATGGCGCTTGCGGAGTTGACGCACCACACGGTGCCGTCGGCGGCGGCGCCGATGTCGACTGCGGAGCCGGGGATGCCGACCCAGGGGTTCGCGTCGTGGCCGGTGTACCGGTAGATCTGACCCGACGAGTTCACACCCCACACATGGGTCCGCGACCCCACCGAAATCCGGGTCAGACCACCGGCGACGTTGACCCAGTTGGTCGAGCTCTGGTCTCCGGTGTAACGGTAGATGCCGCCTGCGGAGTTGACGTGCCACACGGTGCCGTCGGCCGCCACGCCGATGTCGACCGCGCTGCCCGGGATGCCGACCCACGGGTTCGCATCGTGGCCGGTGTACCGGTAGATCTGACCCGACGAGTTCACACCCCACACATGGGTCCGCGACCCCACCGAGATCGTCGTGAGCCCCCCAGAGATGTTCTTCCAGTCAGCCATGCCTGGCCCCTTTCGTTTCGGCTGTGCCGCTTGGCACGTGCCGAGCATCGGCGATACCCGCACGGAGCAATAGACCGATTGGTCGCTAAAATGATCCAGAAATCGATGTTTTGGTCCTCCCTTTCCTCCGTCTGTATGGGCAGAGGGCGGTTCGTACTGGTTCCGGAAGTCCGAGAATGCCGTAACCCACAAGGAGACCTCCGCGGCATCCAGTTGACGTCCGGCTCCCAGCGCAGGCCGGCGAAACAGGGACGCCCCGCTGGCACCGGGAAACGGCAGCGGTCTTCGACGGTTCGGTCCGGGTGGGTGGAAGCGGAGCGTTTCTCCGGTGAACCTCTTCACCCGCGCGGCTGAGCCGAGGGCGAAACCGCTGGTCGCCACCTCGTGTTGCCGGTAGTCCAGCCTTTGTGATCAAGAAATGCTCCGTGGCATTGCCGCGCTCTCTCTCGCCCTGACCCCGCTCTCCGTTCCCTCGGCGGCCACCGCTGCCCCGGCCGCCCCCGCGGGCGCCGAGGTCGGAGGCCACCGAGGCGCCGACCGTGGCGGCCAGCTGCAAGCTGTCGGGAGGCGAGTGGCTCTCGTACTTCGACGGGCAGGAGGTCAGCGACCCCGGCAAGCTCGACCTCGACCACATGGTGCCGCTTGCCGAGTCCTGGGACTCCGGGGCGAGCGCCTGGACGCCCGCGCGGCGCGAGGCGTACGCCAACGACCAGGACGCCGCCACCTCCCTCGTCGCGGTCACCGCGCGTACGAATCGGTCGAAGGCGGACCAGGACCCGGCCGAGTGGATGCCGCCACTGCCGGACGCTCACTGCCGGTACATCGGCGAGTGGACGGCCACAAAGCTCCGTTGGGACCTCGCTGCGGACCAGGCCGAGGTCGACGCGCTGACCGTGTACGCGGAAGCCTGCGAGACCACCGTCGTCCCCCACACCCCCGCCCCGTAGCCTCCTGGCCCGGGAACGCACCGTGCCCCACACCGGAGGACGGATTCCAGTGATCGTCGCAACACGTGACCATTGAAATCTAGGGCCTGTCTCTCCGATCACGAGAACCGGACCGGGCTGGGGCTGGCCGGCCCCAGCCGTGCTCAACCGACCGGCGACATCGGTTGGGTTCGTCTCCTGCGCTAGTGAACAGTGCGGTCAGCATGGGTGCGCCGTGAGCGAGTGCCTGGTGCGGCAGGGGGCCTGTGGCGACGAGTGACGCGAGTCCGTGGCCGATAGTCCAGCTCTGTGTTGCCAGGTCCAGCGGGTCGACCTCGTCGCGGAAGCGGCTGTTCGACTTGGCCCGTTCGATGGCCTGGACGAGACGGTGCAGGGTTTCGTCCGCGGCGCTGGTGTCTTCAAGGTCGAAGCCCGCGTCAAACATGACGCGGTAGAGGTCGGGGTTCTCCAGGGCATTGGCCAGGTAGGCGGCACCCAGTGCGGCGAGGTCTCGTACTGGATCCGCGGACATCTTGACGGCTGCGAGTTGGGCGGCCAGGCGTGTGAAGCCTTCTTGCCGCAGTGCCTTCCACAGTCCGTCCATGCCACCGAAGTAGGTGTAGACGGCCATCGTTGACACGCCGGTTCCGGCGACCAGGGTGCGCAGTGTGACCGGTTGCCTCGTCCGAAGCCCGAGGTCTACCGGCAGCTGTCGGTGGCCACCGGATCGAAGCTGGTGTTCCTCGCGGGGCAGGTCGCCCGCGACGCCGACGGCCGGCCCGTGGGCCAAGGGGACTTCGCCGCTCAGGTCGAACAGTGCTATCTCAACATCGGCACCGCTCTGGCCGGGATCGGCGGCTCTTTCGACGACGTGGCGAAGCTGACCATCTACGTCGTTGACTGGAGTCCCGAGAAGATGCCGCTGCTGGGTGAGGGCGTGGGCCGGGCGGCGGCGAAACTGGGCATCGATCCGGTCAAGCCGATCACCCTGCTGGGCGTTGCGGCGCTGGGGGAACCGGACCTCCTGGTCGAGGTCGAAGCCACCGCGGTCATCGAATAGCCGTATCGCTGCAAGCAGGGAGACCATGGGGCTGGTCATGCCGAGTCGGGGAGATCTGACGGACGGCGAGTGGGCGGTGCTGGAGCCGTTATTGCCGGTGAGTAACAACCGGTGCGGCCGGTGGCGCGATCACCGGCAGGTGATCAATGGAATCATCCACCGGCTGGGCACCGGGGTGCAGTGGCGGGAGCTGTCCGAACGCTTCGGCCCGTGGAAGACCGTCCACAAGCGGTACTTGCCGTGGTCGGCCGACGGCACCTGGGAAAGGCTCCTGCGGCACGTTCAGTCCGCAGCCGACGCCGAAGGCGACATCGACTGGAACATCAACGTCGACTCCACCATCACGCGCGCTCACCAGCACGCCGCAGGAGCACCTCAGGCTCCACCGCCCGCGTCGAGGCCTTCAAAGGGGGGCCGCCGAAGGCCAGTGCGGCGGCTGCCGGCCATCGTGATGCCGCACTGCCTCCTGGAGGGGGCGGTGCCCCGGGCGAAGCTCTCGGCCGGTCCCGCGGTGGCCTGACCACCAAGATTCACATTGCCGCGGAGGGCCGCTGCCGCCCGCTGTCTTTACTGATCACGCCGGGACAACGAGCGCGGATACGTCTACCTCGGCACCGTCACCGCCGCCGCACTCCTCATCTGGCTCCGATCATGATCGGAGAGACAGGGCCTAGAAGCCGCGGCTGACCCCCGCGCCACCACGGCCTCGGCGCCGGAACCGGCGAGCTCCTCTGCAGCGGGCGCCCTGGAGGAGGGCAACGGCGTGGGTCCGGTACGGCGGAGAGGAATCGGTGCGGGGAAGTCGGCCGTCAGCGGCGGAGTCTTCCTTGTGCCCCTTCTTCACCGTACGCGTGTATCCCCCCGGCCCGCGCGCCGTGTCTCGACGCACACCGCGGGGCGGAAGCGGACGCGTGCTCACACCGGTTTGCGGGGGGTGTCGCCCCGCAGGAGACTGAACGTATACCCCGTTCCTGCAGGACTCGGTTCGATTCCCGTCGACACCGGAGGAGTCCGCCATGGGACAGCACACAACCGAGTCGAGACCCACCATCACCGGTGTCGCCACCATGAAGCCCGGCCAGAGGCAGGACGGCTTCGAGTACGTTCAGAGGTTCCTGGAAGAGCTGGGGTACCTTCCGGCGCACTCCTACGAAGCCGGTCGCCTCGACAGCATCACCGCACTTGCCCTGGCCTGGTTCCAGGAGCACAGCGCGCTCACGCCGACGGGTTCGTTCGACGAACGGACGCGTGAGGTCATGCTGAAGTCCCGTTGCGGGTTCATGGGTGACACGGTCTTCCGCGCGATCGGAGAGCCCATCTTCCACAGCGTCAACGGACCCATGTGCGCCTGGGACAAAAACCACTTCACCTACGCGTTCGGCGCGGGGACCGTGCAGATACCCGGTGACGACGAGTTCACCGCCGTGCGGACCGCGTTCGCCACGTGGCAGGCCCTCCTCCCCATCACGTTCACCGAGGTGTCCTCGGGGGCGAACCCCGACTTTATGGTCAGTTGGGTTCCGGCGAACGACCCCGACTACCCCCTCCTGGTAGGCCCACGCCACGCACATTCCTTCCCGCCTCCGGGGTGCGGGACACCCGATATGCCCAAGCCGCTCCACTTCGACAAGGACGAGCACAAGTGGCGCCTGGGGGACGAGCCCGACTGCTTCGACGTGGAGAGCGTCGCCCTCCACGAGATCGGCCATCTCATCGGCATGCGGCACGCGGCCGGAGTCGGCATGCAGCATGACGTCATGTGGGCGTTCTTCGATCCCAACACCCTGAGGCGGGTGCCGACGGAGAACGACAAGAGGCGCGCGCGCAGCCTCTACTGGCAGCAGCTCGACGGCAACCCGGCCACCGCCCAGCTCGCCGCGTCGGGCAACCGGCTCTACCAGCGCCACAGCACGGGCGCGGTCTTCGAGTACACCGGAACGCCCATGATCGGCTGGCTGGCACTCGACCTGAACCCCACGACGACACAGATCGTCGCCGACGGAGGCGAGCTGTACCAGCTGCGTCACACCAGCGGCGCGATCCTCCGGTACACCGGCACCCCGCTGGGGGCCTGGCAGCAGCTGGACAACAACACCGCCACCGCGCAGCTCACCGCGTCCGGAGGGAACCTCTACCAGCGTCACAACTCCGGCGCGATCTTCCGGTACACCGGCACGCCCATGACCGGGTGGCAGCTCTTGGACAACAACCCGTTCACGGCGCAGATCGTGGCCGACGGAAACCAGCTGTACCAACGGCACACCACGGGCGCGATCTTCCGGTACACCGGCACCCCCCTGACCGGCTGGGAGTTTCTCGCCTTCGCCGGCAGCGGCGCCACCCGGATCGAGGCCGGCGGCGGAGTCATGTACCAGTTCAGGCTGGCCAGCGGTCAGATCCTGCGGCACCTGGGAGGAACGACCTGGGACACGGTCGACACCGACCTCCGGACCTTGGAGATCAGTGTCGGCGCCGGGGACGTGTACCAGCTCCTCGACAATGGAGAGATCTTCCGGCACACGCCGAGCGGCGAGGTGGGGCAGGTGAGCCACCTCCGGCTGCCGGGCCGGCCCATCCCGGTCATGATCGCCAGTTCGAGCACCCAGCTGTACCACCTGCGCGCCAACGGAGAGCTGATGCGGTACTACAAGTAGCGCGTACGTGGGTTCAGTTGTGGTCGAGGGCGCCGGCGCCTCCTGGGGCGCCGTCGGTTCCGGCACCGCCCGAGGCCCCGGCGCCTCCGGATCCGCCCTGGGCGCCGGCCCCGCCGTCGGCGGCGAAGACGCCCTCGCTGTTCTGGCCGCCCTTTCCCGGGGCACCGGCGGGGCCTCCGGAGCCACCCCCCGCCGCACCGCCGGGACAGCCCGTGGCATAGGCGGCACAGTAGTTCAGGCCTGCCGCGCCGGCCGTGACCGTGCTCGAGGCGAAGGTGTTGCCGGACTGGACGAGGAGTGGCTGGGTCGTGAAGTAGGCACCGCAGGAGGCATCTCCGCCACGACCGCCTCGGCCGCCGCCGCGCCCGCTTCCTCCCTGGCCTCCCTGACCGCCGCTTCCCCCGTTGCCTCCACCCCCGCCGGCGCCGCCGGCACCGAGCGGGCCCACGGAGCCGCCGCCATGTCCACCTCCGGCCCCTTGGCCACCCACTCCGCCCTGGCCCCCGGCTCCCCCTGCGCCGCCTCCTGCTCCGGAGCCTCCGCTCACCGTCCCGTTGTGGAAGGAGGCACGGGTCAGACTGAGCGCGGCCTGGTTGTGCAGCGCTCCCCCGTAGGCGCTGCCGCCCTTGCCTCCGGTGCCGGCGTAGCCGCCGTTACCCCCGGAGCCTCCACTCGCGGCGGCCCCACCGCCGCCGCCTCGGCCGCCGTTGCCGTTGACCCGGTCGGCGCTGCCCGCCCTGCCTCCTATGCCGCCTCCGCCGCCCGGGCCACCACCTCCGGCGCTGCCTCCCGTCCCTCCTTTGCCCCCGGGGCCTCCCTGGCTCCCTCCTCCTGCCACGGCCTGGCTGTAGGCCAGCCGGGTACGGCCGTCGACGTGCAGCGCACCCGCGTTGTGGACGGCTCCTCCCAGCGCGTCGCCGCCCGTGCCTCCGGCTCCTCCTGACTGACCGGGTCCGGCGGTCCCGCCCGTTCCTCCGCGGCCTCCCGTTCCGGCGTCACCGCCCTGACCGCCGGACCCGGGTGGCTGCCCGTCCCCCACTGCCCCGTAGCCGGCGAGACCGGCGGCACCGCCGGCACCGGCCGGTCCGCCCAGCCCGCCCGATCCCCCGGGCCCGCCCCTGCCGCCCACGCCGCCGCGAGCCGCGGCAGCGTGGAACCAGCCACCGTCGATGCGCAGGCTCGCCTTGGCGCCGTTGGCGATCGCCCCTCCCGTCGCGGTGCCTCCTCCCCCGCCGGGGCCGCCGAAACCGCCGGAAGCGCCGAGGCCGCCCGAACCGCCCTGCCCTCCCATGCCACCTGGTCCGCCCGTTCCACCGCCCCCGGGGGTGCCGGGGAGCGCCGCACCGCCGCTGCCTCCCGATCCGGACGGCGCGGCAACGTACCCTTGTCCGCCCCAGCCTCCGTCGCCTCCTCGGCCCCCTTCGCCGCCCTGACCGCCCATCACGCGGTCGTTGGCGAAGGTGTTGCCGGTGACCGTGGCATCCCCCCAGTTGAAGAGGGCGCCACCGTCTCCGGTGCCGCCTCCGCCGCCCCGGGCCCCCTCGCTGCCGATGCCACCGCCACCGCCGGAACCGCCACTTCCGCCGGCGCCTCCCGCGCCTCCCGCGGCCGATTCCCCGACGCCCTGCCCGCCTCGGCCGGCGCCGCTGCCGACGAGGCCCAGACCGCCCTGTCCGCCCATGGCACCGTTCCCGCCCATGCCGCCCGACCCGGCCTGTGCGACGTTGTCCTTCCACCACACGGCGTCGAGGGTCAGGACTCCCCTCGCATGGATCCCGCCACCGCGCGCGCCGCCGCCCGTGCCGCCCTCGTCGCCGCCGCCGGCCGCTCCACCGTCTCCTCCTCGGCCGGCGGGCCCGCTGGGACCGCCTTCGCCCCCGCTGCCCGCGGTGACGGGCACAGCACCGTCGCCGCCCGTTCCACCGGCTCCGCCCTTCCCAGCGCCCGCCCCGGCCGCCCCTGATCCGCCGGCCCCTCCCATTCCCCCGCTGGCGGTGTTCCCCGAGATCACTCCGCCCGTCGCGTGGAACACCCCGTCGCTCCAGACACCGCCGCCGCTTGCCCCGCCTCCGGTGCCACCCGGACCACCGGCCCCCGAGCGGCCCCCGTCGCCTCCCTCGCATCCCTCGCCCCCCGCACTGCCGAACCCGCCACCGCGCCCCCCTGCCCCTCCGAGACCTCCTCCGCCCGCCGCGTTGCCGGCACCACCGCCCCCGCCGTTTCCGCCCACGGCCCGGTTGCCTTGGGCCGTGGCCGCCGACCAGGTGACCGTCCCGGTACTGTGGACGCCTCCTCCGGACCCTTGACCGCCGAGCGCCGCACCTCCCGCCGCGCCGGCCGGTCCCCCCGTACCCCCGACATGTCCCTTCCCGCCCGCACCGCCGGGGCCAGGACCATCCGGTCCCTGCCCGCCCGTGCCGCCGGCGCCGCCGTTCCCGCCGGGCGCACCCTGTCCGCCCGCGCCCCCCGTCCCGCTGACGCCCCCGGCACCGCCGACGGCGTGGTTGTACGTGAGTGAGGTCGTCGCATCGACGGTGAGCGTCCCGGTGTTGTGGACGGCGCCCCCCAGGGCGGCACCGCCGGTTCCGCCACTCCGGCCGGGCGCGCCCGCACCCCCTTCGCCGCCTCTTCCGCTCGGTCCTCCCGCGCCGCCGCCTCCAGGGGAGTCACCGTCGGCCCCCTTCCCTCCCATGCCGCCGTCACCCCCCGCGCCGCCGGCTCCGCCGCGCCCGCCCACGCCTCCCTGGCCACCGACCCCGCCTGCCGCCGTGTTGTGCTGCAGCGTCGAGCCGAGCATCGTGAGCGTCCCGGCGTTGCGGATGGCGCCGCCCCTCGCCTCCCCTCCGGGGCCGCCGACCCCGCCTCCGCCCCCTGCACCGCCGGCCGCGCCTTCGGTACCCGATCCACCGAGACCGCCCTTCGCGCAGTTGGCCGATGGCAGGACGAGCCCCTCCGCCCCGCGGCCTCCCGTGCCGCCGGCGCCACCGGCACCCCCGGCCCCTCCATCGGCCCCTCGCCCACCCGCCCCGCCCTGCGCGCGGTTGCCCGTCACCACCACATGGTCGAGAACGACCGTGCCGCTGACGATGAGGAGGGAGCCGCCCTCGGCCGCGCCTCCTCCCCCTCCCGCCGTACCCGGTCCGCCGGAACCCCCCGCGCTCCCGGACGCACCCGCGTCGCCGACGTCCCCACCGGTCAGACATAGGCCGCTGTCGCCCTCCTGACCTGGCGATCCCGCCGTACCGCGCGCCCCGGCGGCACCGGCGACTCCCGCGCTTCCGGTGGCACCGAGGGCACGGCCGTTGGCGAGCGTCACGCCTCTGAGGGTCAACCGTCCGCCGTCGACGACGAAGTGGCGCGTGAGGCCCTGCCCGTCGAGGACGACCTTGTGCCCGTTGGCGTCGATGACGACGCTGACGGACGCCGGGATGTCCACACTCCGTGACAGGGTCAGGGCCGGACAGTCGATGCCGAACAACACCGTTCCGCCGCTCAGGACCGCCTGGCGAAACGCGTCCTCACTGCACGAGGTGAGTGTCGTCATAGAAGAAGCCCGGCCTAGGGGACCGCCCCCAGGTTCAGCGTGCACCCCGGCATGCGCACGCGCCACCGGTGGAGCCCCCGCACGGGCAGGCGCCAGCCCACTCACACCGCACTCCTCAATCACTGCTCCATCACCGGCAGCGCGCAGCGTCACCACTCAAGGGATACCCTTTGCGGCCTCGTCGTCGCCCAGGTCGCCAGAGCGCAGGCTGCGAATCCGGCGCCGAGGAGGCTGGAGCCTGACCAGCCGTAGGTGGTGACGATGGTGGTGGTCGCGGCGGCGCCGAGGGCGGAGCCCAGTGAGTAGAAGACCATGTAGCTGCCGATGACGCTGCTGACGCGGTGCGGATGTGTCGCGGTGAGCAGGTGCTGGTTGCTCACGTGCACGGCCTGGACCGCGAAGTCGAGGACCACGATTCCGAGGGCGAGGAGCCATAGGGACCGCGACAGTTGGGCTATCGCTGCCCACGAGAGGATGAGCAAAGCGAGGGCCAGTCCTGTGACCGGGGTGGTCCGTCCTGCGTCCGCCCACCGTCCCGCGCGTACCGCGCCGAGTGCGCCGGCGAGTCCCGCGATGCCGAACAGTCCGATCTGACTCTCGCTCAGATGCCATGGTGCGTCCGCCAACGGCAGGGCCAGTCCGCTCCAGAGAGTTCCGAACGATGCGAAGAGGAAGAACGCGATGAGTCCGTGCGTCAGGAACGCGCGTTCTCTGAACAGTTCGGTTTGCGAGGCGACGGCTCCGCTGTACCTCGTGGGCGGGTTCCGGCGCCGCTCTGGTGGGAGCGCCGCGAGGACGAGGGCTGCGAGTCCGAGTGACAGCGCGGCGAGCAAGGCGTAGACGCTTCGCCAGCCCCAGACCTCGGCAAGTGCGCCGGTGACGGCCCGTGCGCCGAGGATGCCGACCACGACACCAGAGGTCACGATGCCGATGTTCCTGCCGCGTTCGGCGGGCGGCGAGGCCGATGCGGCGTAGGCCACCGTGGTTTGCACCACGACCGCGAACACCCCGGCCGTCGCGAGCCCCGCGAAGGCCACCCATGCGGTGGACGCCCAGGCCGTCAGGGTCATGCCCACCGCGGTGATCGCCAGGTGCGCGGCGATGAGTCGGCGCCTGTCCGCCACGTCGCCGAGCGGCACCAACAACAGCAGGCCTGCCAGGTAGCCGAGCTGGCCGATCGCGACGATCCACCCGGTGAGGTGTGACGGAACGCCGAGGTCGCGCCCCATCGGCTCCAGGATCGGCTGGGCTGCGTAGATGCTCGCCACCGCGACTCCGCATACCACGGCCAGCAGTATCCGCCGCCATGCGTTCATTGCACCCAACCCCAAATCAGTAGCGAATTGCAACCGATTTGACCGTAAGGCATGATGGTTTCAATTCGCAACTCATTGGGAGGTGTCATGCCGCGCACCACCGCGCTTGCCCCGGAAGCCGACTGGACCGACCCCGCCTGCCCTGTCGCTCGCACGCTCGACCTCGTCGGCGACAGATGGAGCCTTCTCGTCATCCGCGACGCGATGGACGGGGCACGGTCGTTCACCGAGTTCCAGCGACGGACGGGCATCGCCCGCAACATCCTCACCGACCGTCTCCGCAAGCTCACCGCTCACGGGCTCCTCGCCCAGCGCACCGCGCCATCGGGCCGTCGCCAGGAGTACGTGCTCACCGACGCCGGGCGCGCCCTCTTCCCCGTCATCGTCACCCTGCGGCAGTGGGGGGAACGGCACGCCTTCTCCCCCGGCGAGGTCCATTCCGTCCTTGTCGACGAGCGCGGCACCCCTGTGCCGGACCTCGCACCGACCGGCGCCGACGGCACTCTCCTCGACGCCGACACCACCCATGTGCAGAAGGCTCCCCAGTAGAGAGCACGTTCCGGCGCGCAGCGCTGGGCGGGAACGGGATGTTCCTGCGTCTCGGCAGAGCCCGCCAGTTCACTGGTCGGACCACCCCCAGGAACGGTCGTACGGGCCCTGGTCGACCAGTGCGTATCGGAACGCCCCGCCGTGACCGCGCCGACCGTCGCGACCGCTGCCGATAACAGCACCAGCGCGTACCCGACCCGGCGTACGAATCGCGCCGGGAAGGCGTCCGATCCGGACGGGGTGGCATCGTCGCCCGCGCGCCTCGATGCAATGAACGGCATGCCGTGCCCCCGCCTCCTTTCCTTCCGAGCGGAGGAAGCGTGCCGACTGCGCGGGGTCAGGACCTGGGGCTGCTTGCTTCACGCTTGCGCTTCAAGGAGGCGATCGGGAGCGAGACAGCGCTGGTGACAGCCAGCGTCCCCATCATCACCAGACCCACGCCGATCACGAAGAGACCGCTCGCGTCGTCAGACCAGTCGTACGCAGCGGCAACGGTCAGTCCAGCGGTGGTGCCGATCACCCCACCCACAGCACGGTCCCGGAAGGCCGCCCAGCACACCGGAGCCAGCAGGGTAAGCGCAAGCCCGAGCACCTGCCACGCCTCGTACGGGCCGGTCGTCGAACCGTCAGGGTGCACATCGCGATGCTGGTCCCAGCCCAGCCACGCGGCCCACGCCGCTACCCCAACCCCCGCCAGTACCAAGGCAGCCAACGCCTGGAGGCTCGATCTCTGCTGTCCTCTGCTCATGACCTCAGTGTTCCGGCCTGCCCGAACACGCGTCAGAGCTCGGATACTCAGTTCCACCCGAGTAGGGACGCCCCCAGTGAGTACGTGTTGCCGTGGGGTGAGACTGGCGGCCGGTCCGGCGGGAGACGTCGAACTCGTTCCGGGTGAGGACGTGCTGCGCGCGCCACACTGCGTTTGAGAAACGCACCTCGATGCCCCACCACTTCGGCATCGACACGCCGCGCCCCCATCGGCCGTCCGAACTCCCACCCAACTGGCAGACACGCGGTCTGGGCTGATGCACCGCCAGGTAAGTATGATCAAGCGATGTCTGACATGACTGAGACCACGCCCGGCTGGCTGACCACGGACGAGCTGGAAACGGCCCGTTCCCAGATGCCGATCCTTTACGTCGAGGCCGTGCCCGTACGCGTGGACGACAGCGGTGAGGTCACCAGCATCGGTCTGCTCCTGCGGATCGGCGCGGACGGGACCATCAGCCGGACCTTGGTGTCCGGCCGGGTGATGCAGCACGAGAGAGTCCGTGACGCGCTGCTACGCCACCTGGAGAAGGACCTCGGCCCGGTGGCTCTGCCGCATGTGCCCGCCTCCCTGCAGCCCTTCACCGTCGCCGAGTACTTCCCCACAGCGGGCATCACGCCGTACCACGACCCTCGCCAGCACGCGGTGTCCCTGGCCTACATCGTGCCGGTGACCGGCGACTGCCGGCCCCGGCAGGACGCGCTGGACCTGGTCTGGTTCAGCCCGCAGGAGGCGGCCTCTCCGGCCGTCCAGGGCGATATGCCAGGCGGTCGCGGGGTGCTCCTGAAGCAGGCCCTCGCGTACGTGGGACACACGTACTGAGATCTGCCGGACCTTCGCCAGGGGCAACCTGGGCGTCGTCCTGTCGGGGGGTCCTGCCGGGGGCTCCTGTCGGGGCTCAGCGCAGTCGGCGTGCGCGCAGCACCACGTCGTCGGTGTGGTGTGCGCCCGCGCCGCCCTCGGGTGCGACGCGTGGCCGCTGTTCGTCCACCTCCACCACCCAGTCGTCGCCGAGCAGAGCGGCGACCATCGAGGGCCAGACGTAGTCGGCCGGGTCGAAGCCACTGTCGTCCGCCTGCTGGGTGTCCATCCCCGCGTGGTGGACGAGCAGCAGCACGCCACCGGGCGCGACGGCCGTGATCAGGGCGCGCTCGGCTGCGGCATCGGGGGTCCGCAGCAGGGCCGGGTACTGCGCGGAGACCAGGTCGAAGGAGGCCGGCGCGAGCCCCGCCTCGGTCAATGTGGCGTGGACCCAGCGAACGTCGACGCCCGCGTCCCGCGCGTGCCCGGCCGCCCGCTCCAGTGCCACGCCCGAGACCTCGAGCGCGGTCACGTCCCAGCCGCCGCGCGCCAGCCAGACGGCGTCCGCGCCCTCGCCGCACCCGACGTCGAGCACCCGTCCGGGTACGAGATCGGCGCTCTCGGCCACGAGCGCGCCGTTGGGCCGTCCGCTCCACAGTTGGTGGCGATCGGCGTACCGGCTGTCCCATTCCGCCCGTACGACGGGGTCTCCGAGGTACCCGTCGCCAGGCGAAGAGATGTCGGACGCGGGTGATCCTGATGCGATGTCGTCGGTCATGGGCCCACCGTCGCCGATCGCTTCCCGCTCCCGCCACTCCTGTTGCCGGACCGGCAAAGCGAGGGTGACGGCTCCTTCGCAGGACTCGGAGGTCTTGTCGTACCGGGTGACGACGCCACGCCACTGCTTCAGGCGGGTGAAGCACCAAGCCCTGCGCCACCGCCGTCGCGGTCGACATGAAGAACGGCCGCGAGCTCTCGAAGGCTCCTCTCAGCGAGCCGGACCCACCTCGCTTCCAGCACTCCTCGGTGTCCGCCGGCAGCGGTGTCGCCGTACTCCTCGCCTGCGGCGGCACCGACAACATCACCCCGCCACGGGCGAGCGGAGCGAGTCCGAATCCTCCCCTACGACCTGGGCCCTGCGGACAGGCTCTTCACGTACGAGGACCGGCTCATCGTCGCCCGCTGCGACGCCTATTCGACAGGGTCCAGGCCCTTCACGGCCTACGAACGTCGCTGATGCACCGCCGCACAGCCGTCCCCGGGTGCCGCGACGCCGTGACTCGGTTGCGTTCGCCTGGGGGCAGGGAACGTGGATGCGTTCGAGGACCGCGATCAGACGGCCTGGCCGACTCGCTGCGGGAGCGGACCGACGGGGCGATGGATGACTGAGCCGATAGATCCTCCTTGTGTTCCTCCCGGGCCGATGAGGGGGGGGTCGGGTCGTCGGGCCGCTGGTGGTCGGCCTTGCAGTTCCTTCTCCCCTCGCCTGACCCTGGGCCCGCTACGACCGCGTGGCCGTCCCGCAGCCTTCGTGGCCCTCCCCGATCGGCGCGCTGCGGTCGTAGGGATCGGCTGTCCGGCTGTCCATGACCGTGTCCGGCGCTCCCCCGCCGAACTCCGGCCTGAGGTATCCGGTGGCGTTGCCGCAACCGCCGTTGGTCATGTCGGCCTTGTACGAGAGGAGCGTGAAGGTGCCCTCCTTGGTGATCACCTTTGCCGGGTCGTCCCAGCTCACCACCGTCTCCCGTCGCACGATCGTGCGCACGACCTCGTCGCCGCCGCCCGCCGGTGCGGCCGGGTACACGAAAGTGACGTCGGCGGTCACCTCAAGGGCCCCGCGCTTCCCTTCCCGGTACGTGAGCCGTCCGCGGGTCTTGACCACGTCCCCGACCAGGCGCGCCTGCGCCGGGTCGAAACGGCTGAAGAGCATCCGCGCGTCGTCTTCCTCGCTCGGTGTGCGCAGCGCGGTCGCTACGAAGGTCGTGACGTCCTGCTGATGCGGGTTCATCAAGGCGATCGCCTTCTCCGGGCGTCCTCCGCGCAGCACGGTCGCGTCCAGGCTGGACGCGGCGAGGAAGTCGCGTGTCCGCGCGAGCGCCAGCTGTACCTCCGCCTTCGTCATCCACCCGGTCGCCTTGGCGGCGGGCACGGTGATCCCGGCCGTGCCGTTCGCCCAGCGCGCCGCCGGGGATCCCCGGAACGGGTCGTCGAGTGTGGCCCGCCCGGCCGGCTCGGCCGCGGGCGCGTCCTCCGGGCGTTGCGACTCCTGAGCCAGGGGCTCCCGCGTCGGGCCCTCGTCACCGGACCACCCGACGATGCCTCCCGGGTCCACCGCCACGACCAGCAGGACCAGCGAGGCCAGCAGCCCGGCCGCGTACCAGCCCTTCTTCCTCCGCCGTGGCCGGGCGGGTGTGTGCGCACGCCACGGCGTCGGCTCCGCGGGCTCCGTCCGCAGCCGACCTGCCACCTCGCGGGCCCGCGCGGACGGTTCCTTCGGCGCGTCCCCCGCACCATCGCCCGCGGTACGCAGGAACTCCTCCCACACCTCGTCCGGCACGGACGAACCGCCGCGATCCCCACCCATGCCCACGCCCTGCCCCTCACCCCGTGTGTGGTCCCGGCCCCTCCCCGGGGCCACCGCATGATCGCACACCCCCATCGGGCCCATCCGCCCAGCTCAGAGCCCGCCCCTGGAGGGGATCCAGCTCTCCATGGGCGGTGCGATATTCGATGGGGCGAACGCGCGTCATCGGGCACAATGCCCGCGGTGATCTCCCACGCCGACGAGCTGCTCGCCGTTCTCGACCCCCTGCCGCACGCCGCCCGGCTCCGGTACACCGCCGTCACCGCTCACCGGCTCGCCGCCCGCGGCGACCTGCGGCCTCTGCTGGCCGCTCTGGACGTGCGCGGCCCGTACGAGCGCCGCCTCGCCGCGCTGGCGGCCCTCGCCGCCGGGGATGCGGCGTATCTGGCGGCCCGGATCGGCGATCCGGACCCGGTGGTCCGCCGGTACGCATTGCGCGGTGCCCGGCGACTCCCCGTCCCGGACTCCGCCGTCGAGGCCGCGTACGACGACGCGCCCGCCGTGGTCCGCGCCGACCTGGCACGGCTGCTGCGCGACGGGCGGCGGCCCGAGCTCGCCGAGCGGCTGGTGCTCCGGGTGCGTACCGCGTACGGCGACCAGGACGCGGCCCGTCTGCTGCCGGGCTGCTCGCCGGAGTTCACCGCGCGGCTGCTGCCCGAACTCGCGGGGGCGCTCGCGTTCGAGGAGTGGAGCACGCTCGCCGTACGCCATCCCGTCGCCGTCCTCGACCACGCGGAACGGGAACTCGCCGATCTCCCCGAGCGGCTGCGCGACCGCTGGTGGGTGCGGCACGCCGTCGGAGTCGCCGCCGCCCTGCCCGCCGCGCCGGGGCGCGTGCTGGACCTGCTGGAGCGGTACGGCCCTGACAACCTCCCCGGTCCGGTGCACGACCGGCTGGGGGCCCTCGTCGCGGAGGACGGCGAGCGCGTCGCGCGCTGGCTCGCCGACCCCGGCCGGGCGGCCGCGCGGTGGGAACGGACACCCGGCCGGGCGGTCATGCGGCAGCTGGTGGCGACGGATCCGCCGTCGCTGCCCGCGCTCGGGGCGCGCTGGTTCCACCGGCAGGCCTTCACTCTTCTGCTGCGGTCGGTACCACCGGCGCGCCGGTCCGGCTTCCTGGACGCCGTCATCACCGCCGGCCATCCACGCCGGAACGTCCGCGCGCACGAAGGGGTGCTCGCCCTGCTGCCCGCCACCGAGCGGCACACGCGGGCCCGTGCAGCGGTGGAGGCGCTCCGCGTCGAGCGCGGCAGCACGGTCTGGGACCTCTGGGGTCTGCTCGCTCTGCTGCCGCCCGCCGAGGCCCGTCCCGAACTCCTGGCCGCCCTCGGCACCGGTGACGCCGAGGAGCGCGGGACGGTCTGGGAGCGGCTGGCCGTCAACGCCGGCCTGAGCCGTGATCCGGAGCAGGTCGCGGAGGTCCTCGCGCTGGCCGCCCGCAGACTCGCCAACGAGCGCGACCCCGTACGCGGAGAGGCCCTGTCCGCCTTCGCCGACCTGCCGGCACCCCTGATCGTGGCAGCGCTCGGGGGCGGCGCGACCGCTGGGGGCCGCGCCGGGTCCGAGTCCCTGGAACGGCTGTGCCTGGATGCCCTGCGGGCCCGGGACTGTTCGTCCGGGACCCGGGACACGATCCGGACCCTGGTCCCGACCCTGCTCACCGCCGTGGACGCGGAACGGGAGGGAGACGGGGAAAGGGTGGGAGTGGGAGCCGTGGTCGGCGGATTCGCGGTGGCTGCCGGCGGCGGTGCCGCCCTGCGTACCGCCGTACGCCTCGTGGAGGCGTTGACCGCTCTCACCGGCACGGTAAAGCTCGGCCGTCCGGGCACGCTGCCGCGCGCCAGCGGGGTACGCGTCATGGTGCACGCACTCGGCCCGTGGCTGGACCGGGCCGCCGCCCGCAGGGACGTCGCGCCTCTGCTCGCGCTGGTCAGTTCCTGCGGACACCACGCGTACCGGATCCCGGAACTCCAGGAACGCCTCGAACAGGCCCTGCACGCCTGCCCCGACGGGGTCTTCGGTGACGTCGCCGCGGCCTGGTTGGCCGACCCCGCGACCCGCGGCGACCGTGTGGCCGAGCTGCTGGCGAGAGAGCCCTCTGCGGCCTTCCTGCCTCCCGTGCTCGCCGTACTCGCCGCGGAGCGCACCGACCTGCTGGACGCCGCGCTGCCCGCGGTCCCGCCCGCGGACGGCCGGTTCCCACCGGTCGGTACCCCCCGGCCGCTGCCTCCCTTCCGGTACGCCGACCGGTGGCTGCCCCGGCAGCAGCGGGCCGCGGTCCTGCTGGCCGCGGACGTCGTCGCGGACCCCGGCCGGCCCGTCGACGAACGCGCCGCGCTGCTCCGTGCGGTGGCGCCAGTACCGGAGCACGGGCGGGCCCTGCTCCGGCGGTACACCGCGTCGGCGTCGGCCTACGCCGGCCCGGCGTCGGCGTCGACCGACGCCGGGCCCGACGACGCGGCGGAGTCCGCGGCCGACCACGCCGAGTCCGCTCTGACGACGGCGGCTCTGGACGCGGCCGCGCACACGGACGATCCGGCCTCGGTCCTCGGCGCCCTCCTCGACCACGCCGGCGACGACCGGGCCGCGGCCGCCTGGTCCGCGGCCGGCCGCGCCGCCGCCCACACGAGGCCCACCCGGCTCGCGGCCCTGCTCCGTGACGTCCTGACCCGCGAGAGCGGAGTGAAGGTCACCGTCCGGAAGACGGCCGCCCGGCTCGCCGTCCGCCATCTGCCCCCGGTCGCCGCCACCGCGCTCCTGTCCGCCGTGGGCGGCACCCCGGGTATCCATCCGGACGTGCGCGCCACCGTCGTCGGGCTGGCCGCGACGCTGCTGCCGGCGGAGGAGATGTGGGCCCTGCTGGAGTCGGCTGCCGCCGACGGGCCGGATGCCGCCTGGCGCGCGCTCCTGGATCCGAACCCGGCGGAGCTGGCCGTCGCTCACCGGGCGCGGTACGGGGAGCTCGTCGCCCGGCTGCCCTTCGTCGCCGGGGAACAGGTGGCGGATCAAGCCTTGTTGAGCCTCCGCGACTGGGCGCGGTACACGCCCGCGGCCGGCAGGGCCCTGGCCGACGTCTACACCGATCTCTCCTCGCCGCTGAGCTCCTGGCGCGCGAGCCACGGGCTTACGGAGCTGGCCCAGTCCGAACTGCCCCACCCGATCGGTGGCGTGGAGCCCGGCAGCCTGCTGCACGACGTCGTCGACCGGCTTCTGGCGCTCATCGCGGCCGGCGAACCGGAGGGTGGCGGGGAGGATGGGGATCTTCCGGCCCGCCGTCGCCTCCACTCGCTCCTCAGCACGTCGATCCGCGACCATCGGATGTGCGCGGAGCTGGCCCGGCGGCTGCCGGCCGTACCGGCGGTCACCGCCACCCGCACCGCCCTCCTCGCACGGGCGATCGACCTGACGGCACCCGAACCCGAACTGCTGCTTTCACTGCGCGAGTTGACCGCAGCCATCGAGGGTCGCCCCGTCCTCGCGGTCCGGGTGGCCGAGGATCTGGAGGAAGCGCACGCGTACGGCGATCCGCTCGCCGACCCCGCCGGCGCCCTCGCCACGGTCCGGGCCCTGAGCAGCGAGGGCGGCGCCGTGGAAGGTCTCCTCGCCGTCGGCCTCGTTACGGCGCTCGGGGCCCGCCAGAACTGGCCGGACATCTGCCGCGCCGCCGTCGTCGCACTGCGCCGCCACCCGGATCAGGAGGTCCGGGAGGCGGCGTACGCCACCGCCCTGGCCGGGAGATGAGCCCGCCCGGCGGAAATCCGTTCGATCGGCCGTGGCCCCCCGCACTAAGGTCGGCGACGTGGCAACGAAACTCAAGCGCATGATTTGTTGCGATCAGAGTCAACAAGAAGGGCGGGCTTGATCGCCCCCTCGATCTCCAGGAGCGGCACCCGCGCAGGCTCAGTATGTACGGCGTCGCCTTCGGGCAGAGAGGATCGCCATGACGGCCTCCCAGCGGCCGTTCATCCGCCGGCGGTCCCAGTAGGTCTTCACCGACCTGGACTCGAACTGCGCGAAGATCTCAGGCCAGCTGGAGCCCGTACGGGCCTTGCGGAGGATGCCATCCAGCATCCTCCTCGGGTCCACGCTCCAATGTCCCGTCATGAGCGGGGCCACCCGCTCCCATGCCTCGTCGGTCAGCTCGGGGACGAGTCGATTGCGGTCGGCGAACCACTGGCCGACCGAGCACTTGCGCCCGGCCTTCCGGACGATCGGCTCACCGGCGCCCTTCGCCCTGATGTCCAACATCTCGATATACCGAGCCTGGGTCTCCGCGTCGGCCTGAGCCATGTAAGTCTGGGCCAGTTCTGCCAGAGCCTCGATGTCCTTGGCCCGGCCTTCGGCCGCCGCGGACTCCGCCTGCCACTGCCGGGTCTCGGCAAGCAGCTGCTCCGTCTCGGTAAGCTCCTCTTCGAGCCGCCGTACGGCGCGCTCCACGTGCGCTTCAGCCTCGGCGCGGCTGAGGCCCTTGCGGGCTTCCATCAGGGAGACGCGGACCAGGTCGCCGTAGTGCTCGGCGAGCGGCCGGGCCTGGCGGGCCACGGCTACTCGCCGTTGAGGAGCTTGGCGAGCTGCTCGTCCAGGGTGAACTCGCCGTTGTCGACCGCCGCCTCGAGCCATTCGGCCGCCGCCCTCACCTTCGCGATCCCGCGACGGACGGTCTCGCGCTCGTCCTCGGTGAACTCCTGGCCCCTCAGCCGCGGGACGAGCCGGCCCAGGGTGGCGACGTACTGGTGGCAGGACCCGACCAGGTCCAGGTACTCGTGGTGTGCTCGATCTTCCTCACGGCCGGGGTGCGTTCGCGGATCGTCTCCCTCACCTGCGCGGAGTTGTCGAACTGGGCCCGGTTGACCAGGAACCGTGCGGTGCCGTCCCGCATCGTCTGCCTCGCGACCTCCGGCCGGTGCAGCAGATCCGTGGTCACCGTTTTCGCGACCTCGTCGTCCCGGGTCAGTTCCTGGACCACGCGGACCCGCTCGGCCGGTGGCAGCTGGGCCGTGGCCGTCGGCCTGCGCAGCAGATCGGCCGTGACATCGCCGCGACCTCCTCGTCTCTGGTCAGGTCGGCGGCGGCCTGGACCTTCTCCTCGACCGTGACGGGCCGCTCAACCCGCTGGCCCACCCGGCGCTTCGCCGCGTCCGGGGTCCACCCGCGCCGGCCGGTCCGCTGGTTGAACGGCACGTCCTCGATCGCCGCCCACCGCTCGGTCTCGTCGGTGACCGACGCCAGGATTCGGTGGACGGTGAACGACACGTCGTCCTTCCGCTTCGCGGCTGGCCAGCGGGATGAGGTCCACCGCCAGTCCTCCACCGTCGACTTCGCGACCCCGATGTCGTCGGCGAACAGCGCGAGCGACTCCTCGACCGTGAACAGGTCGTCCGTGCCGTTCGGCATCGACCCGCCCACCGGCCGCATCGGCTCGATCCCCAGCGCCTTGTCGCCCAGACAGAACTGGGCCCTCGAAACCTGCGCGATCAGCTCCCGCGCTTCGGCGACGAGCTGTTCGTACCGCGACCTGGTGACGTTCCCGACCCGCTCCGACATGACGACCACCACCTCACCCCTGGGCCGGACCCGGTCATGATGCTGACCGACGTTGGGGAGGCTCCCGGCCCAGGTCCCTCCACCGTGACGGGCCCTGGCACGACGGGGCAGAGCATGAAGCAGGGGCGTGCGAAGCGCCGGGCAACCGCTGCTTGGAGCCGGTGAACGACGGCCGTGGCCGGTGGTGACGGCGAGGCGTTCGGCTACGGCGTTTCCGTAACACCGTTCCGTGACGCCGCCCGCTGACGGCAGGCCCGCACCCGGCACCGCGACGAACAGTAGACGGCCGACCGTGACCGCTCGACCCCCACCGTCAAGCCCCACCGGCAAACCGGACACTCCGCCTGCTCGCCCCGGCGCATCGCAGCCACCCGCTGCCGGGCTCGCTGAAGCCTCCGCCACCGTCGCGACCTGCAACAGCCCGAACAGACCACTGCCTCCACCGCCATCGACGATGGCAGCGGATCACCACACTCCCGGCAGTACCGCCGGCCCACCACGCCAGACGCCACAACCCGGATCATCCAGCCGATCACACCCCACGACCAGAGTTCAAAAACACATACTGAGGAAAGGGTCAGTCGCCAGACGGTGCACGACCGCCCCACACCTACTTCTCTACTACGGCCATCAGATCCGCCAGGTTGAACTCGAGCGGCGCGGTCCGGCGGCGGGATCGCGGAGCCCGCCGCCAGAGAGGTTTCAGGTGGTGCGCGTTACCGTCACCAAGACGGTAACCACGGTCGCCATCAGCATCATGACGGCGAGCGCCCCCGTGATAGGGGCGGCCCATGCAGGGCGAAGACGGATCAGCACCAGGACTGCGCCTCCGGCCATCGCCGTGACAAGAAACATGAGCAGGATCAGCAGAAGGATGGTCAGGCTCATGCCGACTCCCCTTCCTGCCTGGACTGCCGCATGTCGGGCGTCGCCTCTGGCCGCTGCAGGGAGCGGCGACGATGCTGTTCGGCGCAAGTCGGCGAGCCTTACGCCGTACCCGCTCAGCGAAGGCGGGCGGGTCCTCTGCTTCCACGTGCTCCGCGGCTTCCCGCCAGGTGCCGATATCCGGCAGCCCGAGGGCCAGGACCACCGAGCGCTCGGCGGGCTCGAGCTCGGCGAGAAGATGGCCCAAGCGCTGATCGCCAGGGATGAAGTCGAGCAAGGAGTCCTCTGGGCAGGTGTTGTCCGACAGCACCTCCCGCAACGTGATGCCTGAGGGCCCCGGGGTCTCTAGGAGGGCCAGCCGCTTACCTTCGACTCGGCGTCCCCTCCACACGAAGCCACCCGTCCTGCGTTGCCACAGCGGCTGTAGCTGAAGGTGCACGACCTGAACCTCCTGCGCCAACACAGTCAGGGCAGAAGGGCGAAGCTCACCGGCCGTGTGAAGCGGGGCTGCCCAATCGCTCAGAAGAGCGGTGGACACTGCCTCATCCCATCTGGGCTGGAGCCGAAGGACTGAAGAGCTGAACTTCCGCAACTGCTCCTGGTCGTTGCGGAGAGCGGATTCCCTCGCGGCCAAGGCCGCCCCTACCGAGTCGTGGTCATCGCCGAAATCCAACAGAGGGATGCTGTTGCGGAGGCTCGCCACCCGCCGCGCTAGCTCCTCGGCAGTGACACGGTGGCACCTCCTCGTTTCCTCCGAGCGTTCGGCAGGGCGCCGGGCGAAGACCGTCACGCTGCCGTCGGGGTAGAAGTATGTGTCGCACGGAAAAACTCGGACTCGTCGGTCTGCTTGGACAAACGGTTGCGTGCACTGCGGATCGTGGAACGACGAGTAGTCACGGGCGGTCCTTCGTATGTGTAGCCAACAGGGTCTGCACCCCTGGGCCGCGGGAACAGCCCGAACCGGCAAGAAATCTCACCAGAGGCCATGTGATGTCCGTAACGACGCCGAAGCGCCGTTCCACTCCCCCAGCCCGACAGCGACTGGTTCCGAGTCTTTACCCAGGGGCAGGAGCCACTTGCCCGCGGCACGTGCGGCGGTGATGCCAGCGGCGTACCGAGGTCGTGGCTGAAGTGAGGCGGCGGATACGTCAGCGGGTGAACACCCACTCGCTGGGCACCAGCCATCGAGCTGTGGCCACAAGGGCTGGCTCGCCGTCGTCGGGCACCTGGGCCCGTACGCCCTGTGGCGACGAGGGGCGGGTGCACACGTCTACAGGCGGAGATCGGGCCTGCCGCCTACGGCTCGCCCTGCTGCTCCAGACGCTCCACCGCAGAAGCGGCCCGCTCGGCAACCCGGCGCGCCTCCCTCAGGGCGCGCTCCGCCGACTTCACCGCCGTACCGGCGTCCGCCTCAGCTCTCTTGGCCTCGGCCTTCGCCTCCTGGGCACCCTGAAGCTCGCGCTCCAGGCGGCGCACCCACTCGACCGCCTCCTCCCGATTCCCCTCGGCGGTCTCCTGCGCATCATGCGCCTTACCGAGCTCCCGCTCGCGCCGGCCGACCTCGGCGTCAGCCTCCTCCGCCGTCGTACGAGCGCGCTCGAGGTCGCGCAGCCGCGCCGCCGTGCGCCCCGACTTCGTCTTCGGCACGGGCTGTTCGGTCGGAGCCGGGCGTGCGGGCGCTGCCTCCGGGGCGACATCGGCGAAGTCGACCGCGGCCTCGGGCGTCTTCACGAGCCGGCCCTTCGACCACTGCTCGGCGACGTCCGGGTCGGCGAGCACGCCGTGGAGGGTCTGCTCGATCTCGTGCAGCACCGTGTCGCTCACCGGCTGCCCCGCCTCCTGGGCCAACACGGCGGCCGTACGGGCGAGCGCGGTAATGAGCTGATGCTGCTGCCGACTCGCCGTACGCAGCTGATCGGCATCGAGCGTCTGGTGGGCCTCCCGTAGCGTCTTCCCCAACGCCAGGAACTGCCGGGTCTCCTCAGGCCGCTGACGGGCCAGGAGGTTCGCGGCCCACGCCGCGAGCGCTGGCCGGCGCAGCGCCGCGATAGCCTTCGCCGCCTCGGGGTCCTTCGCCTTGCGGGCCTCGACGACGTACCCGTCGCGTGCCGCGACGAAATCGGACGGTTTCAGCCCATATAGCTCCTGGGTGATCTCCTCGACATCCACGTCCCCACTGTGCGCCGCCCCGGCCAGGCCGAGGGGGACCTCACGGGCAACGGCTCCGCCAGATGCCGGGCCAGGTCACCCGCGCGGTCCGAACGGCGCCCTGCCACAGATCTCTCTGGCCCGCCGCGACGTACGGTCGGAGCAAGGCATCCGACAGGACGGATTCCGAAGGACCGGCCGCCCGCACCCCACCACCGAGCGCGGGTGGCCAGCTACTTCTTCGCCCGGCGCTCGTCTACGCCGTGGGGTCGAGCGGGACGATGCCCGTGGTCGTGTACAGGTCGTGCCACTCAGGCGCTGACGTAAGAGTCAGCACGGACCGCCGGATTGAAGAATGCCCAGGTTCGAGATGACCTCCCGGCTGCTGGAACCCACACTCCTGGCCCTCGCCGTCCCCGCCATCCGCGGACGAGCCCTCCGACATCGCCGAAGAAGTCCCCACCGCCGGCCTGGCGCAGACCGCCTCCATCTAGGCCGTTTCTCTCGGATCATGGCGCTGACCAGATGAGGATGGCCGCGACGTGGAGTCCGGCCAGGTAGACGGTGGCGGTCTTCTCGTAGCGGGTGGCGATGCCGCGCCACTGTTTGAGGCGGTGGTCGGCCCAGCGGACGGACGGGGAGGCGAAGACGTCGCGCCGCCCGAGCGCGCGATGGAGCTGTTCCAACACGCACACCACGTAGGCGTCGCGGTCCACCGCACCGGGCGGCAGGTCCGGGTTGGAGAACACCGCCTTCTTCCACGCCGGCGGCACCAGTTTCTGGTCCACCTCGCGCGGCAGCAGCGGCTTGGCCTTCACCTTGCGCCGGGCCGGCGCGGGCAGCCGCTTCACCGCCTCCAGCACCCGCCGCCCGCCGGAAGCGGCACCGAGCGCGCACGACTCGCCGAGCAGCGTCAGGAACGGCCGGACCGTTGCACCGGCCGGCCAGCTGACGGCGCACCTCAGCCTCCGCCTCGTCGTCCCCGGGTGGCAGCAGCTCGTCCAGCAGCGCCACCGCGGCCTCGACCTCGGCACGTGGAGCGACCTCGGCCTCCAGCGCCTGCCACATCGCCGCCGCGTCCAGGTCGGTGCCCGTCTCGGCGACCAGGTCCAGCTGCCCGCTCCACAGCCGAAGCGCCGCCTGCACCGTCCGCGACGCCTTCGCCAGGCGCGGCAGGGCGGCCAGCCAGTCCCGGTCGGTGGCGCGCTTCGCCACGCTGATCAGCTTCACCTGCATCAGCAGCGCGAACACGTCCAGCGCGTCGTCGATCGCGGCCGCTTCCAGGTGCCGCACCACCGACGTCAGCAGCGCGGTGCGGCGCGGCTCCGGGGTGCGCTGAAGGATCGGCGCCTTTGCCCAGGACCGCAAGAGCTTCGAGGAGTTCGAGGACACCGTGGCTTCCTACGAAGAGGTCATCGAGTTCCGCCGCACGTACGGCCGCCCCGACTACTTCCTCCGCGTCGCCGTGGCCGACCACGCCGCCTACGAAGCCTTCCTCACCGGCAAGCTCAGCTGCCTGCCCGCCGTCCTGCGCCTCGAATCCCACCTCACCATGAAAAAGATCAAGACGAACGACTGAACTCGGCGGCGTAGGCGGTGCCAGTCACACGGGCGGCGATTCCAGAGCCGTCCTGAGGGCAATATTCTCAGCGTCGATTGCATACACGGGCCATAATGGACCGCTCGCGGACTCGGTCGTGGACGGTCGAAGTACGCGTCAGCTGACCCGAAGACCGACCGCCAGCGTCAGTTCAAGGACCCGCTGTGGCGATGCGAGATCCGGAAACAGCTCCCGCAGCTGCGACATCCGGTACCGGACGGTCTGGGGATGGACGAACAACGCCGCCGCCACCTCGTCCCGCCTGCCCTGGTGCAGCAGCCACTCCCGCAACGTCTCCTCCAGCCGCCGTGCGGTCGCGACAGACAAGGTCCGCAACGGTGCGAGGGCTCGGGCACGCAGGTCTGCGAACGCGTCCACGTCGGCGCTCAGCACCAGCTCGGGCAGGTGGTCCTCGGTGTCGCGAATATCAGAGGAGAGGGAGCGCGCGCGTGCGGCTCGTGCGTACGAGGCGGACGCACGAGTCCATGGCCGGGCCGGGCCGACCACGGCGGTGCGGTCGGTTAGCTGCCGCAAGAGATGTGATCGGTCGGCATCGGGGACGAGCAGCACACCGGTGGCGTCCGGCAGATCGTCGAGGACGAGGGTGCTCGGGTCGAGGGCGCGGTAGGCAGGCCGGGCCTGGGCGGCGGGCAGCAGGACCGCGGTCAGCGAAACCGGAGGCTGCCACCCGGCCCGTTGAACAGAGGCCAGCAGCACGTCCGGGCTCGCGCCGGCGAGGAGGTCGCGGGCCAGGTGTTCCAGGTGGCGCTCGTGGGCCCTGCCCCGGGCGGCCAGTTCGTCGGCGTGGCCCGCGGCGCTCGCGGCGGAGAGCTCGTCGATGTAGGCGAAGGTCAGCTCGGCGAACTTGGCGACCTCGGCGGCGGGCAGACCTGCGGGTACGGCACCCGCTGCCAGGCATCGCCAGGCCACGCGGGCGCCGACGCGGTATGCGCTGAGCAGGGCGTCCATCGAACGGCCGGATCGCACCTCGCCACGGCCCAGCTCGTAGGCCGCGTCACCGGCGTCGCCGCCTGTGGCGTTCCCGCTCGCGAGGTCCAGGTAGTGCCCCAGGGCGGTGCGGACGGCTCGGCGGATGGTGCCGCCCATGCGGCCCGACAGGGCGTTGGCGTAGGGAGGGACCTCGTCGATGATCGCCTGGACGACCTCGTCGGCGGTGGATTTCAGCGCGGCCCGAAGTGCGGTGACCGTCGTCTCATCCAGGGCCAGTTCGGTGACCCTCCGGATTGGATGGCTCATGCTTTATTCCCTGCGAACAATTCAGCCGACCAGATTTACGTCCTGCGGTCAGGACTTTACGCCTTGAGGCGCAGCAAGCTGGAGTCATGACGAGTGCAGCCCTCCGCAGCAGGGCGTGGAAGCTGCTGGAGATGGTCACGACGCCGCTGCTGCCGTCGGACTACCTCGACCTGGTCAGCCCGCTGCGTGCGGGCGCTGACCTGTGTGGGCGCATCGAGGCCGTGCACCCCGAGACGGGTGACGCCGCGACTGTCGTGATCAGGCCGGGACGGGGCTGGCGCGGTCACACGGCCGGTCAGTACGTGCGGATCGGGGTCGACGTCGACGGGGTGCGCCTGTGGCGTGCCTACTCCATCACCTCGCCGACAAACCGCCAGGACGGCCGCGTCACGATCACCGTGAAGGCGATCCCGGACGGCAAGGTCAGCAACCACCTGGTCCGCAGGGCGAAACCGGGCACGCTGGTCCAGCTCGGCCAGGCAACCGGTGACTTCGTCCTGCCGCAGGCCAAACCCGCCAAGGTGCTCTACCTGACGGCCGGCAGCGGCATCACGCCTGTGATGGGCATGCTGCGCGACGTCGAGTTCGACGACGTCGTCATGGTCCACTGCGCGCCACAGCCGCAAGACGTGATCTTCCGTAACGAACTGCACGACCTGGTCGCGGACAAGAAGCTGCGGCTCACCGAGGTGCACACCGACACAGACGGCATGCTCGACATCGCCCGCCTCGACGAACTGGTGCCCGACTGGGCCGAGCGCGAGACCTGGGCCTGCGGGCCCGCGGGCCTGCTCGACGCCGCCGAAGATCACTGGACCGAGCACGCCGTACAAGAGCGCCTGCACACCGAACGCTTCCGCCCCAGCATCGTCGTCGCCGGCGACGGCGGCGAGGTCACGTTCAGCGCCACCGGCAAGACCGTCGACGCGGACGGCGCCACGCCGTTGCTGGACATCGGCGAGGAGGCCGGCGTGCTCATGCCGTCCGGGTGCCGCATGGGAATCTGCTTCGGCTGCGTCACGCCGCTCAAGGCGGGCGCCGTCCGCGACCTGCGTACCGGCGAGATCACCGAGGCCGAGCCGGGTGTCCTAATCCAGACCTGCGTGTCCGCCGCGGCGGGCCCCTGCGACATCGAACGGTAGGAACACCTTGACCGCCATCGACCCCACCGCCCACCTGACCGCGGAGCAGATCGAGGAGCTTGGCCGCGAGCTGGACGCGATCCGCGACGAGGTGATCGCCGACCGTGGCGAGAAGGACGCCGCCTACATCCGTAAGGTCATCTCAGCGCAGCGCAAGCTCGAGCTGGTCAGCAGGGGCGTGCTGCTGTTCTCGTTCTTCCCGCCCGCGTGGCTGCTCGGCACCGCCGGTCTGTCCGTGGCAAAGATCATGGACAACATGGAGATCGGCCACAACATCCTGCACGGCCAGTGGGACTGGATGCGGGACCCGAAGATCCACTCCACCACCTGGGAGTGGGATCACGTCTCGCCGTCCGAGCAGTGGAAGCACTCGCACAACGAGCTGCACCACACGTACACCAACGTGATCGGCAAGGACAACGACCTCGGCTACGGCATCATGCGCGTCGACGAGGACCAGAGGTGGCACCCGTTCCACCTCGGCCAGCCGCTGTGGAACTTCATCAACGCCTGCTTCTTCGAGTACGGCATCGCAGCGTACGACCTTGAGCTCGGCAAGAACCTGCACAAGCGCCGCCGCAAGAACCCGGAGTTCCGCGCGCGGGCCAAGGCCGTGGGCCGCAAGATCCGCAAGCAGGTGCTCAAGGACTACGTGATCCACCCGCTGCTGTCGGGCCCGTCGTTCCTCACGACGCTCGCCGCCACGTTCACCGCGAACCTGGTCCGCAACATCTGGTCCCACTCGGTGATCATGTGCGGGCACTTCCCCGAGGGCGTGCAGGTCTTCGAGCGCAGGTCGATCAAGGGCGAGACGCGCGGCCAGTGGTACCTGCGCCAGATGCTGGGCTCGGCGAACATCAGCGGCAGCAGGGCCATGCACTTCATGACCGGCAACCTGTCGCACCAGATCGAGCACCACCTGTTCCCTGACCTGCCGAGCAACCGGTACGCCGAGGTCGCGGTGAAGGTGCGCGCGCTGTTCGAAAAGTACGAGCTGGAGTACGTCACCGGGCCGCTGCCCAAGCAGGTGTTCTCCGCGTGGCACAAGGTCTTCCGGCTCTCGCTGCCGAACAAGAAGCCGAAGGTCAAGACGCCGGACCGCGAGCAGGAGCTCGTCGCGGCCTGATTCCCGGTATTGGTTCAGACCTTTCGGCCGTACCGGCGGCACCGCCGGGTCCGGTGAGACCCGTCGCGGACGGTGGGCGGCCGCGATATCAGACCGTACGACACGGGATCCGGAGCAGCCCGGTGTCCGGCTGCGCTGCCTGGACGTGCGCCAGGAGCTCAGCACACAGCCCCCGGCGAGGTGTCGTAGTGCACTGACCTGCCGTGGTCAGGCTGGTAGTCGGGTGCATACGCGCACTCGGTTTGCCGACGGCGGGCTGGGTGGAAGGCATGGGCTGTGACGTGGACACTGCCACGGTACCGAGGTGGCAGGCGTGACGAACCGGCATGCCGCAGTCATCTGCACCCACGAGGGCTAGCTAGGCAATGGCCACGTTCCGGAGACACGGAACGTGGCCATCAGCGTAAGACGGACTCAAGAACCACAGGTCACAGCCTCGGTATATGCCGTGGGCGTTGAGATCCCACACCCAGTGTAGGGTTTCAGATTTCGTGGCACAGTCTCAGCCGCGATTGGCGCGAGGGATGGCACCTATGCCGCTCTCGTGAGACTCCCTGGTGCCCTGTCGCATTGAAGCTGTCGGATTCTCACGGCTTTCTCCTTGCGTCGCGGGCTGCGCGACGACGTTGGCCCTCAGAGAACCGGCATTGCCTTGAGAAGTCTTGACGGCGTGTGATCACGTCCGGGGTCAGTGTCGGAACAGCCAGACCATGCGGTCCCACGACAGGGCGTGGTAGACGATCAGCACGCCGGCGAGCGTGATGGCCAGAACATGGGATCCCGCCGCGTAAAGCGCCACGGCGCCGCCGAAGAAGACAGCCAACTCCAGGAGGAACCGCAGCGCGCCGGGGGTCGCCACCACCGTCCCGCCGGACCGGGACTTGTCGCCGGGGGTGGCGAACACGCCCCACAGCACGGCCACAAGGACCGGGGCCACGACTACAAGGACGTACCGCAGAGGTCCTGGCGTGGTCGTCCAGGCCCAGACCGCGAAGCATGCGAGCGACACCAGTTCCAGAATGAACCGTACAGCGAGCGTGGACGCGTGAAACCCGAATCCTGACGACATGCGCGAGATCCCCCCTATAGCCCTCCGCGGATGTGAGCCGCCGGCGGCCGAGAGCGGACAAGAGAGCAGACCGCGGGCACCCCGGCTCGGGGGCTACCGGTCCCTCGATATGCCGGGCAGGGCCGCTGACTTCCTTCGCGCCGCCGACCTCGCCCCCACCAAGCGGGCCACCCTCGACCAAGGTGTCACTGTACCCGGCCAGACCACCGCGTCCTCAGGAAATGCCACCGCCGTGAGGCTGGCCGGAGTGCCACCGACCTGCGACAGCGACTGAGCTCCTGGTCAGCGGGCAGGGCTCGGTCACGAAGCGCGAGGTCCTACACCCAGGCTATGCAGACCCGGCCGGTGATCGCATGCCTGGCGGCGCGAAGGAAGGGGGCGGGCGGATGCCCCGCCGGGATTCGAACCCGGGTTTCCGTTTCCGGGCGAACCGGAGACCGGTGTCCTTGGCCGCTGGACGACGAGGGCTGTGCGGCATCGTACGGGCGGGGGCGAAGCAGCGCACCAGAGTTCCGGTGTCAGGGGCCGGTGACGCGGACCCGGAGCTCGTACCGTGCGCCGCTGCTGATCGCCTGCGCCTGTTCGATCAGGTCGGCGCCGGTGAAGTCGAGGAGCGCGGCGTCGGCCGCCTGGCGGAGTAGCGGCAAGATCTCGGCGACCGTCCGGCCGCGGTGTGAGACGGCGAGCTCGGCGTAGGCCCGCTGGTAGGGGGCGCCGTACGCGCTTGCGGGGTCGTGCAGGAGGTGGTCGATGTACTGCGCGCTGACGGTGATCTCACCCATGACCCGCTCCCTATGTCGCCAGGCCTGGCCGTTCCAGGCCCTCGACACGACGGTAGGGGGCAGGTCTGACATTTCCGGTCTCGGAGGGTCACCCCAAGGTGCCGTGGTACCAGAAGGTGACAGGAGCCGAGTCGGTTGCCGGCGCGTACTGGGGTCCACGGGCGGCCTCTCGCTGCTCTTCGAGTTCCTCGTCTGACGTGGCCAGGACGGTGGTGACCTGCCGGTCGGTCATCTGGCTGAGACGTCGGACCAGGAAGGTTTCGTCCTGCTCCCGGAAGCGGGGGATGGACAGGAAGCGGGCGAGAAGTTGCGTGCGGGCAGGGTCCAGCTCGTGTGTCATGCCGCCCTTCTACCAGGACTACTCGCCGGGCTTCACCGGAACGATCTGAACGTCGCTGACGCCGTCTTCGGCTTCCTTCAGGGCCTTGTAGTACTCGGGCTCGTCGCGTCGTAGCTGACGGCCGCGACCTGCCGCTCTTCCCGTCCCGCCCGCGTCCACGTCAGCCGGTAGATGTCCATGTGGTCCTCCGTCGTCCTGGTGTGGGGCCCGGCGGCAGCATCGGCTTCAAGGATGGGCGCCGCCGGGCACCGTCAGGTTGTCACGGCGCACTGACACTGCCCAGTACGACCGCGCGCGGGGCATGGCCGTGTACGACGACGGCGCGCCTATGGCCTCCCGTGGGGAGCCGGGAGGCAGGCGCGGCCCGGCCCCCGCGGGCGACGCGGGGCCGGGCCGGCGGCCACGCTCCGCAGGGGGTGAGCCGCGGGGGGCCGCTTGCGGTTCACCCTGCCACCGGGCCGGTCGGGTACGCCAGAGTCGTGCACGAACCAGCCACCGGCATATGCGGCAGGGGTCAACGTCGGCCCGCGAGGCGCTGGTCGTCGTACGCTCCGGTCCCCGTGGACACCGCGGCAGGGTCCGCGAGCTCGGTGAGCGCGTGCACGGCGGCATCCATTCGTGCCGTTCCTGCCCTACTGCCGCCAACGCCTCGCCGACGACCCGCATTTGTGGGCCTCGACCCTGTTCGACGAGGTGACCGAACTCGGCTATGAGGGCGCGTACTCGACCTTCACCCGGGCACTGCGCCGCTACCAAGTTCGCCCGCATTGCGAGCCTTGCCACGCCTCCACCGGCAGGAACGTCGCGGTGATCGCGCATCCGCCCGGCGAGGAGATCCAGTTCGACTGGCTTGAACTGCCAAGCCCACCAGAGGAGTGGGAGTAGGTGAGCACGCCCATCTGCTGGTTGGCGCGCTCGCTCATTCGGGCCGGTGGCGGGCGGTTCTGTCGGAGTCCGAGGACTTCCCTCACCTGGTCCAGGCCCTCGACGAGGTCATGCGCAAGCTCGGCGGAACGGCCCGCCGGTGGCGCTTCGACCGGATGGCGACGGTCTGTTGCCCCTCCAGCGGGCAGGTGACCTCCTCTTTCGCCGCCGTCGCCAAGTACTACGGAGCCGGCGGGGACTTCTGCCCGCCCCGACGCGGCAACCGCAAAGGAGTGGTGGAGAAGACCAACCACTCGGCCGCTCAACGCTGGTGGCGCACGGTCCCCGACGGGCTGACCGTCGTCCAGGCCCAGTCCGGCGTCGACAATCTCGCCGTCCGGATGGACGAGCGGCGCCGCCGCATCGACGGAGTCGCCACCACGGTCGGTGAGCTCGCGGCGGCCGAGCCGATGCTCGACATCCCAGTGCGGCCCTTCCCGGCCGAGCTCGAAGTCGAGCGGACGGTCAGCCCGCAGAGCCTGGTCCAGTTCGACGGGAACTTCAACTCCGTCCCGCCCGGCCTGCCAGGAGTCCAGGTCAAGGTCCTCAACCGGCTCGGCGATGACGTCCTGCGGATCGCCACTGCGCGGGCAGTCATCGCCCAGCACCGCCGGGCTCCTCGGGGATCCGGGCAGACCGTCCGCGACGACGGCCACGTCATCGCACTCGAGTGTCGGCGTACACGTGAACGTCCCCAGCCTCGTACGGATGAAATGGGACAGTTGCTGATGCGGTGAGACCTGCTGCTCGGCACTCTGCTGCTTGGTCGATACGGGCGGCGGAGGGGGCTGGCAGTGGTCTTGGATCCGCAGCGTTGGCTGGAGCTTCGGCGCTTTCGTGGCCTGCTGGAGTCCGGGGCGATTAGCCTGTCGGAGATCGCCAGGGAGACCGGGATGGACCGCAAGACGGTCCGCAAGTACCTCTCGGCACCGGGGCCGGCGACGCCTCCGCGTCGGTCGCCGAGCGGGCGGCGGGCGAGGGTGATCGATGAGTTCGGGCCGCTGATCGACTCGATGCTCCGGGCCGAGGTCTTGATGAAGGCCGCGGTCATCCACGAGCGGTTGACCCAGGAGTACGGCTTCACCGGCAACTATCAGCGGGTCAAACTCTACGTTCAAACGGCCCGGCCGAGGATCGCCGAGGAACTCGGGATCACGCCCAAGGAACTGGCGGGGATACACCGTCGGTTCGAGGTGATCCCGGGCGCCCAGGCCCAGGTCGACTGGGGAGATGAGGGCAAAATCCTCGCCCACATGGGCATCGCAAAGGTCTACTCCTTCCACATGACGCTCTCGTACTCGCGCGACCCGTTCTGCTGCTTTACCACCAGTCAGGACCTGCAGACGTTCTTCGACTGCCACCGCCGGGCGTTCGCCCACTTCGGCGGGGCGCCGATAACGATCGTCTACGACCGGACCAAGACCGTCGTCCGCCGCCACGTCGCTCCTGGTGAGGCGGTCCCGCTGCATCCGGAAGCGGTCGGCTTCGCCGGGCACTACGACTTCGACATCGACGTGCTGGCCGCCTATCGGCCGCAGGGAAAGGGCCGGGTCGAGCGGCAGGTCCTGATCGTCCGCGACCACGTTCTGTCCGGCCGGTCATTCTCCTCCGTCGAGGAGATGGACGCCGCGTTCACCGCCTGGGTGCCCGTGCGGCGGGCCCAGATCCACAAGACTCACCGGGAGGTCATCGCGGAGCGGGCGGAGCGGGATCACGCGGCTCTCAAGCCGCTGCCGCCGACTCCGTATCTGGTGGCCGAGCGGCAGCTGCGGCACGTGGGCAAGGACTGCCTGGTCGCCTTCGACGGCAACCTCTACTCGGTGCCGGCCCGCAGGGTCCGCCCGCGGCAGCTGGTCGAGATCCGGGCGACAAAGTCCCAGGTCATGCTGCATGCCACTCTCACCGACGCCCACGGCGGCACGCTGCTGGCCTCCCATCCCCGGGCGATCGGACGCGGTGCCCGTGTCGTTGACGAGTCCCACTGGGACGGCCTGCCCACCGGCAAGGGACGCCGGACCACCACCGGCGATATCCCGGTCCAGCCTCGCCCCGAACGGCCGCGGGGGGGAGGAGGCCGGGCCTTTGCAGGCCCTGCTGAATCGGGCCGCGGCCACCCGGATCGAGGTCGGGCGCCGACCGTTGTCGGTCTATGACGAGCTGACCGGCACCCGCCCCTTCACCACCCATCGAGCGACGAAGGAATCGTCTTGAGCGAGCTGACCGGCAACCGCATCCGCACCACGGCCGGCAAGCTCGGCCTGCCCCACCTCGCGGAAACCATCAACGAGTTCACCCGTCGGGCCGACGAGTCGAAGATGGCTACCTCGACTTCCTCGACCTGGTCCTCTCCGAGGAACTGGCCGTCCGCGACGACCGCCGCTTCCGCCAGGGCCTGCGGCTCTCCCGGCTGCCGCACCACAAGACGCTCGATGAGTACGACTTCTCGTTCCAGCCCGACCTCGACCCGCGCAAGGTCAAGGACCTGGCCACCCTCTCGTTCGTCGAGGCCAAGGCGAACGCCGCTCTTCTGGGTCCGCCGGGGGTGGGCAAGACACATATCGCCGTCGCTCTCGCCGTCGCGGCCTGCCGGGCCGGCTACTCGGTCTACTTCACCAGCCTCGACGACATGGTCCGCAACCTCAAAGCCGCCGAAGCCGCTGGGCGCCTGGCCAACAAGCTGGGCACCTACCTGCGGCCGGGCGTCCTCGTCGTCGACGAGGTGGGCTACGAGATCCTCGAGCGCGGAGAAGCGAACCTGGTCTTCCAGGTCATCTCAAAGCGGTATGAAAAGGGCTCTATCATCCTGACCTCGAACAAGACCTTCAGTGAATGGGGACAGGTGTTCGGCGATGAGGTCCTTGCCACCGCCATCCTCGACCGCCTCCTGCACCACTGCGACGTGATCTCAATCAACGGACCGAGCTACCGGCTCAAGAACCGGCTCAAGGCCATCGAGCGAGACACAGACGTGGCCTGACAGGCCACTTCGTGAGACCGCCGGAGCCTGGTCAGTCGCCGTCGAGTCGCTGGAAAATCTCGGAGAACTCGTCGTTCTCGATCAGCCCGGCGATCACCTGGGTCATGTTGCCGATGCCCGGCTCCCGGACGATCAGGCCGTCCGAGACCCAGAAGTAGCGGCCACCGAGAGCCTCGTCGGTTCCTGCCCAGGTCTGCATCAAGCGTTCGACTTCTGCCACCGTGAAGACGGTCGCGCTCCACCGGGAGCCGTCCTCAAGGTCCACGAAGACATCGACGTTGCACACCAAGTCCAAGTCCTCGCCTGAGCTGGGCAGGAACGATGCTTCGAAGGCGTCCGCGCGAACCCGGTACCACGGCCCGTCCCAACCTCGTTCGACCGATCCAGGCGATGCGTTGTGACTCATCACGCGAGTGTCTCCGGCCGGCCTGACGATCTCAACCAGGTTCCTCAGCCGTGCTCCTGCCCGCGACATAACTGGGGACGTTCATCCGTACGCGACTGGGGAGCTTAGGTCGTACGCCGACACTCGAGCGAGCCGTGCTCGCGTCGTTCTCCGACCGGGCCCCCTGCAAGACCAAGGTCCGAAGGCCGCCCTCGGCGGCCGCTCTCGCGGAGGCCGAGCGTCTGCGCGGGCTTCCAGTGGCCGGGGATCCGGCCGAACGGGTCGTGATCGACCTGTCTCACTATGCCGCCGTGGCCGACCGGCTGCGGACAGCTCCCTCACCGACGGAGGAGAACGAGGAGTGAGTACGCCATCGTCGCCGATGCAGATGAGCGAAGCACGCCGATTCCAGCAGCTGCGAGGCCATCTGTCCTACCTCAAGTTGAACGATGTTGCCGAGGCCCTGAACCGGGTCTTGGACCAGGCCCGGAGCGAACGGATGTCGCTGACCGCAGCTCTGGAACGGCTGCTGGAGATCGAGGTCGAGGCCACCGAGGCCCGCCGGCTGGCGGCCCGGCTCCGGTTTGCTTGCCTGCCCGAGCCCTGGACCCTCAACGACTTCGACTTCGCCGCCCAGCCGGGCGTTGACGAGAAGCTCATCCGGGACCTGGCCACCCTCCGGTTCCTCGACGACGCCTCCAACGTCCTGTTCGTCGGGCCGCCCGGGGTCGGCAAGACCATGTTGTCCGTTGCCCTGGGCCGGGCCGCGGTCGAAGCGGGGCACCGCGTCTACTTCACCACCGCTGCCGAGCTCTCGGCCCGGGCATCCGTTGGGGCGGACGCCCCCTCAACAGCGCAGCCTGACCAACCGCGAACTTACACAGCCACAGCGCATCATCGGTCTGCTCGTGGCCAAGCGCGGACGACCGAAGCGTTGTGAAGATGATCTCGGCTGGGCAGATCCGGAGCCCCGAACGGGGCCGGTTCAGGAGAAGGACGGCGCCAGAGGAGAAGGGCTCAGGAGGCGGACGGCTCGATCTCCCCCGCGAAGACGATGACCTGGTCGATGAGGCTCCGCCGCAGATGGACGACGTCCGTTCCCGCCAGGCGGGGGCCTCCATCCGGCGTCGTGAAGACCCACTGGTACCGGGCCCACTCGTCCGGCATGTCCACCGCCGAACAGCGCACCATCGTGCCGGTCCCCGCGGGGTGGCGCCGGATGTCCAGCACGAACCGCTCGACCGCCTCGATCCCCTCACTGCGGCCCAACGGTCCCCAGAAAACCACGTCCGAGGTGAGGGCCTGAGAGAGCAACGCAGTCACATAGCTGTCGTCCGAGGCGTTGAACGCGGAGATGAACGTGTCGATCGCGGACCGCGCGGTCTCTTCCTGCATGCACCAGTAATACCAGTCGCCTCGCGGAACGCGCTCGTCCCGTGAGCCATCCTCCGACCACGGTGAACCATCCCGGTCACAGCACTAGTAGGGCTTGGTCAGGTTCGTGTTGGTGTTGCGTGTCCTGCGGGTTCGGTGTGTCGTTGGGGATGTGTGACGCCGGAGGAAGTTTCTGCTGTGCGTGGCGAGTTGGAGGACTCTGCGGCAGAGGTCTTCGAGCCGTTCGCGGTAATGATCAGCGTCGGTGGGGGCGGGTTTACCTGCGGGGCCTGCTCACGGACGGGCAGCGCAAGTCGGTCGAGCCGATGGCCGCCCGGCTTGGTGAGGACGGGAACCGACAGGCGCTGGCCCACTTCATCACCACCAGCCCATGGGATCCAGCGCATGTGAGGGCCCGGCTGGCCTGGAGGATGGAGAAGGCGATCCAGCCCACCGTGCTGATCTTCGATGACACCGGATTCCTCAAGGACGGCAATGCCTCGGCGGCGGTGGACTGGCGGCTGTTCGTGCCCGAGACCTGGGCGCCGGGGTCCGTTACGGCGCATCCGGACAAGGTCGCCCGCCGCACCGCCTGCGGCATTCCCGAGGACATCGGGCATGTGGAGAAGTGGCAGCTCGCACTCGACATGCTCGACGAAACCCGCTCGTGGGGCATCGAGGTGCCGCTGGCTGTTGCGGATGCCGGATACGGGGACGCGGCCGCCTTCCGGCACGGCCTGCAGTCCCAGGGCCTCAACTACGTCGTGGGAATCTCCACCACCCTCTCGGTCCAGCCCGGCCGAGCGAGGCCGGTGACCGAGACGTACTCCGGGACCGGACGGCCGCCGGTTGCGAAGTACCCGGATAAGCCACAGTCGGTGAAACAGCTGGTCATCGGGGCGGGCCGGAAAGCGGCGAAGCCGGTGCAGTGGCGTGAGGGCTCCCGGCCCGGCACCGGCCGCAGTGGCTTCAAGCGGATGTACTCGCGGTTCGTGACCTTGCGGATTCGTCCTGCCGGACGCGAGGTCCGCCAAGCCGTCGACGGCCCGGAGCTTCCCGAGTGCTGGCTCCTGGCCGAGTGGCTGGCCGACCAGGCCGAACCCGTCCAGTTCTGGCTCTCCGACCTACCCGCCGACACCCCGCTAACCACACTGGTCCGCCTGGCCAAGCTCCGCTGGCGTATTGAACACGACTACCGCGAGATGAAGCAGGCGTTGGGCCTGGCCCACTTCGAGGGCCGCACCTGGAACGGGTGGCACCACCACGCCACCCTCGTCTCCGTCGCCACGCCTTCTGCACCCTGCAACGACTGGCCAGAGCCCCAAAAGACACCAAGCCGGCCTGAGCCTCTACCGCATCGTCCGCGAGCTACAGACCCTCCTCGCGACATGGACCGGCGTATGCCCCACCTGCCACCGCGGCATACCCACACCAGCCCCAACCTGACCAAGCCTTACTAGGCTTCGCGGCGAGTTCCCGCGTGGCTGGTGGCGCTCGGCGCGATGGTGGATCACCGGAATCCGTGAACTGGCACTGAGCACTGTGGCGGCTGTGACCACCGTGGTGTTCGTCGGCGAGATGGTGCGCTCCGTGCGGCATCGCAACGAGCCGAGGACCCTGGCGCGTCTGGCCGGCACGATCGAGGGGTACGTGTCGAGCATTCTGGTCAACGGCACAGGCTTGGGCGTTTTGGTCACCATGGCGATCAAGGATGATCTGCCTGTGGTGCTGCTGACGGGGTGGTGTCCGCCCAACATCGGCGCCAGCGCTGTGGTGTTCGTCGTGGTGGCCCAGTCGAGGATTCGGAGGCCAACAGCGTGGGCCGAGCTCGACTTCGTCGAGCAGCATGCCCCGAAGTACGGCCGGCCGCCGGAGACCATCGAGGAAGTACCGGGCGCAGCAGCTTCAGGAGCAGGCGTAGAGGCTTGACCAGACGAGGAAGGACAGAACCCCATGTACGCGATGTCCACGGGGTTCTGCGCTGCTTGGCTGGCCAAGCGGGACGTCGACGTTACTTCTTGCACTTGGCCTTAAAGGCGTCCAGCAAAGCCTTGCCCGCATCGGAGTTGTCACGTACGTACGCGCTACCGCTGACGCTTATCGAGGTGTCGCTGGTTGAGATGGGCTCGGTGCCGGTCCGCTCGTTGCGGGTGTCCTCTCCGGCGACCGTCCAGATGATCTGGGACTGATCCTTGTTGAACTCGCCGGTGCTCGTCACGTCCGGCTCCTCGTAGACACCATCGCAGTCGTACTCATGATGCGAGACATTGTTGCCCTTGACGACCAGCTGGCCGAGCTGGGACGTGCCGTTGACGTCCTTGATGTAGTAGGTACCGTCGAGCTCGCTGTCGCTGCTTCCGCTGCAGGCGGTAAGTATGAGTGAGCCCGCGGCCAGGGCCGCGATGGACACGGTAATCTTGGCCCGCGTCCTACGTGCAGTCCTGGTGATCCTCATGACGTTCTCCCTGCGTTCGTTATGGAAGTCTGTTTAGATAGAAGGCCAGTCAAAATAACCTATGGATAGGTGACTTTGGCGGACCGGGACCGCCTGTCAGGTGCCTTCTCGGAGGTTGTCGAGCCGATGCTCAGTCAGCGCTAGCGCGACCTCGGACTGATTGAGCGCCTGCTCGCCGTCCGGGATGCGCCACTGCAGACGCTGCACGGGCGGGGCATCTGCTTCTTGGACTGCCAGGTCGCCGAGTTCACTCAGCTCTGCGTACGCTCCCTGCAGCTGTTCCCCGTGGTGTGCTGACCGGACCCTGAGGCGGCCAGCCCACTCTTCCCACCAGCGCACCCGCGACTCGCTGTCGAGCGTGGTCTTCCCCTCGATCCAGGCACGGAGCTCGGTTGGGTCGACGTCACTCGGGAGCCCCGTGGCGAAAGGCCCCTCGGGTTCCGGCATGTCGATAGGGATGTGCGACAGCAGCACCGCGGGGGTCGTGTTGAGCACGTAGGCGCTCGCGACGAGATCGTCGACGGTCACGGGGCGATCGCATCGCTCCATCTCCGCGAGAGCGTCGGCTGAGATCGGGTGATCGAGCATCGAGACACCACGCCGGCCTGAGCCTCTACCGCATCGTCCGCGAGCTACAGACCCTCCTCGCGACATGGACCGGCGTATGCCCCACCTGCCACCGCGGCATACCCACACCAGCCCCAACCTGACCAAGCCCTACTAGGCCGTGTATCGAAAGCGCTGTTCATGCTGCTTGCCGACGGTTGAGGGAGTGCTGGATGTACGAGTTGCAGGGGTAGGAGCCACCCCTGCAACCACAGAGTTGAACACGTTCAACATATCTGGCAAGGTATCTCTCCACGGTCGCTCCTATCGATTGACCGATACGGGCTGAGGGTGGGAGGTCCTGGTGGCGGGCGGAAGCAGACGGCGCGTGCGGGGCGCTGCCCTCGGTGTCTTGCTGGTGGTTTTCGCTGCTCTGACGGCATGCGCCGGCCCCTATCAGTACTACGAGGGAACAGGGCTCCATGACGCCACGGCGGCCGAAGTCGCTGGGGGCTGGGAGAACGTCGAGGGGACCCGCGTGGTACTCCGTGAAGACGGGTCGGCTCTTCTCGAAAAGCTCGACGGGCAGGGCTTCGACTTCGAGGACGGTTGGCGCCTCTCCGGTGCGGGGACCTGGCAACTGACCGACGACGACGGCGGACAGGTCGTCCGACTCGCGCTGACGACCCGGACACGAGTCGAGAGGCGCTTTCCCGTGACTGTGGCCAGCCCCTCGGCTCCGGAGCCTCCGTCGACGCACTCGTGGTTCTTCTACGTGGACCGCGATAAGCACGATGGGCTGGTGCTGTTCTTCATGTACGGCGATCATCGCAGTGGAGAAGGGCGTCAAGTCCCGGGCGCACCAGGACCTGACGGCAGCTCATCACGGCCTGCAGAAGCCCGCGTTGCTCGCCGGGATCTCCCGTACCTACCAGCCGAAGGACGAGGAGGGTGAGCAGCTGCCGCCCGAGTCGACGCTGGTGCAGGTGAAGGCCGAGGACGTACTGCGCGACACCGCGCGGGCGTTGACACGTCTCTTCGACGTGACGGCCACCAAGGACTGGGCGAACTGCGAGGCGCGCGCCGACGTCACGGTCGACGGGCGCGTGCTCGTGGGGCAGGTGCCCGTCGCGTATCTGCTGTTCCTCGAGAAGCAGTTGACGGACATCAACACCTTCGTCCGCAAGCTTCCCGTGCTGGACGCCGCCGAGTCGTGGACGCAGGACCCGTCGACCGACGCGTGGAAGACCGAGGTCGTCCGCACGGTCCGTACGAAGAAGGTGCCGCGCAACCACGTCAAGGCGGAGGCGACGGACAAGCACCCGGCGCAGGTCGACGTCTACTACGAGGACGTGCCGGTCGGTTACTGGACCACGGTGAAGTTCTCGGGAGCGCTGCCGGCCCGGCGGGTCAACGAACTGCTGGAACGGGTGGAGAAGCTCCAGCAGGCGGTGAAGTTCGCCCGTGAGGAGGCGAACAGTGCCGAGGTCACCGACCAGCGGGTCGGCGACGCCGTCTTCGGCTACCTCTTCGGGTAGCCGGGACACCACAGACTCCCCGGCCACAGAACACGGCCGGGGCGCGCGAGGAGCGCAAAGCTGAAGCTGAGCCTTGTCGTAACATCCGCGGTTCCAGTGGAGGTTCGAGTCCTCCTCCCGGCACTTCGCGCCGGGACGGCCCAACCAGGCAGAGGCAGACCGCGGTCAATCTCAGACTATTGCTCCAGACTCAGCATTCGCCGCTCATCGCCGGATCGACCGGGCCCGGGCCCTGGTGCGTCGAAATGCCAGTTCGAATCTGGTCCGCCGAGCTCGATCGGCGGTGGTCCAACGGCAGGACGCGACGCCATGACGAATGACCCGGGTCCTCAAGCGTGCCGGCGTGTGATGTGAGTGGCATCGACAGGGTCCGGGGGCAGGCTACGCCCTCGGACCCGCTCCTTTTCCGCGCGAGACCTCTCATCCGGTGAAGTCCGCCACTCCTGTCGGCTCCGCCACTCCGGTCGGCTCCGTCTATCCGGTCGGCTCCGTCTATCCGGTGAGTTCCGCAAGGGCCTCCTCCAGCCAGTGCACGTGCCGGCACGCTGGGCCGGCAGCACCAGTGCGACCTCTGGAACGCCGCGCGCTGACGCGCGACACGAGCGCAGGTGCGGCACGTGACGGTGGACGCAGAGACATCAGAGTGAGCCTCAGAGCCATGGATCGTCTCGCGAGGAGCGTCTTGACTGGCATCATGATCAAGCATCCGATCCTGGTAACCGGCGGCACGGGCAAGTCCGGCAGCCGCGTCGTCTCCCGCCTGAGGGCCCAGGGGGCCCCGATCCGCGTGGCATCGCGCACCGGTGAACCGCCCTTCGACTGGCACGACCGCACCACCTGGGACTCCGCGCTGGAAGGCGTGCAGGCCGTGTACCTCGTGCCGCTCGACGGCCGGCTCCTCACCCGCCCCTTCGTCGAGCGCGCCGCGGAGCTCGGTGTCGAACGCGTCGTGCTGCTGTCGGGGCGCGGCGTGGACGTGCCGGGCTACTCCGGCGAGGCCAACCTCGCCGGCGCGACGCATGTGGACGGGGAGAGCGCGGTACGCGACAGCGGCCTCTCGTGGACGATTCTGCGGCCGGCCTGGTTCGCGCAGAACTTCAGCGAGGGCATCTTCCGGGACGCGGTCCTCGCCGGTGAGCTGCGCCTGCCGGCCGGGGACGGCGCGGCCTCCTTCACCGATGCCGACGACATCGCCGCGGTCGCGGTCGCGGCGCTCACGGAGGACGGCCACGCCGGGCAGACGTACGAACTCTCCGGGCCGCGGGCTCTGACCATCGCCGAGGCGGTCGCCGAGATCTCCGAGGTCACCGGCCGTGTGGTGCGCTATGTCCCGCTGTCCCACGGCGAGTTCGTCACCGAGCTCATCGGAGAGGGCTGGTCGGCCGCCGAGGCCGAGGACTACGCGGAGGCGGTGGGCCCCATCCGGCGGGGCATGGACAGCGCCCTCTCCGACGGCGTCCAGCGCGCTCTTGGCCGCGCGCCGCGCGACTTCACCGAGTACGTCGCGGGGGCCGTGAACGCGTGGCGTGACTGAGTACTGCCGTCGGCTGCCGTGGTGTGGTGTCGGCTGCCGTCGCCTGCCGTCGCCTGCCGTCGCCTGTCATCGTGCGGCGTCGCTTGTCGTCGCCGCCCTCGGCTGTCGTCGCCGCCCTCGGCTGTCGTCGCGTGCCGTAGCCGGTCAGGCGGGCGTGGACAGGGCCGCGAGGTAGTCGGGCAGGACCGTCGCAAGGGCGGCGAGCGGAAAGCGGGCGCCCAATTGCCCGTCCGGGCGGACGACGAGGCCGGTCGGGCCGTCGGGGCGGTAGAGCCGGGCGAACTCCCCCTCGGCGTCGTGGTACCCGGCCACCGCCGCCAGGAAGTCCAGGCCGGTCCGCGACGCTTCACGGGCGAGGATGGCGAGGGTCTGCGGGCGGTGCTCGGCCTGCGGGCCGCCGTCGGGCCACCGCACCATCCCGCAGGCGACCGAGGCCGCGGCCAGCTGGGCCGGATCGGCGGCGTAGAAGAGCACGACGTGTTCCGTACGGCCCCGCAGGACGTCGAGCAGGCGCAACGGGTACGCGGCGATGGGCGCGGTGAGGCCGCCGCAGTCCGGGGCCCGGTCGCCGGGCTGGGGTGCGTCGGCCGGTCCGTGCGTACCACGGGCGAGCGGACCGTCCCGGTAGCTGACGAGCAGTTGGGCCTCGCGGAGCGTCGCCGTCCGTGGTTCGGCGGACTCGGCTTCGATGCCCTGTGTGGCATGGCGCACGGTGCGGCCGACGACCTCCTCGCCCACGGGGCGGCGCTCGGCGTCGTAACTGCCGAGCAGGGCGGGGCCCGCCTCGCCGCGACAGACCAGGGCGAGCTTCCAGGCCAGGTTGCAGGCGTCCTGGATGCCGGTGTTCATGCCCTGGGCGCCGGTGGGCGGGTGGATGTGGGCGGCGTCGCCCGCGACGAACACCCGACCGTCGGCGTAGCGGTCGACGATCCGGTGGCTGATGCGGAAGACGGAGGACCAGCGCATCCGGGACAGCGTGGCCGGCCAGGGGCCAAGACGGTCCACGACAGCCTGGATGTGGGACAGCTCCGGGGCCCTGCCGCCCTCCAGGCCGTGCGTCACGCCGTCGCCCCGCCCCGCCGGCCCCACGGCGTCCGCGGCGTCCGCGGCGTCCGCGGCGTCCGCGGAGAGTTCGGGCGGGACCAGCATCGACATGCGGTAGCGCCCCTGCCCGGGGAGCGGGATGCAGACCAACAGGTCGTCGGTGGAACCGTCGTCGGCGAGGTGGCTGGACCGTACCCCGTATCCGTACGGGAGGTCCCAGTCGGCCTCGACGTCGGCCAGCATGTACTCCGCCGGGAAGGCCCCGCCCTCGAAGGTGAGGCCCAGCTGCTTGCGGACGGTGCTGTGGGCTCCGTCGCAGCCGATCAGATACCCCGCACGCACCTCCTCCTCGGCGCCGGCGGCGCCGCGCAGGAGGGCGGTGACACCTTCCTGGTCCTGCGTGAACGACAACAGTTCGGTGCCGCGCTCGACGGTCGTGCCCAGGCCGGTGACGTACTCGTCGAGGAGGCGCTCGGTCTCGTACTGCGGGAGCGCGGCGAAGCCGTACGGCACCTCGGGCGGCAGCGCGAGCTCGATCCGCGTGCGCTCCCGGCCGTTGACGTAGACCAGCTGGCCACGCAGCTCGGCGGCGGCTTCCAGAGCGGCGCGGGCCAGGCCCATCCGGTCCCAGAGCTCCAGGGTGCGCGGCTGGATCCCGACTGCCTTGGCGTACGGGAGCGGGGCCGCGAGCCGGTCGATCAGGCGGCAGCGCACGCGCCGGCGGCGGAGTTCGGCGGCCGCGCTCAGTCCTACCGGACCGGCGCCCACGACGAGTACGTCGGTCATGCGGGTGCGCGCCACGGCTGCCTCCCAGCGCCTGGCCCCCGGATCGGTCCCGTACTCCATCGTCGCCCGCCGATGCGCGGGCGGCGACCCGAGTACCGGAGCCGGGAACGTTGCCGCAGGGGGAATCGGGGGGCGAGGTCGTCGTCACCGCTCCGAGTCGTCGGAGGTGTCACTTCCACTCGTAGATCTTGGCAGTGGCCTTCCCGCTCTCCTCGACATGGAACTCGAACACGCCGGCGATGCCGGTGAGTCGGGTGAACCTCGCGGCGGCGGTTTCGAAGAACAGGGCACCGCGCCAGTCGATCGCGCCGGATTCGTCGAAGCTGCCCACGCCGGAGCCGTGCCAGGTGATCGTCTCGCCGTCCTGAGTCATCAAGACACCCTGGCCTTCTCCGAAGAGGGTGCCGTCGGCTCGTACGACCGACTCGTACGTGCCCATGTCCTTGACTCCGACACCCAGGAGCGTGCCGGCCGCTTGGAAGGACGCCTCCATCACGGGGTGGCCGCCGTCGGTGGACAGCACCCGGACTCCCGTGGTGTCTCCCTGCTCCTCGCCGATCAGGTCGCCGAGCATGATGGAACTCCTCTCCGCTCCCCTCGACCAGGGGAATCGACGCGTGGGTCCCCTCTTCCGGACTACGCCCGGCCATGGGAGCTGTCAACCGGAGGAACCCCCGCTCCCGAGAGGCGGCGCTTCCCGATCTTGACGGGTCCGGCGTGACTGGAGCCAGGTGCGATGTCGAGGGGGCGACCCACGCGAAACGGCCCCGCTCCAGGGGGATTGGCGTGTTCATCGCGGCAGAGGCGGTCGGCTGGGAGGGCTGCACGAGCTACGTCGGCAGGCTCTGTCGCGGCCTGGCCAACTCCCCTCTCGTCATCACGGCGCGAGACGAATCGGCAACGCTCCTCGGCCTTGCTCCGACCATCGTCCACGGACCACGAGTCGTCCGAGGAAGGCAAGCGCAACCACGCGTCGGCGACCCGGCTTTCGCGGAAGTCGTGATCTCGCCGGCAACTCGGTCATCCTGCCCCACCGTGTGTGAGCACTCAGCCTCGCCTCACGGGAGGCCTTGTCGACGACGCCGGCCTTGAGCGGCTCCGGTGTCCCTGTCGATCAGGTGGCGGCGGCTGGCGGCTGTGCGCCACGGAGCGACGAACGGGCTCGATGCATTTGGTGAACAGTATTGAAAAGCCATGTGACATGTGCAATTTTACTCCGCAACCGTCGCAGACGGCCCCCACCTACTCCCCTCCCCAGGAGTGCATCTTGCGCGCCATGGCCATCGCCACCGCTCTGCTCATTTCGGCCTTCGCGGCCGCTCCCTCCCAGGCAGCCCAGGCCGTCCAGGTCGAGCCCAAGCCGGACCACGTCTTCGCGGACCCGGGCCAGCGCCCGGCCCACGGCAGTACCAAAGGCGCCCCTGGCGCGACCGGGACGACCGCCGGCGGCGGGCTGGAAGCGCGCATCCTGCCGATCGTCCACAACTGCAGCCCGTCGCTGCGGATCCGGGCCCAGGAGATGACCGCCGCCCAACTGACGGCGACCTGCGCGAGCCTGGCCAACCAGGACGCCTACTTCCACAGCGTGGTCAAGGACTCGGGGGCGGTCGCGAACGACTACAACACCACCCTGGAGGTCGACGTCTTCAACTCGAGCGCCGACTACAAGGCATACGCAAGGAAGATCTACGGCATCGACACCAACAACGGAGGCATGTACCTGGAGGGAGACCCCTCCGTGACGGGCAACCAGCCCCGGTTCATATGTTACGAGCGCACCGACGTCAGCCCCGGCTGGCAAATCTGGAACCTCAACCACGAGTACACCCATTACCTCGACGGCCGCTTCAACCTCTACGGCGACTTCGGCGCCAGTCAGACCACCCCCACCGTGTGGTGGGGCGAGGGCATCGCCGAGTACGTCTCCTACTCCTACCGCGGCGTCACCTACACCAACGCGGTGGCCGAGGCCGGCAAGCACACGTACTCCCTGCGCACGCTGTTCGACACCACCTACGCCAACAGCGACGTCAACCGCACCTACAACTGGGGCTACCTCGCCGCCCGCTACATGGTCGAGAAGCACCCGGCCGACGTCGCCACCGTGCTCGGCCACTACCGCACCGGAAACTGGACCGCCGCGCGTTCCTTCCTCACGTCACTGGACTACGAGAGCGACTGGAACGCCTGGCTGACGACCGTGGCAGCCGGCGCCTGACGCACTCCTCGGGCAGGCCGGGCGCGGCAGCTCGTCCGCCACCGTCTAGGACCTGTCCGGCTGCGGCCGTTCTGCCTGTGAGCAGCGGGCGTTGCGGGCGGTGGCGGGGTCACCGGCAGGTGATCAAAGGGTTCTCGCACCGGGTGCGGACCGGAGCGCAACGGCGTGGCCTGCCCGACGGCTCATCCGAGATCATTTGTCAGACTGAGCCTAATATCGAAGCCTCGAAGGACAGACGGGCGCGGAGGCGGGGCGGGGTTCATGGGGACGTCGGGGGCGGTCAGTCGTCGTGGGTGGTTGAAGCTCGGAGGGCTCTTCGTTCTGGGTGGGGGCGGTGCCGTGGCATGCGGGTCCGCCGGTGACGGCGCTGGACCGGAGCTCCGGGAAGTGAACACCGATCTCGCTCCGCTTCAGCGCCGGTTCCGCGCGATCGGTCGGCTGTCCGACCCCCACTGGCTCGCCTACAACCCGAACGACTCGGGGCGCGAGTGGCTTCCGGACCAGGATCCGCAGATCCGTGTGGTCGGGGTCGCACGCCTGCCCGCCGGGGCTGTCGAGTCCATCGTCGGCAAGCCGGTGTACGCCTTCGAGCCCGCCGGTCCCTCTCACGCTCCGGAGGAGCTGACGGAGTTCCTGCCCGAGGGCGCCGGGTGGGTGGGGAGCGTCCGTTACGACCGGCACATCACCAAGTCGCTCTACGTCGGCCGGTTCCATCTTTCCCCGACGACGGACCACGTGTACTTCGACACGGTGAACCCCGAGATCGTGGCGAGCGCGCCGCCTCAGTAGGGGTGGCGGCGCGCCCGCGCCCCCGTCGGCGTGGTGCAGAGTGGACGTCATGCTTGCTGATCATCACGAGTACGACGTGGTCGTCACTGCCGTGGCACCGGTCGGGACCGCGGTGCGCGTGGACGGGTACGAGGGCTTCATCGACCAGGCCAAACACCCCTCCTGGTGGTCGGACGCACCCGGTGCCGCCGTAGGTGACCGTATGCGGGCCGTGGTGCTGGACGCCGGCAGGACCCCGCCTCGGCTCAGTGCGCTGTCGAGCGACATCCGGATCGCCCGGAGCCTGCGCCATACGAAACCCCTGGAACGACTCTGCCCGCCGCCGCCCGGCAGCGGCCGGGCCGTCAAGTGGGACGCCGTCGAGGAGGCGTTGGGCGTCGTGCTGCCGGGCGACTACAAGCAGCTCGTCCAGACGTACGGCTGCGGGGTCTTCGGGGAGGTGCTCTGGCTCCTGGAACCGGGCTGCCCCGATGCGATGTACGACCTGGTCGTCCAGACCGCGGAGCGCGAGGAGGACCTCGCCGATCTCTGGGCCCTGGGCGAGGAGAAGCCGTCGCAACTCGACGAGGACGGCGTGAGGCTGGTGCCCTGGGGGTACGTGGAAGGCGCGGGACACGTTCTGTACTGGCTGGTCCGGCCCGGCGTCGAGCCGGAGGAATGGACCGTCGTCCTCAACGAGGGGCGCGGACCCCTCTGGGAGGCCCACCAGGCGTCGTGCAGCCAGTTCGTCCTCGATGTGGTGGCCGGTACGACGACGTCGTTCTACTTCACCGACATCGACGAGATCGTCGACCCTGAGGACAGGGCCCGGTTCCTGCCCCTCGCGCAGATCCTCAACCAGTAGGCGACCAGAGCCGACGGCCCCCTCGACATCGGGGGTGGCGCGGTGAGAAGGGGATTCCGCGCCGTCGACAGACAACTCGGACAGCTCCAGGTCAAAGAGAGATGACGGCAGGCAAGGCATCATCCTCTGCTGCTCGGCGAAAGGGCCGCGCCGCTCAAGGCAGGAGATATGCCGCGAGCTCCTGCCACTGCCGCGTGGGAGGGGTGTGGGGTGCGGTGGTGAGGAGATGGAGGCTGACGTGGTCGGCACCGGCGTCAAGGTGCTCGTGGACGCGGCGGGCGATGTCCTCGGCGGGGCCGTGGGCCACGATCGCGTCGACGAGTCGGTCGCCGAGCAAGTCCACGTCCTCGTACCCCAGGGCGCGCAGCAGAGCGCGGCGGTTGGGCAGGGCGGCCGCCGCCGTGGTGCGGGCCAGTGCGGTGGTGTGCGAGCGGTCCGGGCCCAGCACGCACAGCTGGGTGACGGCCAGGAGCGCGGTGGGTCCGAGCACAGCCCTGGCGTCGCGGGTGTGTGCGACCGGCATGCCCAACGGACTTGCACCCCAGGCCCGTTCGGCAGCGAGTGTGAGCATGCCGGGGTCCAGGGCCGCGAGTACCCGGTGGGGCGAGGCCGCCGTGGCGGGCGGCCCGAAGGGGGCGGCGTCCAGCGCGTCGAGGTAGGCGCGCATGGTGGGCACCGGGGGGCCGAAACGGTGGCCGCGGACATCTTCGGCGAGGCTGGGGTGGCTGTCCCACCGGCCGAGCAGGAAGCGTCCGGGGAATGCCTCCTCCAGAGTGCGTTGTGCGGCGGCGGCCGTCACCGCGTCGCGCGCGTAGATGTCCGCGCTGCCGGCTGCCACTACGATCCGCCGGGTCTGTGACAACAGGATCCCGGCCTGTGCCATCGCTTCCCGCCCGGCTGTCTCGGGGAACCACAAGGCGCCGAAGCCCAGGTCCTCGATCGTGGTCACGGCCTCGCGGAGACCGGCCGCTGTGCAGTTGTCGAGTTCGCCTGACCAGATCCCGATGCGCCCGAGGTGGGGCCGCCGGCCGCTCACGCGTCACGTCCCTCTGCGCCCTGGGTGTCCAGGAACGCCGTGATCTGGGCTGCACATGGAGGGCCACCCCGGTTAGCAAGCAGTCAGGAGATCCCGTGCCCCGAGACGCGGCAGTGCCGTCCTCGCCCAGGCGGCCCATGCGCGCCGACGCGCGGCGCAACTACGACCGAATCCTGGCTGCTGCCGGGGCTGCTATTGCCCAGCACGGCACCGAAGCCTCTCTGGAGGAGATCGCCCGGCACGCCGGGGTCGGCTCAGCCACACTGCACCGGCACTTCCCTTCCCGGCAGGCGCTGCTGGAGGCCGTCTTCAAAGACCGGGTTGAGGCCCTGTGCACCAAGGCGCACGACCTGGCCGCCGAGCCCGATCCGGGCGCCGCCCTCGTCATCTGGCTCCACGCCGTCGGCGCACACGCCGTCACCAACAAGGGTCTGGGGGCATCCCTGATGCCCGGCACCGACGCCGGCGATCCGACGTTCGAGGACACCTGCCACACGATGATCGTGAACGCCGGCGGCGAACTACTCGCGCGCGCTCACCAGGCGCACGCCGTGCGCCCCGACGTCACCATCACCCGACTGCTCAAACTCGTCGGAGCCATCGCGCTGGCCACCGAACTCGACAGCGACGGCGCCGCCGAGACCGAACGCCTCCTGACGCTCGTCATCGACGGGGTGTGCCCGCACGGGACAGGGCGGGCGCGATCCTTCGACACGCCAAGCGAGGACTGGTAGCGCATTTCTCTCGCTGGGCGCCCCCTGGGCTCTCGCACCCCTCGCACAGGTCGTGCCGGCGCCACCTCTTCGTAGGCAGCCGCGGCGTCGTCGCATTCGCGTGGTCCTGCATTCGCGCCTCCAGGCCGCGTGCCGGTAGCGCTTCCACGAGTCCGCATGTCGATCTCCCGCAGCACTCCGTCCAGGACCCCGCGGATGCGGCCGGACTCGTGGTCGATGCGTGAGACAACGAACAGGTCCCGGAGGCGTTCGCCGCGCGGGCCGGCCGTAACGACGAGGCGATCGGGGAGTTCACCCGGCTGGTGGCCGAACGAAGCCGTAGGCCGGGGCGCGGCTACTGCACGTTCATGGCTGGGGCTGCGGTTGGGGGCGGGGGCTGGGGCTGGCGCCTTCTGGGGTCACGTTCCGGATTCCTCCAGCCCCGCCAGGGCAATGTCGATCATCCAGTGCATCACGGACTCGGGCAGCGCCGGGTTCATGACGGCATGTCTCCCGAGCTCGCGGTCACGGAGGGCGCGGACCACGTACCGGGCGGGCAGCGCGGGGTGACGGGCCGCCGCGCACCGGACCGCCGCGCTCCCGTCGTCGAGCAGCCGGACCGCCGAGGCCGCCGAGAGCCGGGGGTCGGTGGCGGCCCGCAGCCGGACCTCCCCGTCCTCGTCCCGGCTGAACCGTTCCACCAGATCGGGGGTGGATTCCGGGTCGTCCAGGGCCAGTTGACGCAGGCGCGGATGCGGGTCGGTCGCGTACGGGAGCAGGCCGGTGCGCGGGAAGTTGGGGTGGGTGCGTGGGCGCCCGGGTGAACTGAAGCTGCCGTTCCACCACTGCCAGACCTCCAGGAGCATGTCGGCCGGCGCGTCGTCGCAGGACTCCGCGAGGAAGAGGCGTACGACCCTGTCCTCGTCCCGCGCGAGACGTTCGACGACGTCCGGCGGGAGGTGCCGGGCTCGGGCGACGGTGCAGCGCAGCAGCGGGTGGCAGGAGGCGGCGATCCGGCGCATCGCCTCCGGGTCGGCGTGGAGGTCGCGTACCCAGGGCACGTCGTACCGCATGCCGTCGAGGTCGAGGCCCACCAGGCATTCTGCCCGCTGCGCCTCGGAGAGTTCGGGGTGGACGGATGCCGCCCGGCGTACCGCCTCCCTTTCGTCCGCCGCGAGCGCGGCGAGGACGTCGGGCGGCAGACGGGGGTGGGTGGCGAGGGTCCGCCGTACGTCCTCGTTCTCGTCGCCGGCGAGGAGGGCGAGCACCTCGGGGGGCGCGAGCGGGTCGGCGGCCAGGGCCTGGCGGGTGTGCGGGTCCTCGTGCGCGGCGAGGGCCTGGTAGGAGGCCACGTCCAGCGGGTGGACGGCGTGACACCCCTCGCTGCCGTCGCCGTTGCGTAGGGACGGATCGGCGGCGATCCGTTCGTGGCCGGCCTGCGTCAGGCCACCGCGCGTGGCGGCGGTCGCGGCGAGCAGGGCGCGCCGGGCCGGGCTCTCCTCGCTCAGGATCAGGGCGGTCCACTGTTCCGGGGTCAGGGAGCGCTGGTGCTTGGCGACCTCGGCACGGAGCTGTCGGTCGGGGTGGGCGATCGCCGCGTCGAGGACGGCGGCGGAGAGCGTGCGGTGCGGGACGTAGCCGGCTCCCAGGTCGAGCAGCCGGATCAGCACCTCGTCGCTCGCGGCGTCGTTGAAGCCCAGCCAATCCACCCACGTCCCCCACAGCCGCCTCGTGGGCCGGAGCCGGGCGCCGCGCAGTCCCTCCCACGCGGCCTCGCGCTCCTCAGCGGACTCCCGTGCGGCCGCCCGCGCTTCCCCCTCGCGCCGCTCCCGGACCCCCACGACGGCGACGAGCCAGACCTCGTACTCCTCGCAGGTCACACCCAGCAGTGCGTCCCCGTCCACGGAGAGGGTGACGAACTCGGGCTGTCCTGGACGGTCACCGAGGACGCCCGCGAGGTCCCAGGCGGGGGCGAGGCGGACCCTGGCCCAGGCGTCGTCGTCCCCGACGTGGATGAGGAACTCGCCCTTCTCGTCGATGACTCCGTGCTCGCGCGCGAGACGGTGCCACTGGGTGTTGAGTGCGGCGACGAGGTCCGGCCGGTCGTCGCGGACGGTGGCGGTCGGCACGGTCTCGTACGAGGCGACGCGCCGCCAGGCGGCCGCGGGTGCAAGGACGTTCTCCGCGCCCCACTGCCCCACGACCTCCAGGCCGGCCCGGCCCAGCAGTGCGACCAGTTCCGCCCTCGTACGTCCTCGCCTCGGCCTCATGGGTGCCATCCTGCCCGAGCGCGCGGGTGTGACGCCGGGGCGGGGGCGGCCCCGCGCCCGTACCCCTGCCTCACGTCACACCACCGTCCCCCACCACGCCCCGGCACGCGCGGCGTCCGCCGCCGGGTGGTCGGCCGCGCCGTCGTGGAGGGCGAGCCGGGAGACGATGCGGTAGCGGTCGCCCCGGTACACCGAGTGGATGGCTGTGTAGACCACAACCGAGAGCATGTGTCGTCGGATTCCAAGACCACTTCCCGATCACGGCCGTGTGCGATGTCGGTGAGAAGTAGCAGCGCCTGAGCGAGGCTCCGCTCACCGACGGCTCGGCGCGGCAGGCTCTCCGCCGCTACCGCCGGCACCGCGCGTGCCCTGGAACGGAGATCCAGGTGGCTCACCGGCACCGCCTCCGTATGATCCCCGCATGTCCTGGATACGCCGCCGCCCGCGCACCACCGAGCCCCCCGAGGGCCGACTGCCCGATCTCGACTTCCTCTCCTTGATCCGCGACGCCCTGGAGGAGGTCGCCCCCGGCTGTACGGCGGGCGCCGAACTCAAGGGCAACTCGCTGGAAAGCCCGCACGGTTGGGCCGTCGCCGTCGGACCGGCGGGGCACGGGGACGACTGGCACTACGACCTGATCGCCTTCCCGGACGTGAGCATCCAGCCCGACGTGCCCTGCTTCGTGGACTGCGTCGTGGTCGTCACCACTGCGCGCGACGCAGCCGGCCTCTGGGCCCGTTCGGCAGGCGCCTGCCTGCTCGAGCTGCTCTACGAGCAGGAGGAGCTCGCCGAGCACTGGGGCCCCGATGATGAGCAGGGTGTGCCGGGGTGGCGGTCCATCAGCTCGGGCGTGCTGGCCTACGGGCTCTCCGACCGGGAGAACCTCCGCCTCCAAAACGCGCTGCTGGAGGCGGACGTGCTCCGCGAGATCGCCCACACCTTCACTGCCGACCTGGAGTCGCCCCGGTTCAACGGTGTCCGGGTCTTCTACGGCGGTGCCCCAGGCGCCGTGGAAGCCGAGGTGCGGGTCAACGGCGAGCGACACGAGACCGCCTCCGCAGCGCTGGCCGCGCTCGGCCTGCCCGAGCCGACAGTCTTCACCGTCGCGCGGTCCTTCACGCTGGTGCTGCCCGTCGGCTCCGGCCAGGAGCGGCAGGACCACGGGGCCGGCGGGTGCGGGTGCGACTGCGGCGGCACCTTGGACCCGGAGCACCCCGGCTTTGCCCACCCTCTCCCCCACCTGATCGCCGAACTCTCCCCGGCCGAGCGGGCGGAGCGGGTCACCGCCGATACGGGCGCAGTGATGGTCGCTCAAGGTGTCGGCAACTTCCTCAAGGTCCGGCTGCCGATCCGCCTCGACGACGGCCGCACCGTGGTCCACCTGGCCTGGGTGCGCCTGGCCGCCGAGGTGATCGAGGACTACACCCGCCGGGTGCACGACGGCGCCTTGGAGGGTCACCGCTTCGAGGGCCTGTTCGGCAACGCCATCGAGCCGTGGGGCGAGGAGCTGCTCCAGGCACCCGTCCTCCTCGGCGGGCAGCGGGAGGCGGCGGACGGCTCGATCCGGCCCAGCGAGGTTCTCGACTCCGAGCACCCGCTGCTGGCCCGGATCCTGCGCGAGAGCTGGCCGGCCGCGTTCGTACTCGGCGACCGCAACCCCGGGCCGTTCCGCTCCTGATCACCGCCAGGTGCCCCAGCCAGTGCACCGTGGCGACGTCCACCCGTCGGTGCGCAGGATGGTGATGGCGGTGCAGTGGGCGCGTATACGGCGGCGAACCAGGCGCACTGCTCGGGCTGCATCCTGCACTGCGACGAGCCCGGTAGTCCCCGGTGCGGCATCCGCCCGCCCGCGGCAGCACCCGAGCCCAGAGCGACCGACTGGCCCGAGCACTGTGCACCTTGCCTACCAGAGAACCCGCCTGAACAATCCGACCTGCACACGAGACCGGGAGGCGCAAGTACCGACGCGCTTCCAGGACTCGGCAACACGGATCCTGGCACCGGCGGACCGCTCTCGGCGCTGACCGACAAGCGCTGCTGGCTCTCGGCGACAAAGCCAGAGTGGACGAATTCGACGGTACGGCCCGCTGGGGCGAAGGTGAGGCGTTCGATCAGCAGGGCGGGCGAGAGGACGGGGACGCGGCAGGCCGTCCCTTCCTGGTTGGCGGCCCAGGCGTCGGCGACCTGGCCGAGGTCGCTGAGCTTGTCGGGATTGATGCGCAGCGCGGGTGCTGCGGTCGGCCGCGGTCGGCGTCGGGTCACCACTGGGCGATGAGCGGCGCCTCCGGTTCGTGCTGCCGCCAGGCTTCGGTGAGGCGGACGAGGCGGGTGGGGGCGGAGATGCCGCGCACGGTCGCGATCCTGCCGCCTGCGATGTCGAACGTCACGGCGCCGATGATCTGATCGCCGAGGACGAACAGGATGGCGGGGGCGCCGTTGACGACGGCGTAGTGGATGGCCGGTGTGCCGCCTGCCAGTCGCCGCTTCGCGGGTGTGGGCTTGAAGCCGGCCCGTACGACGGCGGCGATGCGCTGCGGAGTGTCGTACCGCAGCAGCTTCTCGGCCAGGCCGCCTGCGCCGTCCGAGATCGCGGTCGCGTCATCGGTGAGCAGCGCCACCAGCCGCTCGGTGCGACCCGAGGCGGCCGCGGCGAGGAATTCCTCGACGATCCTGCGGGCGGACGCCGGGTCGACTTCGCCGTCGCCGCGGCGCGCGGTGGTGATGCGGCGCCGGGCCCGGTGGAGGTGCTGCTGGCTCGCGGATTCGGTGATGTCGAGGATCTCGGCGATCTCGGCGTGGCTGTAGGAGAACGCTTCGCGCAGGACGTAGACGGCCCGCTCCAGGGGGGACAGGCGCTCCATGAGTGTCAGCAAGGCCAGGGAGACCGATTCGCGCTGCTCGAACGTGTCGGCCGGGCCGAGCAACGCGTCTCCGTCGAGGAGCGGTTCGGGCATCCAGGCGCCGGCGGTACGCTCGCGGCGGGCCTGTGCCGAGCGGAGCCGGTCCAGGCACAGGTTGGTGACGACCTTGGTCAGCCATGCCTCCGGCACCTTGATTAGCTGCCGGTCCGCGGCCTGCCAGTGCAGGAACGCGTCCTGCACCGCGTCTTCGGCGTCGACGGCGGAGCCCAGCAGTCGGTACGCCAGCGAGGCCAGCCGGTTCCGGCCGGCCTCGAACCGGCTGGTGTCGAATCGATCAGTGGCGGTGCTGTCCATGCGGACCACCCTAAGTGGTGTGGCGGAAGGCTCGCCTCGGAGGGTTTTCCCTGTGGGGGTGGGGTGTTGCGCGCCGATTCGGTGGGGGGAGAGAGGTCGGTCGTGCCTGAGCCGGCGGGTGCTGTGGGGGTCAGACCGTCGCGTGCGTGGCCGGTTGCGCGGCCGTGTCTTGGACGGTGGCGGCGGGGCGGTGGCGCAGGTTGCCGGCCAGGCACAGCACCAGACCGAGCGTGAGCCACGTCGCCAGGACGGTGGCGGAGTGGGTGGCGCCGTGGCCGTCGAAGAAGCCTGTGGAGCGCAGCAGTTGGCCGCCGGCCCCGGGCGGTAGCAGTTGGCCGAGGGTGCCGGACCGGCCGGGCAGCATCTCGGGTGCGGTCGCGGTGCCCGACAGGGGGTTGCCGATGAGCATCATGGTGGCGGCGCCGAGGCCGAAGCCGACGTACCCGAGCAGTGACTCGAGACCGAGGATGGTCAGGGCGATGGCCGCGATGGTCAGGGCGACGGCCCCGGTGTTGGCGGCGAACGAGCCGTCGAGCGAGCCGAACCAGAACTGCAGGATCGCCGCCACGGCCAGTCCGCCGGTGACGGCGAAGGCGAGCGCTCCGGTGACGCGGCGGGCGCTGCCGCGGACGAGCCTGGTCAGCAGCAGGGCGGCGATCAGGCCGCCCATGACCAACGGCAGGGCCCCGGCGGCCAGTCCGGCGCCGCGCGGGTCGTCGGCCGGCAGCGGGGCGAGGTCGCGGGTGGCGTCCGCGGTGCCGGTTCCCTGCGCCTGGCCGAGGCCGGCCGCGATGCTGTTCAGGGTCTGGGCGACGGCGGCACTTCCGGCGGATGCGGTGATGACCTGTGGGGTGCCGGAGCTGAGGTCGATCGCCCCGTACACCTCGCGGTCGCGGATCAGCTGTTCGGCGGCGGCGGTGTCGGCGACCTCGGTGACCTCGAAGCCGTCGGGAAGGCGTTGGTCGAGGACGGACGTGATCCGCTTGACGGCGGGGGCGGGGCCGGCGACGGCGATCGGCACATCGTGCACCGATGAGCGTACCGACGGCCAGGCGAAGGCGGTGAGCAGCAGGCTGACGCTCACCGTGAGCAAGGCGACTGCCCTGGCCACGGTCGGCCAGGGGGAGGGCGACGCGTTGCCTGGGGGCGCGACCTGAGGGGACATTCCTTACTCCTTCAGAGGAGGGAGTTCTTCGCCGGGTGAGCGGGGCTCCGGGCTCGACGCGGGTCGGTTCTTTCCGGATTGCGGACGCAGCGGAAGCCGCTGATGCGGGCCTTCTCGACACGGACTGCCAGGACGGGCGGGGGCTGAGGGCCGTTTGCCGTTTGCCGTTTGCCGTTCGCCGTTCGCCGTTCGCCACGGTGGATTCGCCGGTGGCCACGGCGTCGAGTGGCGCAAGATCGTGAAGCGCGACCTGGCGGCTACGCGGCCGTCTTCTCGGCAGCGGACGTCTTCGGCACGGTGGCCAGGTGGTGCTTGCGCTTGGGCAGGCCGAAAGTCGGGTGCGAGGTGGCCCACAGCGACATCCAGACGATGGCTGCCTTGATCCGGGCCGCCTTCCGGCCGCCCATGTACTTCGGCTTCGCCTGCCCTTCGTCGTCGACCATCTGCAGGATCCCGTCCCGCCGCCCGAGGCTGATGTGGTTGCCCAGGTACTCCAGCGTGGTGCTCGCGATCTTGCTGCCGGTCAGGCGCCCGACGATCGCGTCCACGGCCTGCCGGCCGGTGTAGCCGGCCGAGGCGCAGGACATCGGCAGCGGACGGCCGTTGTCGCCGATGACGTAGCCGCTGTCGCCGACGGCGTAGACGTTCGGGTGCGAGACCGACCGCATGGTGCGATCGACCACGATCCGACCGTTTTCAGTGACCTCGAACCCGCCGGCGGTGGCGATGGAGCTGACCGCGAACCCGGCCGTCCACACGGTCGCGTCGGCCGCCAGGGCGGTGCCGTCGGCACACAGCACCCGCGTCGCTTCGACGGCTTCGACGCCGGTGTGCTCCAGGACGGTGACGCCCAGCCGGTCGCAGACCTGACGCAGGTGGCCGCGGCCTCCGGCGGAGAGCTGGGCGCCCAGCTCTCCGCGGGCGACCAGCGCCACCGACAGGCCGGGTCGGGATTCGGCGATCTCGGTGGCGGTCTCGATGCCGGTCAACCCGTCGCCGACGACCAGCACATTCACGCCTTCGCCCCGCTTCTCCATGCTGTCCAGGCGCTCGCGCAGGCGCAGCGCGGAGGGCCGGGCGGCGACGTCGAAGGCGTGCTGGGCCACGCCGGGGACGCCGCGGTCGTCACCGTGGCTGCCGAGCGCGTACACGAGCGTGTCGTAACCGAGTTCGCCGCCGCCGTCGGCGTCGGCCACAGTGACGACCTGGCGGTCTGGGTCGACGGCGGTGACACGGGCCAGGCGCAGCCGTATCTCCGTGCCCGCGAAGACGTCGGCGAGCTGGGGAGCCTCGATCTCCTGACCGGCCGCGAGCTGGTGCAGCCGCAGCCGCTGGACGAAGTCCGGCTCGGCGTTGACCACGGTGACCTCGGTGTCCGCCGGGGACAGCCGGCGGGCCAGGGTCCCGGCCGCGTAGGCCCCGGCGTAGCCGGCGCCGAGGACGACGATGCGGTGCTTCATGGTGTTGCTCCTGTCGGTTCGCTTGGCTCTCGGTGACTTGAGCGGAGCAGCGCCTCGATTCCTGACAGGCACCAGATGTGATGTGGGTCACATTCATCTTGGGTGGTTCGCACGACCGCGATGTCGGCCCGGGTCATCAGCGGGTGGACGGTGGCGAGTGACGGCGGGCCCGTACGAGTAACTACCGAGCGCTTGGCCACGCCGCGGACAAGAGATCATCATGTGGGGATGCCTGAGAACCCATCCTCTGCAGCACCGGCCGTAGTACGGCTTCCTCGGTACACGAAAGCGGAGCAGGAAGAGATTCTCGGCGGCGGTGACGATCCCTTCGGCGTTGCCGCGGCCGGCTTGACCTGGCTGCCCAAGGACGAGCACTTCGGTGTCAGGTACGGCGAGCGGCTTGTGGCCCACGCTGGCCTGCTACGGCTGCCTGTTGCGATCGGCACCACCGAGACGGAGGTGGTGGGCGTCGGCGGAGTGGCCGTCGCACCCGACATGCGAGGTCATGGTCTGGCTCGGCTCGTCGTCGCAGCGGCACTCGACCACGCGCGCACGATGGGTCCCCACCATGCGCTCCTGTTCTGTCGGCCTCCCCTCGTGCCGCTGTACCGGCGCCTCGGGTGGCATCCGCTCGACCAGGACGTACGCGTCGAACAGCCCGGGACCCGCGTGGTGACCATGCCGCTGCGGACCATGGTGACGCCCCTGCGTGACGACGCGTACTGGCCTGCGGAGCCTGTGCGACTCCTCTCCCTCCCGATGTGACGGCCCCCCGCACGACCCGAACCGGCGCTAGGACTTGTCCGGCCGATCATGTGACTACTCCGCTCCCGAGTCGTTGATGTGGACATGGGGCGGGGCGACCTGACGGATGCCGAGTGGGAACGGCTGCGGCCGTTCCTGCCAGTCAGCAACGGGCGTTGTGGCCGGTGGCGGGATCATCGGCAGGTGATTGACGGGATTCTGCACCGGGCGCGGACCGGGGTTCAGTGGCGTGACCTGCCCGAACGATTTGGCCCTTGGAAGACGGTCTACGAGCGCCACCGCCTGTGGTCGGGCGACGGCACCTGGGAACGTCTGCTTCAGCAGGTCCAGGCCGCAGCCGATGCCGCAGGCGAGCTCGACTGGGACGTCTCGGTGGACTCCACCATCGTCCGCGCGCATCAGCATGCGGCTGGCGCCCGCACCGTTCCACCGCCGGAACCTGCCTCAAAGGGGGCCGACGAGGTGGAACACCAGGACGAGGCACTGTGGCAGAGTCTCGTCGGCCGCCTGGTGGAGGTGGTGCTGGAGGTGAGGGTCTGGGCCGCTCGCGCGGCGGGTTCACCAGCAAGCTCCACCTGAGCGCGGACGGGCGTTGCCGCCCGCTGTCCCTGCTCGTCACTCCAGGTCAGCGGGCGGACTGCACCCAGTTCACGTTGGTGTTGGAGAAGATCCGAGTGCCCAGACCTGGTCTGGGACGGCCGCGCAAGAAGCCAGGCAGCCTCGCGGCCGACAAGGCTTACAGCAACGGCCCCATCCGCGAGTACCTGCGACGACGGGGAATCCGCCACACCATCCCGGAGAAGACCGACAGCCAGATCGCGCGTCTACGTAAAGGCTCACGCGGCGGACGGCCACCCGGCTTCGACGAGGACCGCTACAAGAAGCGCAACACCGTCGAACGGGCGATCAACCGCCTGAAACAGTCCCGGGCGGTCGCGACTCGCTACGACAAGCGCGGATACGTCTTCCTCGGCACCGCCACCGCGGCGGCCGTCGCGATCTGGCTCCGAACATGAACTCCTACGCGACCCAGCAGTAGACGCCCTGGCCCTGACGTCGGGCGCTGCTGACGAGAGCAGCCAAATCACCCACGATCGCGTCGGCGATCTCCGTGTCGAAGACCTCGCCGTCCTCCGCACGCAGCTGAGCCCACGAGGCAGCGATGTCACGCAACCTGGAGTGCTCGGCGTTCGCGAGTGCAGCGGACAGGCGAGGCGAGATCGCGAAGACGACGCACCCGTCGGCGTCATGGCCGGCGACGATGCGAGGTTCTCCGGCTTCGACCAGTTCCTCGTAGCTGCCGCCGGCCATAAGACATTCCCACTCGATCACGGCCTCTTCGGGATCGAAGTTGCCGAAGGACAGCGACTCGAATGCCTGTCCCGGCCCGGTCTGGAGGGACAGACCTGCTGACGTGTCGTCCGGCGCCACGAAGAACTTGACGATGATGCTCACCCGGGCATCATGCCCGACTGCCCACGACGATGATCGGCCGGACATGTCCTGGTCGGTCGGGTGTCATGATCACTCAGCGGCCTCGCATCCTGGCACGCCAACCGGCGGCCCGGGCCGCACCGCGACAGCGGACTGAAAGAAGGGAACTGGCATGCGCAGACTCGTCCACTACATCGCCACCACTCTCGATGGCTTCATCGCGGGCCCGGACGGCGCGGACCCCACGGGTCCGAGCGGCTTCTGGCCCATACCGGAGGACTACATCCAGCACCTCGTGGCCGAGTACCCGGAGACGCTGCCCGTCCATGTCCGGCAAGCACTGTCCGTCACGGCAGAGGGCACGCACTTCGACACCGTGCTCGAGGGGCGGCGCAGCTACGAGATCGGTCTTGCGGCCGGAATCACAGACGCCTACCCCCACCTGCGTCACCTGGTATTTTCCCGGACCCTGACCGAGAGCCCGGACCCGGCTGTTGAACTGGTCGCCGACGACCCGGTGGCGACCGTACGGGAGCTCAAGCAGCAGGACGGCAAGGACATCTGGCTGATCGGCGGCGCCGAGCTGGCGGGCTCCCTGTACGCCGAGATCGATACGCTGATCCTCAAGATCGGCCCGCTGACCATTGGCGACGGGATCCCGCTGTTCTCCCGCAAGGCTGCTTTCGATCCGCGCACTTGGACGCTCGCCGACCACACCGTCCTCAAGGGCGGCGCGGTGTTCCTCACCTACACGCGCGTTAACGGCTGATCGCGGCTCGTGCAGGTGGTTCTCGGGCGTACGCGCGGCGCGCTCCCCTTGCGCGGTACGGCCGACGCCGCCGCTCGTTAGACGCCGTATTCCTCTCGATCATGGATGCGGTTCTGACCGGACATCGGGCCTTGGCTGATCTCCGGTCGCGGAGCGCATGAATACGGGGCCTCCGGTGCAGCACGGGGGATGTTGAGTCCAGCCCGTGCGTCCGGAGGCCCCAGATGTCGCAGGTGTACGCGGTTACGTCCCTGGAGTTCAACTCGGCGCGCTCGGCGTGCGATTGCCTCGCTCATCGGTTGGGGAACGCGGCCGATCAGCCGGAGGGGCCCCGGTCTACAACTCGGATATGACGGATGCCCAGTGGGCGGCGGTCCGTGATGAGATGCCGACACCGGGCTGGCTGGAGGGGTAAGGCGGCTGGCCGGAGCTTGACTGCTCTCGTCAGCAGCGTCCGGCGCCAGAGCATCGTCAAATGACGGTTGATCTACAGCGTTGGCGGGGCTAGGGTCTTCGACGACATCGCGTGTCGGTCACCGGCTGGGTGAGGCATGGAGGTGTCAGGACATGCCTTCGGAGGCATTCCTTGCCAGTTGAGTTGAACCACACGATCGTCCATGCCCGGGACAACCGGGAGTCCGCTGAGTTCTTCGCGGAACTGCTCGATCTCGAGATCACCACCGAGTGGGGCCCGTTCATCGCAGTGGGTCTGGGAAACGGTGTCACACTGGACTTCGCCACAGTCCCCGCCGAGAGCATCACGCCGCAGCACTACGCCTTCTTGATCTCCGAGGAAGAGTTCGACGCGGCGTACGCGCGGATCCGACAGCGCGGCACGGAGCACTACGCCGATCCCCAGCGCAAGCAGCCCGGTGCGGTCAACCACAACGACGGTGGCCGCGGCGTGTACTTCATGGACCCGGCGGGCCACGCCATGGAACTCATTACCGTGCCGTACGGCGGCTGGACCTCGTAACTACGCCCACGGGGTCAGTGCGTCGCAGCATCTCCATCTCGTCGTCGGAGAAGTCGGCCGGGTCGGTGTCCAGGCGCCAGAGGCATCGCGTACAAGGGGGAGTGCCGGTACTCCCGTGGCTCGCCGGTGGGCAGGCTCTGCTCCCGGCGTAGCGGGCCGCCCGGTCCGTAGGGTTCGCTGATCACGTCGGCGATCATGGCCCGGCAGGTGCCCGGGAGGGAACCTAGTGCCGCGTCAGGCAACCTTCGCCCTGTCGCGACGCCCGGCACGCGCCCTCCTTGCCCGCCATCGGGCAGGAGGGGCCCTGAACGCCGCTCCTTGACGGGCGAAGGTTGCCTGACGCGGCACTAGCGCTCCCTACATCCGCCCTGCTGGTCATGGATCGGGTGACCCTGGACAAGCAGTGGCGTGGTCACGGCCTGGGCGCCGTCCTCGCAGTGGAGGTCGTTCACCGTCTCATGGCCGGCTGTCGGGCGGTCGCGTGCTCACCTGGCGTCACAGACCTTCGCGGCAGCCGCCTGAGGGACCAGGCCGAGTGGGACCGAGTGAATGCCAAGATCTCTCAGGGCTGGGAGCGCATCGGGTTCCGCCTCTACCGGGACAACATCTATCTCCTCTCCCCGACCTCGCTGGAGCTGGAGGAGCAACGAGGGGTGCTGCGAGCGCAACTGGCGGAGCTTGGTGCTGTCTGGCGGCTCCTGTAACACCGCCCTACTCCAGCCTGATCGGAGGGGCCCGAGGAGTGTCGTGTCTGATGTAGCGTCTCGCCGCTCGTGGCACAGGCTCGGAAGTTTTCGCACCCCAGCATCGAGTGGACCCATGGAGGCCGTGAGCCGGCGCTGCGGCGCGAGTACCTCGCCGCCACGCTGGTCCCACGATGGCGCCAGGGCGGGGAGGCGAGGTGAGTTTCGCCCGGACACTGCCGGGCCGGACAGTGGAAGGACTGACCGCGTTCAGGAACCAAGCGGGGCCGCCGCAACCTAGTCCGAGGGGATAAGGCGAGAAACGGGCCAACCTCTAGGACTTGTCCGGCCGATCATGTTGCTGGTTAGGGTGCGAGCGTGTCCAAGACAAGCGTGAGTAACGAGACCAGCAGCATGCTCTGCCTGTGGGTCGAGCCGTGGGGTACCGATCACTGGATGCGTCCGGGTGAAGAGTTCACCGTGGTGACCGAGTCGGAGCCGGAGCAGTCGCCGTTCAACGTGGTCGTGCATGACCAGGGCGTCACGGTGTGGGTGAACTCGGGTAATGACGCCGAAGTCTTCGACAAGAACGGCGGCCCGGTGCCGTGTGGACACCAGCGGCCGGCAGAGGGTGGTCTCTGAGCTGTGTGCGATCGTCAGGTCCGGAGCCAGATGACAAGGGCTGCCGCCGTCGCGGTGCCGAGGAAGACGTAGCCGCGCTTGTCCTAGCGAGTGGCCACCGCTCGGGACTGTTTCAAGCGGTTGATTGCCCGCTCGACGGTGTTGCGCTTCTTGTACCGCTCCTCGTCGAATCCCGGTGGTCGTCCCCCGCGTGACCCTTTGCGCAGACGGGCTGCCTGGCTGTCGGTCTTCTCCGGGATCGTATGTCGGATGCCCCGGCGCCGCAGGTACTCGCGACAGGGGCCATTGCTGTAGGCCTTGTCGGCTGCGAGGCTGTCCGGCTTCGTGCGGGGCCTGCCTGGGCCGAGTCTGGGGACGCGGATCTTCTCCAGAACCGGTTTGAACTGGGTGCAGTCCGCACGCTGACCGGGGGTGACGATCAGGACAGCGGGCGGCAGCGGCCATCCGCACTCAGGTGGAGCTTGCTGGTGAACCCGCCGCGCGAGCGGCCCAGGCCCTCACCTCCAGCACCACCTCCACCAGTCGGCCGACGAGGCTCTGCCACGGCGTCTCGTCCTGGTGTTCCACCACTTCGGCCCCCTTTGAAGCGGGTACTGGCGGCAGATCGGTGCGGGCACCGGCCGCATGCTGATGCGCGCGGACGATGGTGGAATCCACCGAGATGTCCCAGTCGATTTCACCCGCAGCGTCAGCCGCGGCCTGGACCTGGTGGAGCAGACGTTCCCAGGTGCCGTCGCCCGACCACAGCCGATGGCGTTCGTAGACGGTCTTCCACGGGCCGAACCGCTCGGGCAGGTCGCGCCACTGCACTCCGGTCCGCACACGGTGCAGAATGCCGTTGATCACCTGCCGATGATCCCGCCACCGGCCGCAACGACCGTTACTGACCGGCAGAAACGGCTGCAGCCGTTCCCACTCGGCATCCGTCAGGTCACCCCGCCCCATGTCCACATCAACGACACGGGCACCGAGTAGTCACATGATCGGCCGGACAACTCCTAGGCGATGAGCAGCGCCTCGGCGCCGACCGGCCGGTATCCCGCGGCCTGGAAGGCGCGGATGCTGCGGGCGTTCCCGGCGGCCTGCTGCGACCAGACCGGTTCTCCGCCGGGTACGAGATGGCGGGCGGCAGTAGCCAGTGCTCGGCCCAGGCCGCGGTGGCGTATCTCCTCATCCACCTCGATCGCCGTCTCCCAGCGGCCCGCCACTCCCCGGCCGAGTACGAGCACTCCGCCGGCGGTGGCCCACACGCGCACGCCGTCACGGCGCTTGCGCGCCCTCACCACCCGTGGATGGTCCGGGTCGGCGATTTCCTTGAGGTCCAGTGGCGGCTCGCCCGGCAGCGGGGTGGCGACCGTGAGCAGGTCGATCGTGTCGTTCGACCTGCCCGTACGGCTCAGGAGCGCTGCCAGGAAGCGCGGGTTCATGGTGGCGGCCAGCTCGTCGCAGTCCACGGAAGCCAGCGTTGCCCGCACCCACTCCGGGTCCTCGTCGGTGAACACCACGGAGTGTGCGGTGAACGCAATCACCCCTGCGTCGCGACGGCTTGGTTGCGCCACCACTGTCGTGCCTCCGTCCGGTGGCGGGAACTTCCCCTGCGACGCGGCTTGCAGGATCTCGGCGAGTGTCTGGTCCATGTCCCTGTCGTCCCCTCGATTGCGACTCGGCCCGTTCGTGATCAGATGGCCACGCCCAGGGAGGGCAGGGCTTCACGCGGGCCGGGCTCGTGAAAGTGATGTTGCGCGCGGCGATCACGGAGATAGGTGGTCCGCGACCGATCGGGCCCAGCGGCGGTAGCCGGGGCAGGGGGATGGAAGGCGTCGCGGGCGAAGACATCGGGGTCGGCCGGGATGGCGCCGGAGCGGACCCACGTCGCCTGCGGGCGCTCGGCGCACATCCGGCGGGAGACTCCCGCCTCGGTGGAGAGTCTGTGGGCTCTCGACCGAGGCGACGGCACCGTGCAAGTCGACAGCACTCCTTGGTTCGTATGTGGCGTGGCATGCGGAGAAGGGCGCGTGCTCCAGTCACCCACCGACGGCTTCGATCCCGGTCCCGTCCGGGCCCAGGTGGAGACGCCTGCGTTGCATCCCGCCGGGCCACCTCTTCGAGTACGGCACGTTCCTCGGCCTGCCGGGAGGTATCCGGGGCCACATCCGCCAGTCGATGAGCTGGACTGGGTCAGCCTGCCAGTCGGGCGAGGGCCAGCGCGTGAGCGCGGTCGAGGGAGACATCGGCAGCGCACGGGATGTCCGGCTGCACACCGGTGCCCTCCCAGTTCGTACGGGAGACGGGGTTGATGGCGCGGCCCATGGGGACGGTGACTTCCAGGTGTGGGTGCACGGTCCAGCCCTTGCACGGGTGTGCGCCGCCGCGGGTGGGCTCGCCGACGACTACGGCGCGGCCGAGCTGCTGGAGGTCGTACGCCAGCTCCTCAGCGGCGGAGAAGGTGCTGTCGCTGGACAGCACGTACAACGGCTTGCTGCCGCCGAAGCGCGCACCGGGAACGTGCGGCAGGCTCCAGGACTGCTCGCTGCGCTCGCCGCTGCGCCACTGCATGGTGTTGAGGTGGGTGCGCTCGTCGAGTAGATAGCTGCAGACGAAGGCGACCGCGTCCGGGTCGCCGCCCCGGTTGGCGCGAAGGTCCACGATCAGCGCCTGGGCGCGGGAGGCCAGGGTGAGCGCGGCGCTCAGCGGTTCGGCGGCCCACTCCAGCGGAAACAGCATCGGTGCCAGCTCCACCACGGCGACCCCTCCGTCGAGCAACTGCACCCGGGGCACACCGCCCAGCGAGGTGTCGAAGTCCCGTCGCATGGCGTCCAGGGTGGCCGCCCCCTGCTTCGGGGACACCGGGTCGGCGTGGTGCTTGAGTCTCAGGTGTCGGTCGCCGTTGACGGACTGCAGGTCCGCGGTGACCAGCCGGGCGAGCTCCTCGGCGTCGTCGACGTCGTAGGCGCCCTCGGCGAGGCGTCGTTGCAGCAGGCCGGCGAGCTGCTCGGCCATCTCGGGGAAAACGTAGTGTTCGGTCAGCAGCCGGGCTGTCTCGTCGATGACAGGGGCCAGGGGAAGCTTCGTTGGAGTCGTCATGGCACGGAGTAGAGCACCACCCTTGCCAAAGCGTCAAAGAGTTTAGACACTTTCGGTATGCGTGATCAGCCTCCCTATCCGCAGCCCCCTGAGGACGTCCTGGAGATCGGCGCGCCCGAGCAGTTCGCGGCGCTCGCCCACCCGTTGCGTCAGCGGTTGCTCTTCGCCCTGGGCCACCGGCCTGCCACCACCACCCAGCTTGCGGCGCAGCTCGACGCGAAGAAGGGCAACGTGGCCCACCACCTCAAAGTGCTCCGCGAAGCCGGGCTGATCCACATCGCCGAGACGCGCCAGGTCCGCGGCGGCACCGAGCAGTATTACCAGCGCACGGCCCGCCACATGGTCGTCGCCGAACCCCAAGCCGCAGGCACCGCCGCGATGCTCGCCGCGGTCGCCCAGGAACTCGACCGCTCTCCCGCCGAGACCCACCTGACACTGCGCCACCTGCGTCTCAGCCCCGCGACGGCAAGAGAACTCGGCGAGGCCCTCGCCAAACTGGTCGACGAGGCCGAGGAAGACGCAGAGGACCAGCCCCTGCACGGTGTGTTGGTGGCGCTCTATCAGCATGCCCTGCCGACCAGCACCACCGGCTCCGCCTAGCGGTACCACCTCATGGCCTGACCGCCACCCGGTACCACGGCAGTGAAGGCCGTCGTCGTCCTTCACCACGCCTCGACCTGAGGTGGGAAAGGGCTCAGGATCCAGGCGGGCTGCCGGTCAGCCAGGCCATCCGGACCCGGACTCCCGTCGAGGTCGGGTGCCGGCCACCCTTCCCGCAGCAGATTCAGAGTCTGCAACGTGCGGTTCCGTAAAACCGGAGCGGTGCGCGACCGGCATCAGTCTGCTGCGAGGGCCTGAACGGCCTTCCCTCTCACGTGCCATGGGAGATGCGTACACGGCGGCGAAGGGTGGGGAGACCCGCTCACGGCAGGATCCGGAGATCTTCATCGGGTTGTGCTCGCGGAGACCGGTGATTCTGCCGATGCCCGTGCGGAGCGCCGACCCGATAGTGGCCGAGCCAGTTCACGGCGCGTCCGCCACTCCGCTCCCCCGGTGGCGGCCGCCCCACGACACGAGAGGACGACTCCGTCGTGACACGACACTTCGCCGCGGCCCTGGCCGCCGCCTGCCTCACCCTGCTCCTCGCCCCCGGCGTCCAGGCCGCGGACACCGCCGCGGGCGCCGCCACCGCCGCCAACCCGTACGAGCGCGGTCCCGCGCCGACCAATGCGAGCATCGAGGCGCTGCGCGGCTCGTACTCCGTCGCCGAGACCGGTGTCTCCTCCCTCGCCGTCACCGGTTTCGGCGGCGGCACCATCTACTACCCGACGTCCACGAGCGACGGCACGTTCGGTGCGATCGCGATCTCCCCGGGGTTCACCGCGACTCAGTCCTCCATCGCCTGGCTCGGGCCGCGTCTGGCGTCGCAGGGCTTCGTCGTGTTCACCATCGACACCCTCACCACGCTCGACCAGCCGGGCAGCCGCGGACGCCAGCTCCTGGCCGCGCTCGACTACCTGACCCAGCGCAGCGCCGTACGAGGCCGCGTCGACGCGACGCGCCTCGGCGTGATGGGTCACTCCATGGGCGGCGGCGGAACCCTCGAAGCCGCCAAGAGCCGGCCGTCCCTCAAGGCCGCTGTTCCGCTCACCGGCTGGAACACGGACAAGAGCTGGCCGGAGATCAGCACGCCGACCCTCGTGATCGGCGCGGACGGCGACACGGTCGCCCCCGTCGCCACCCACTCGGAGCCCTTCTACGAGAGCCTGCCCGGTTCGCTCGACAAGGCGTACCTGGAGCTCAACGGCGCCACGCACTTCACCCCGAACACCTCGGACACGACGATCGCCAAGTACAGCCTGTCGTGGCTCAAGCGGTTCATCGACGACGACACCCGCTATGACCAGTTCCTCTGCCCGCTGCCGCGGCCCAGCCTGACGATCGACGAGTACCGCGGCACCTGCCCCCTCGGTTCCTGACGCTCTGTGCACCATCACAGAACGGTGCTCCCGGGTCTGGGCCCTCGCCCAGACCCGGGAGCCTTCCCGCGTCCCATACGGGTCGGTAACGTGACCGCCGTGAGCGGAGCGAGCCAAGCCGCCGCCCCGAGCCCGCGGCTGTACGACCGCACGACCGAACTCGCCGCCGTGGCCCGTCTGGCGGCCCGAGTCGAGACCGGGACCGGAGGCGTCCTCTTCCTCATCGGGGATCCCGGCGAGGGGCGCACCGTGCTGCTCGCCCGGGCAGCCGCCGACTTCCCCGGCACGGCGTACCGGATCGCCGCGCCCGGGCATCGCGCGCCGTGGAGCGGAGCGCGTGCCCTGTTCGCCGCCCTGGCCGCCACCCCGTCGGCGGGGCGCAGGGCGCTGCGGCGCGCGCGGGTCGGGGACGGGCTCGGTGCGACCGTGGCCGGCCTCCTAGCCGACTCCGCCTCCGGCACCGGCACCGGCACCGGCACCGGCACCGGCACCGGCACCGATCCTGGGTCCGGGTCGCGGCGCTCGGTGCTGATCTGTCTGGACGACCTGCATCTGTGGGACGCCCATTCGCGGGCCGCGCTCACCGCGTCCTGGCAGGAGCCCGACCGTCGCGGTCCCGGCGGGCGGGTACGGGTGGGCTGGCTGCTGTCGGCCGCCCGACACCATCGTCTCCCCGATGTGCCGGCGGCGGAGACCGTCCGCCTCGGCCGGCTGACCCCGGCCGGTGGACGGGCCCTCCTGAGCGACGTGTGCCCGGTGCCCCCGGCCCCGTGGGTGGAGGGGCGGTTGCTCGACGAGGCGGCGGGGCACCCGGGTGTGCTGACCGCGACCGTACGGCGCCTCTCCCCCGCCCACCTCGCGGGAACCACGCCCCTGCCGCGGCCGGCGGCGGACGGCGCCGTGCTCGCCGAGGTGTACGGGGGCCTCATGGGCCGCCTCCCCGCGGACTCCCGCCGCCTGCTCGCCGTGGTGGCCCTGTCGGCCCGCACGGGATCCGGAGGACCGGACGCGCCGACGGACGGGATCGGCATCGACGCCGTCCTCGCCGGGGCGCGGGCCGCCCGCACTTCGGTCGAGCCGCTCGACGGCCTGATCGCGGACGGGCTGCTGCACAGGAGCGGCGCCAGGCTCCGATTCGAGGACTCGTTCCTCGGTCGGGCCCTGCTCGCCTCGGCGCCGGGGCAGGAGGCCGACCCGTCACCGGGCCGGACCACGGACACCGCGCTCGCCCGGAGCGAGGGCCACCGCGCCGACCGCCTGGGCCCGCCCGCCGCCGTCCGCGCCCTCACACCGCTGGTCCGTGGCCGCTCCCACCTGGTACGCGGTCTGGCGGCCCTCGCGGGCGGTCCGGTCATGGACGCGCACGAGGCGTTCCTGGCAGCGGCGGAGCTGTTGCGGGGGCGGGCACCCGTGGAGGCCTCCGACGCCCGGTTCCTCGCGATGGAGGCGGCCTGGGCCGGGGGTGACGTCGCCGGCTGCCTGGCCGCCCTGCACGGCGGAAGGGGAGTCCGGGGTACGGAGGGGGACTTCGCCGACGGGCTGAGCGCGGCCCTCGCCGTACGGCTGGACGAGGCCCGTGCCCCGCTGACGCGGGTGGTGGCGCGGGACGGTGCCGCGGACGATCCCCGGCTGCTGCTCCGGGCGGGTTCGGCCGCGCTGGTCCTCGGCGACACCACCGCTGCGGCCAGGGTCCACGCCCGGGCGCTCGCCCGGGCCCGGGCCGAGGACCGTACCGCCCTCCTGCCCCGGGCGCTGGAGCACCTCGCCTACGCCGAACTCCGGGCCGGCCGGTACAGCCGGGCCGCGCGCACCGCCCGGGAGGGGCTGCGGGCGGCGGAGCTGACGGGCCAGGACAACGTGGCGGCGCACCAGCACGCCGTCCTGGCGCTCGTGGCCTCGGTGGCGGGCGACGGGAAGGCGGTGCGGGAGCACGCCGGGCGCGCCCTCGCGACGGCGCGCCCCCACGGTCTCGTCCAGGCCGCCACCCTCGCCGAGTGGGCGCTGGCCCGGGACGAACTGGGCAGGGGGCTGGCCGCGCAGGCCACCGCGCGGCTCGTCCCCCTCGTCCGGCCCGGCCCCCGGGGCGGCCACTTCGCGCTGCGGATGCTGGCCGTCCCCTGCTTCGTGGAGGCGGCCGTCGCGTCGGGCCGGAGCACGGAAGCCCGGGCGGCGGCCGAGGAGTACGCGGTGTGGGCCGCGCAGGGCATCGACCGCCCGGCACCCGCTCAACTGGCCCGCTGCCGGGCACTGCTCGCGGAGGACGAGGAATCGGCGTACTGGTTCGGCGAGGCCGTCCGTCGCCACGACAGCTGTGGCAACGACTTCGAGCGCGCCCGCACCCTCCTCGCCTATGGCACGTGGCTCAGGCGCCGCCGTCGCCCGGGCGACGCGCGAGGCCCGCTGCGCGACGCCCTCGTCACCTTCGAGCGGGCGGCGGCGGAGGGCTGGGCCGAGCACGCCCGGTCCGAGTTGCGCGCGACCGGTGGCGCCACCGGTGGCGCCACGGATCCTTCGGTGGCGCGGGAGCTGACCCCCCAGCAGCAGCGCATCGCGCGCCTCGTCGCGCAGGGCGCCACCAACCGCGAGGTGGCCGACCGCCTTGCGCTGAGCCCCCGCACGGTCGACCACCACCTCCGCAGCGTCTTCGCCCGGCTGGGCATCCGCTCCCGTGTCGAGCTCCCGGGGGTGGTGGGCCGGTGGGGCGCCGCATCCGGGAGCTCGACACAGGAGGGCCTGTACTGACCGCTCAGAGATGTTCCGTACCGGTCTCAGCGCAGGACGGAGGAGAAGTTGTCCAGCTGGACCCAGGTCACCTTGTTCGTCGCCTGGGGGCCGAAGACGTTGAGGGCGCCGGCCGTGTTCGCCTCGACGCGGAGCGCGTTGATGCCCTGACTGTTGTTGCGCGGGCAGACGCCGCGGGTCAGCTTGGGCGGGCGGATCGTGGCCGGGAGCGTCCCGAGGCGGCCGTCGGCGGTGAACGCGCAGGTGACGGTGCCGCGCAGCTGGAGGTACTCCGTGCCCGCGAGGCGGATGACGCGGGCCTGGGCCGGTGCGCCGGCCTCGTTCTCCACGGTCGGCTCCAGGACGATCGCCGTCCAGTCGACGACGACCTGGCAGCCGTCCACGGGGTCCGCGGCGGCGGCCGGGGTGGCCGCGAGGAGCGGGGCGCCGACGGCGACGGCCGGGGCGGCCAGGGCCGCGGCGAGCAGGGATCGGCGGCTGGTCGTGTGCTGGGTCATGCTCGATCCTCCGGATCGGGTGCGGCGGGCGGGCGCCTGAACGGGTGCGGTGGGTGCGCGGAGTTCGGTGCGTGTCGTCGATGCGTCGGGTGCCGTCGATGCGGCGGGTGGGGCGGGGCGGCGGGCGTTCATCTCCAGGCGACCGAGACGCCGTCGAGGTCGATCCAGGTGATGGCGTTGTCGGCCGCGGCGCCGTACGCCCAGAGCGCTCCGTGCACGTCCGCCTCGATCCGGCACACACAGCGACCGGTGTTGTTGTTGCGGGGTACGTTCTGGCGGGTCAGGTGGGTGGGGCGCAGCCGGTGCGGCAGGGTCGCGATCCTGCTGTCCGCGGTGAGACCGGGGGCGCAGGTGAGGGTGCCGCGCAGCTGGAGGTAGGTGGTGCCGGCGAGGGCGATCAGCCGCCCGCGCGGGGGCTGCGCTCCGGGGGTGACACCGGGCTCCAGGGCAAGGTCCTCCCAGTCCGCCAGCACCTTGATCCCGTCCACCGCCGGCTTCGTCGGGTACCAGCCGATGGTGACGTCACGCGAACCGGTGGTGCCGGGGACGGTGTTGCTGAAGCCGAACAGCAGCCGGGTCTCCGCGGTCGCGGGGTCGACCTCCACGGCGACGCCCTCGGGCTCGCGTCGGGTGAGGCCGTCGGCGTTGGTGACCACCTGTCGGTCGAGGCGCGCGCCGGTGGTCCAGTCGTACGAGGTGAGGAAGGCGATCCCCGGGAACTCGCTGGGGACCGTCGTCGGATTGTTGGCCTTGTCGTACGGGGCCCACTGGTACGCGTAGAGGACGTTCCCCAAGACGGTGAAGCCCTGGGAGACGAGCGACTGTTCCAGCGGGTAGGGCGACGGCACGTCGGGAGTGACGTCCTCACCGGCCGGCATGACGAACGTGGTGCCCACCGGGACCCAGGAGCCCGCGGCGGCCGCGGCGGGGTCGTACCGAGTGAAGTGGCGCCTTCCGTTCTTGTGGTACATCACGCAGAGCAGGTTGTTCACCGGGTCGAGGAAGGGTCCGGTGCCCGCCGTGCTGCCGGGCGGCGTGAACTTCCGCTCCTGCGGTATGAACTTCCCTTCGAGGACCCTGTCGGGCTCGAACAGGAACCGGGTGACGGCCTTGCCGAAGGTGGACTTGACCTCGCCGTCCTTCATGGTGGTGTGCAGCGGGCCGACCTCGGTCCAGAGGTACGTGTCGGCGCCCACGGGCTCCGCGCCCATCGAGAGGCCGTGCCCGAAGCCCTTCAGCTGCATCGAACCGGTCACCTTGCCGGTCAGGCGGTCGATGCGGTTGAGGTACATGTTCCCCTCGGGAACCGTGGCCGAGCTCTCCACCTGGAGCACGAAGACGTGTCCGTTGACCGTGTCGGTGGCGATGGCCTGCGGTGCCGGGCTCTTCACCAGGTCGACCGTCTGGATGAGCCTGCCGGTGACACCGGACAGATCGACGCCGTTGGCGTCCGTGTATGCCATGTTCTCTCCCCCGTGGATCCCCTACGGATCTCCATACGAAGAGAAGATCATCACACGAAGGGGCACTCTCGTGGATGGCCTGAACTGGACGCGTCCGCCGCTCGGCGTCGGGGAACGATCACCGACGTGCGTCGAGGGAGGGGTTCGGGTACGTGAGCGAGTCGAGGGCCGGCGAGGCCTGGGGTGGTGCGGAGGAGTTCGTCGAGCTGTCCTCGGCGCTCAGCGGATTCAGCGTGGCCGAGCTGGAGAAGACGGGGATGGCCGGGGTGTACGCGGAGTTCGTCGCCGCGCGGGTGGGCCCCGGGCCGTGCCGCGCGCTGCGGGCGGGCCTGGCCGGACTCCCCCACGAACCGGATTCCGCCGACGCGGCTGCCGGGGAGCTGTCGGCGAGGCTCGCCGAGGAGCCGCTCGCCCTCGCCAGATCGCTCACTCACCTCTGGTACACGGGGTGCTGGCTGGGCCCGCCGGGCTCGGCGTCCACCGTCGTCTCCGCCCGCGCCTACGCCGAGGGGCTGGTGTGGCGGGCCCTCGGCGGACACGCGCCCGGCACGGGCCGGCCCGGGTTCGGGAGCTGGTCACAGGCGCCCGAAGGGGCCGCCCGATGAACGCCGGCCTCGGGCCCTCCACCGCGCACGCCCGCTACGACGTCATCGTCGTCGGCGCCGGCATCGCCGGTTCACTCGTCGCCCGGCGGCTGGGCGAGCAGGGGCGGCGCGTGCTCGTCCTGGAGGCCGGTCCCGCGGTGGCCGACCCCGAGGCCGGCCACCAGGCCGCGCTCCACACGTACCTCACGGCGGGAGCCAAGGTTCCCGGCTCCCCGTACGTCCCGGCCCCCGAGACGCCCTGGCCGGAGGTGACCGACCTGGCCGGCCTGCCCTCGGGCGGGTTCACGGCCGACGGCCACCTGCTCCAGCGCGGCCCCCTCCCGTACGCCAGCGGTTACGTACGCGTCAACGGCGGCACCGGGAACGTGTGGACGGGACTGACGCCGAGGATGCACCCGGAGGACTTCCGCACGGCGGAGTTCGGCTACGGCCGCAGCTGGCCGATCGGCTACGACGAGCTGGAGCCCCACTACCGGGCCGCGGAGTACGAGATCGGGGTCGCCGCCGACGTCGACGAACAGCGCGAGCACGTCGGACTGCCCTTCCCCGATGCCTACACGTTTCCCATGAAGGCCCTGCCCGTCAGCCACCTCGACCGGATGCTCGCCGCCCGGCTCGACGGCCGTACGCTCCCCGACCCGGCCACCGGTGACCCGGTCGTCCTCCGGGTCACCGGCACCCCGCACGGCCGCAACAGCACACCCGACCCCCTCTACGACGGCGGCGCCGGATACGTCCCCGCGGGCGCGCACGGCCGGCCCGACCCCGGCAGCCGGTGCCTCGGCAGCGCCAGCTGCATCCCTCTCTGCCCCAGCCACGCCAAGTACACGCCTCTCAAGACCCAGGCCCGCTGGAGCGAGTCGGTGACGCTGGTCGACCGGGCCGTCGTCCACCGGGTCCTGACCGACGGCAACGGCCGTGCCACGGGGGTCGCGTTCCTGCGCTGGACCCCCGGGACCGGCCCGGCGGTTCCGGGTACGGCCTCCGCCGACGTCGTGGTCCTGGCCGCGCACGCCGTCGAGAACGCCCGGCTGCTGCTCCTGTCCGGCCTCGCCGACCGCAGCGACCAGGTCGGCCGCAACCTGATGGACCATCCGGTGCTGCTCACCTGGGGGCTGATGCCCGAGCAGGTCGGCCCGTACCGCGGCCCTGGCTCCACCTCGGGCCTGGAGGGGTTCCGCTTCGGGCCCGCCCGCCGCGCCCGCGCGCCCTTCCGCGTCGAGATCGGCAACTGGGGGTGGGTGTGGTCGAGGGGGCCCGTCGACGGGGACGTCGCCACGCTCCTGCACAGCGGGGGCCCGACCGGCCGGGGACTCTTCGGCACGGCGCTGCGGACCGCCGTGCGGGAGCGCGCGGGGCGCCAGTTCACCCTCCAGTTCGAGATGGAGCAGGAGGCCGACCCGGCCAACCGCGTCACCCTCGACCCCCGTCGGCGCGACGCGCTGGGGCTCCCCCGCCCGGTCGTCGCGTACGACCTCTCCGCGCACGTCAAAGAGGGCATGGCCGCCGCGCGGCAGGTCTCCGACCGGATCTTCGGCCTGCTCGGTGCCGAGGACCACACCGACGACCCGGCCGGTCCCGTCTGGCCGGGCCGTTTCGAGCACCGGGGCAGGACCTACTCCTACCGGGGAGCCGGCCACGGGGCGGGCACCCACATCATGGGCGACGATCCCGCGACCTCCGTCGTCGACTCCCATCAGCGCTGCTGGGACCATCCCGGCCTGTACGCCGTCGGCTGCGGCAGCATGCCCTCGGTCGCCACCTCCAACCCGACCCTGACCATGGCCGCCCTCGCGCTGCGCAGCGCCGGGGCCATCGCCCGCGAGCTCACCGCTCGCGACCGGCCCGCCGTCATCACTCCAGGAGCCGCCCCGTGACCCCCCTGCCGCTGCCGCCCGTCCCCGCGCCGTACCAACTGCCGTTCCACTACGGGGCGCTGCACCAGATCGGCGTCGACTTCCTCGTGGAGCCCGAGCCGGTACGGGATCTGCTGGCCAAGCGTCATCCGGCCCTGACCGCAGCCGAGTTCGACGGGCGGGCCGTCGTGTCCCTCAACTACCAGCTCTACTTCGCGCAGTACGCCTTCGGCGGTGGCATCACCCAGGAGATCGAGTTCAACGTCATCGCCCACCCGACATCGGAGGTCCACCGGCTGCCCCGCCTCTCCTACGAGGAGTACGCGCACGGCGTCGACCAGACCCGGCTGCTCGGCATCGCCCGCATCCACGTCCTGTGCGACAACCCGCTGGCCATCGACGCGGGGCGCCGCCTCTTCGCCGAGCCCAAGCATCCGGGCTGGTTCGAGACGACGATGCCCTCGCCCAACGGCCCGGCGGGTGACGCCTGGTCCGTGCGCTGCCGCAAGGCCACGGCGGCGGTGGACGGCTCGGACACGGTGGTGCGTCACGACGCGGACGTCCTCACCCTCACCGCCGACCTCACCGGTCTGCCCTCGGTCCCGGCGAACAACGCTCCGGTCACCGGCTACGGAACCGACGCCGAGGGGCGTGCGCTGGCCGGCCCGATGAACCTCTACCAGCCCTACCGGCACCACGCCCTCGACCCCGTCGCCGACGCCGACCGGATCCGTCTGACCGTCCACGACGGGACGACGGACCTCGGACAGGACCTCACGACCCTCGTGGGCCCCCGCCCCGCGGCCGGCGCCTGGACGTTCCAGTCCCCGCCGGTGGCCGCCCACAACCGTCCCTACTACCTGCCCCAGCCACGCTGAGACGTCAGGTCAGCAGGCTGTTGGGGTGCGAGGACCGGCGCGCCGCGGCGAGGAGGGCGTGGATCCGCGGGCCAGCCTCGTCGATGCCGGTGACGGGGGTGGGGAAGGGCAGGCGGACGTCCTGGTGGCCCACGGGGTACTCCAGGCGGAGGGTGACGCCGTAGCGGTCCATGGCGACCGGCAGGGCGCGGACCATGCGCCGGTCGGGGCGTGGGCGGACGAGGCGCAGGAGCAGCGGCACGAGTTCGGCGTGACTGTCGACGAGGTGGGTCAGCATGGACGCCTCGCAGGAGGCCATGGGGTCGACGTCCGCCGCGTGGAGTGCGTCCAGGGTGAGGTACGTACGCCCCTCGGCGTCTTCGAGCAGCGCCTGGCCGAACTCCAGGCATGTGCTCTCGGTCGCGTCGTGCGCGTAGTCCGCGCCCAGCAGCCCGGTCAGGGTGACGCGCGCCCGCAGTCGCTCGCGTACGGCGGTGGGGGCGATGTCCGTGAACTCCAGGCGTACGGGGATGCGCGCGCCCTGCCCGCCGTGGACGCCCTCGGACGGGTCGTGCAGGTGGATGTGGCCCATCGGCCCCGTCCCGTCCAGGAGGTGGACCTCCTGGCGGCGCCCGTCGGTCACGACCGTCATCGAGTGTGCCGAGGCCAGGAGGGAGCGCACACGCTCCGCGGGGGTGGGCTGGGTGACGTGCGTACCGAAGGGGCGCATCCAAGCTCTCCAGGGGCGAGGGAGGAAAAACCCAAGTCGTTACTTAGGCAAGCCTAACCTAACCCATGTGGGGAGCTGTTTGAAGGCGGGGGGTCGGGCCCGTCGGGTGACGGGCCCGACCTTCTTCGGCGGCGGTCGGTCGGTCGGTCGGTCGGATTCGGCCGGTCAGACCCGGTCGGCCGCGATCAGCAGGTACTGGAAGGAGCCGTCCTTGTACGACTCGATGAACGCCTCCTCGATCCCGGTGACCAGCGACGACGTGGCCCGCAGCTCCCAGTAGGGCAGGGTCGCGGCCGTCAGGTCGACGACCGCCTGCGGGACGAGACGGTTGTCGGCCATGGCGCGGAGGTACTCGCGGCGGGAGTGGATGTTGCACTCGAAGTGCGCGTTGATCTGCGAGACCCACTTCGAGGGCTGGCCGTACCGCGGGTTCCAGCAGCCGGTGATGGTCACGTAGCGCCCGCCGACCTTGAGGAAGCGGGAGTGCTCGGCGAAGAGGTCGTCCAGGTCGACGTACATGCTCGACTCGTTGTTCCACGAGCCGGCGATGCTGCCCTTCTCGAACGGGGTGTCGAGCATGTTGCACACGGTGGCTCGGACGTGGTCGTCGATGCCGAGCTCCTTCGCGCGCCGGTTGCCGAACTCGGCCTGCGTGGAGGAGAGGGTGACGCCCTCGACCTTGCAGCCGAAGCGCTGGTGGGCCATGACGCTCGAACCGCCGCGGCCGCACCCGGCGTCGACGAGCGTGTCGTCCTGCCCGATGGCACCGAGGTGGTCGAGGAGCACTTCGGCCTGCGCCGACTCGAGGCGGTGCAGCTCGGCGATCAGCTTCTTCTCGTACTCGCTGTCCTCGGTGTCACCGAGGGAGGCGTGGTCGACGTCGCCGATGCCGTAGTGGTGGTGGTAGAGCCCGTCGACGTCGCCGAGGCGCAGGTTCACGGGCCTGGCCTCCTGGTTCCAGTAACGGGCGATGTCGCTCTGGTAGGGCGACGCCGGAGCCGGAACGAACGCGGAGGTGGCGAGGGCGGAGGTGAGCTCGGTGCTGGTCACAGAGAGATCCATTTCTTACCAGAAATCGGGCAGGCTGTAGCGGAAGGTGTTGGTCTGGTGCCAGTAGTGGTTGCCGTCGACCCACACGGCGACTCCCCGCAGGAAGCGCAGCACGCTGGGGACGGGACAGGCGGCGGCCAGGGCGGCGGCTTCGGCCTCGAAGTCGCGCATGAGGTCGTTGTGGACCTCGACCGCCTTCAGATAGGCGTCCCGCTCCGAGAGCTTCTCCCGGTCGGCGATCACCACGGGCAGGTTCAAGTGCCGGCCGGGGGCGGCGAGTTCCTTGGTGTACGAGTAGAGGTCGTTGACGATCGTCGTCGCGTTGCCGGCGAGCGCGATGACCCGTTGCATGTCCGGCTGCGCGTGCAGGTCCGCAGGCAGTTCGTAGCCGCCGACGGTGTCGGTGATGGTGGGGCAGGGGCGGAAGTTGTTGAACTGCCGCATCGCGAGGTACTCCCACACCTCCGGTACGTGGTCCGTCTCGGCCCAGGAGGCCTCGGCGAGGTAGCCGAGGTGCAGCCGGGCCATGTCGTGCCGGAACCGGTCGGCCTGGGAGGGGGTGGACTGCCGGACCAGGTACTCCATGGCGGAGCGGTAGGCCCGCCGCGGGGCGTCCGCGTGGAGCGACTCCGACCACTGCGGCGCGTACTCCCGCGTGGTGTGGAACGAGTCGAGCGCGGTGTGCGCCAGCAGGAGCCGGCCGCCGAGGCCGATGGGCGAGCCGCCGTGGTCCTCGCAGTAGCAGTCGTCCACCGCGTTCTCGGCGACCATCAGCCGCGTCGCGATCATGAGGTGGTCGACGGTCGGGGCGTCCGGGTGGCAGGCCACCATGTAGCGCCCGACGGAGAATCCGTCGAACTCGCCCTCCCACTCCTCGGGGAACAGGTCGACCTCGTCCACCGCCCAGTCCTTGATACGGCGGCTGACCTCCTCCACCGTCGCCGGGTCGGGCTCCGGCACCGGGTGGTAGTAGAGGCCCGGGATGTGCAAGGCGTCCGCCGGCGCCTCGGGTGCCGCCGGGAGGGGCGGCTCCGCGAGGGGCGGCTCCGCGCGCCGGACCAGACTCAGCCCCGCCGTGCCGAGGCCGGTGGGGCCGCGCAGGATCCGGCCGAGGTCGGGCCCCGGCTCCGCCGCCGCGGCGGGAACGGGGGCGGTGGACGGCGCGGTGTCGGCGGCTTCGACGCCGACGGCGCCGGCCTGGGCGAGGACGTGGGCCCCGAAGTGGGCCGCTGCGGTGGGCAGGCTCGACTGCAGAGGGGAAAGCCCGGGCTCGGGCATCCGTGGCTCCTTGAAGGGGGTGGGGTGGTACGTCCCGGATCCCGGGCGCGCTCGCCCGGCCCGGAGGCGTCCGGGCTGTCGTGTCGGCCGGACGGGTGCGGCTCCGGTGGGCGTCAGCCCCGCCTGCGGGCGATCTGGACGTTCTCCAGGACGCCGAGCGCGTTGGGCACGAGGATCGCGGCGGAGTAGTACGTGGTGACCAGGTACGACATGATCGCCTGCTCGCTGATGCCCATGAACCGCACGGACAGTCCGGGCTCGTATTCCTCCGGCAGGCCGGTCTGGCGGAGACCGATGACGCCCTGGTTGTCCTCGCCGAGGCGCATGGCGAGGATCGAGCTGGTGTTCTCCTTGCTGATGGGGATCTTGTTGCAGGGCAGGATCGGGACCCCGCGCCAGGACGGGACCTGGTGCCCGTCGAGGTCGACCGTGTCCGGGTAGAGCCCGGCGGCGTTCCACTCGCGCCCGATCGCCGCGATCGTCCGGGGGTGGGCGAGGAAGATCTTGGTGCCGCGACGGCGGGTCAGCAGCTCGTCGAGGTCGTCCGGGGTGGGGGGACCCGAGTGGGTCTGGATCCGCTGCTTGAAGTCGGCGTTGTGGAGGAGCCCGAACTCAGGGTGGTTGATGAGCTCGTGCTCCTGGCGCTCGCGCAGCGCCTCGATGGTGAGCCTGAGCTGCTCCTCCGTCTGGTTCATCGGCCCGTTGTAGAGGTCGGCGACCCGGGTGTGGACCTTGAGGACGGTCTGGGCGACGGAGAGTTCGTACTCGCGCGGCTTGAGCTCGTAGTCCACGAAGGCGCCCGGGAGGGTGACCTCGCCGGTGTGACCGGCCGACATCGCGATCTCGGCCTCGCCGTGACGGTTCTGCCGCTGGAGGGGGAGCGAGCTGAACTCGTGGAGGTGCGTCTGGAGGCTCGGCGCCGAGGACACGATCGAGGCGAAGTCGGCGCGGGACAGCGTGAGCAGGATGCCGGAGGTCTCGGCGGTGGCGGTGTAGTCCCACCTGGCGTCGGCGTCCAGGAGGGCGTTCTCGCCGATGTGGTCGCCGTCGGCGAGAACGGAGACCGCGACCTCGTCGCCGTACTTGCCGACGGAGGTCTGGTTGATCCGGCCGTGGGCGATCAGGTGGATCTGCTCGGCTGGGGTGCCGCGCTCGGTCAGCACCTCGCCGGCGCGGAAGTCGCGCTGGACGCAACGGCCGGCGATCGCGGTGAGCACCTCGACGTCGTCGAAGCCGCGCAGCAGGGCCAGTTCGCCGAGTTCCTGCGGGATCACGCGGACGCGCGAGCCGTCCTGGACGAACTCGATGCGGCCGTCGCCGACGGTGTAGCTCAGTCGGCGGTTCACCCGGTAGGCGCCGCCCTTCGTCTCCACCCAGGGGAGCATCCGGAGCAGCCAGCGGGAGGAGATCTCCTGCATCTGCGGGGTGGACTTGGTCGTGGTGGCGAGGTTGCGGGCTGCCGCGGTGCTCAGGCTGGACTGCCGGGGCGGCGCCACCTGCGCTTCCGGGCCGGTGTCGACGGTCATCGGGGCGAGCTCTCCTTCGGGTGGACGACGGTCGGCATACGGATGCAGACCGCTGAAAGAGGAAAAAGGGGGTCAATCTCTGGGAATTCGTCCAGATCCCGGGGAACAGTAACGGTCGGTAAGCCCCGCTCACCCCATCAGTTCGGAGGCATTACCTCAAAGCGGTGATCTTGCTTCGCGTGAGGTTTATCCGGGAGATCGACGGTATCCAGCCACCCTCGCCGGGGAACGCGAAAGCCCTCCGGCTCCGCGTGGCGGGAGGGAGCCGGAGGGCGAGGAGGAGGGGGCCGGGTCTATGCGCGGCCGGTGGCCAGATCCATCAGGCGGGCGAGGACGCGGCCGCCGGAAGCGGCGACCCCGTCGTGCTCCCATTCGTTGGTGACCCAGACGCGGGAGGCGCCGATCCCGCGCGCGGTGGCGAGGGAGATGCCGGCGTCGACGTACATGTCGTCGTGGTAGACGATCGCGGCGAGCGGGACCTCGTTGGCGGCGAGGCGGCTCGGGTCGTAGAGGGGCGGCCAGTCGACGCGCGCGGCCAGCAGGTCGGCGGCGTCCGCGAAGGGGCGCAGGCCCGCGATCTCCCGGAACATCCAGGGGTACATCATCTCGCCGGTGAGCAGGAGCGGGTCGGCGTCCCCGGCGAACTCGGGGAAGTCGGCCAGGGCGCGGGAGGCCGCCCAGCCGGTCGGGCCGGCGCCCTGGCCGTACAGCGACTCCTGCATGACGGCGAAGAGCGGGTTGTCGGTGAAGCCAGTCTGGGTCATCACCTGGTGGAGGAACGTGTCGCTCAACTCGCCGTCGGTGTCGAGGGCTTCGTCGAGCAGCCAGTGGACGCGCTCGAAGCCGTCCCCCATGCCGAGGCAGAGCCCGAGGGTGCGCAGGCGGTGCGGCGTGAGGCGGTCGCCGTTCGGGAGGCGGACGTCGTCGGTCGCGAGGAGGTCGGCGATCTTCCGGAGGCGGGGCTCGTCCTCGGGGTAGCGGGCGTAGAAGTCGAGGACGCGGTCGCGGACGCGGGGGTAGGTGCGGGCGTACACGTCGTCGGCGGTGGCGGTGAGGCCGGGCAGGCCGCCGGTGACATAGCAAGCCTTCAAGCCCTCGGGGGCATGGGAGAGGTAGGTGAGGGTGAGGAAGCCGCCGTAGCTCTGGCCGAGGGTCTCCCAGGGGGTGTCGCCGCAGAGTTCGCGGCGGATCAGCTCCGCGTCGGCGACGATCGCGTCGGCCCGGAAGTGGGCGAGGTAGCCGGCGAGCCGGTCCGGGGAGGCGAACCGGGCGGCGGACCGCGCGGTGACCGGGGTGGAGCGTCCGGTGCCGCGCTGGTCGAGGAGGAGCACGCGGTGGGTCTTCAGGGCCTGGGCCAGCCAGCCGGGCGAACCGGCCGACGGGCGGGGCGACTTGCCGCCGGGGCCGCCCTGGAGGTAGAGCAGCCAGGGGAGTTCCTCGCCTGCGCGGGCCGGGTCGGCGACCTCCCGGGCGAAGACCTCGATGGTGGGTCCGTCGGGTGCCCGGTGGTCCAGGGGGACGGTGAAGGTGTGGTCGACGGTCGCGTACGCGGGGTTCATGGCTTCCTTCCACGGCCGCGGGCGGCCGGTCAGATGTGACATTGCATCGATGGGTGGCCGTCGTCCGCCCGTCGAGAGGAGCCTCCATCCGACCGTCGGCCGGCACCGCTACCCCGCGGTCGGCCGGTCGCCCTTGGCCCAGAGGGAGCGGACGTGTCCCAGGTGCCGGGTCATGCACTTCTCCGCGCCCTTGGCGTCGCCGGCGAGCATCAGGTCGAGGAGCTCCAGGTGCTCCTCGGCCGACGGGATGAGGTTGCCGCTCTCGTCCAGTGCGGTGAGCCCGTACAAGCGGGAGCGCTTGCGCAGGTCGCCGACGGTCTCGACGAGCCGTTCGTTGCCCGCGAGGCCGAGCAGCGTGAGGTGGAACAGACGGTCCGCCTCCAGATACCCGATGAGGTCGTGCTCGCGGGCCGCGCGCACGATGTCCTCGGCGACCGGCCGCAGCGCCTCCAGGTCCTCGCGGGCGGCGATCCGGGTGATCCTGCCGACCATCGGGATCTCGATGAGCGCGCGGATCTCGGTGTACTGGTCGAGGTCGCGCTCGTCGACCTCGGTGACCCGGAAGCCCTTGTTGCGGACGGGCTCGACCAGTCCCTCGCGGGCCAGGTCGAGCATCGCCTCGCGGACCGGGGTGGCGGAGATCCCGAAGTCCTCGGCGAGGGTCGGCGCCGAGTACACCACCCCGGGGCGGAGCTCGCCCGAGATCAGGGCGGCTCGCAGGGCATGGGCGACCTGGTCGCGCAGCCGCTCCCGGGAGGCGTTGAGGTCGCGGTGGGTCAGGTGCCCCATGACGGTGGTGATCCCTTCGTTCCGGTTGACATCACCACCGTACGATGTCACGCCGTGGGGCCCGCGGGTGCCAGTGTGTACGTCCGGCTCGACGTGTAGAAGTCGAGGGCCGCCGTGCCCTGCTCGCGCGGCCCGTGGCTGGACGCCTTGGAGCCGCCGAACGGCAGGTGGAAGTCGACGCCGGTGGAGGGGGCGTTGAGCCGGATCATCCCGGTGTCGAGGAGGTCGAGGCCGGTCAGCGCCGTGTTCAGGTCGGCGGTGTGGACCGAGGTGACCAGACCGTACGGTACGGAGTTGGTGATCCGGATCGCTTGGGCGAGGTCGTCCGCCACGAGCAGCGACGCGACGGGGCCGAAGACCTCTTCGCGCAGCAGCCGGTGTCCCGGGGAGACCTTCTCGACCAGGGTCGGGGCGGCGTACCAGCCCTCCCGGTCGGGCACGGTGCCGCCCGCGAGCACGGACAGCCCCCGGCAGGCGTCGCCGACCCGGCCGCGGGCGTACTCGTGGATCAGCGGCCCGCACACGGTGGCCGGGTCGGCGGGGTCGCCGACGGGGACGGCCCGCAGTACCTCGGAGAGCGCCTCCCGCAGCGGGTCCAGCGCGGCGCCGACCGCGATGACCCGGCTGGTGGCGGTGCACTTCTGGCCGGCGTACCCGGCGATGGCGGCGGCGATGTGGGCCGCCGCCTGCTCGATGTCCGCGTCCGGCAGGACGAGCGCCGCGTTCAGACCGCCCATCTCCGCCTGCGCCGGGATGCCCCGGGAGGTCGCGGCCCGGGCGACGGCCTGGCCGACGGGGGTGGAGCCGGTGAAGGAGACGACGTCGGCGGCGGAGACGAGCGCGTTGCCCTCGGTCGCGCCGCCGGGCAGGACCGTGAACACGGCCTCGGGCAGGACCCGCTGGACGATCTCGGCCAGGCGCTGGGCGCACGCCGTGGCCTCGGGGGCGGGCTTGAGGACGACCGTGTTCCCGGTGGCGAGCGCCGGGGCGGCCTTCCAGGTCGGGATGGCGAAGGGGAAGTTCCAGGGCGTGATGAGCCCCGCCACCCCGTGCGGGCGGCGGCGGGTCAGGAGCAGTCCGGGGCCCGCCGCGGTCTCGTGGACCGCTCCGGTGGGCTGGTAGGGCGCCTGGGCGTAGTAGCGCCAGATGGCGGCGGTACGGGCGACCTCGGCCCTGGCCTCGGCCAGCGGCTTGCCCACCTCGCGTACGGCGAGCGCGGCCAGTTCGTCGGCCGCGGCCTCGACGGCGACGGCGACGGCGCTCAGGGCGGCCGAGCGGGCGGCGGCCCCGGCGAGCAGCCAGCCGGGCTGGGCGGCGCGCGCCCGCTCGACGGTGTCGACCGCCGTGAAGGCGCCGGGTGCCGGGATCCGCAGGAGCACGTCGGCCGGGTCGGCCGGGTTGCGGGAGATGACGGTGGGGACTGTGTCGGTCACAGGAGGAAGCCTCCGGGGAAGGGGTCGTCCGGGTCGAGGAAGTACTGCGCGGTGCCGGTGATCCAGGCACGGCCGGTGACCGTCGGGACGACGGCGGGGAGGCCGCCGACCTCCGTCTCGGCGGTGAGCCGGCCGGTGAACTCCGTACCGATGAAGGATTCGTTGACGAAGTCGGTGTCGAGCGGGAGCTCGCCGCGGGCGTACAGCTGGGCCATGCGCGCCGAGGTGCCGGTGCCGCACGGCGAGCGGTCGAACCAGCCGGGGTGGATGGCCATCGCGTGCCGCGAGCGGCGGGCGTCGGAGCGGGGTGCCGCGAGGTACACGTGCTTGAGCCCGGCGATCTCCGGCTGCGTGGGGTGCACGGGCCGGTCGGGTGAGGCGTTGACGGCGGCCATGACGGCGAGTCCGGCGGCGAGGAGGTCGTCCTTGCGCTCGCGGTCGAACGGCAGTCCCAGGGAGTCGAGTTCGACGAACGCGTAGAAGTTG